>NZ_BAAASG010000017.1:0-342184 GCF_039532765.1 Streptomyces longisporus
GTCGCCACCGCCGCCGCTTGATCGGCGATGAACGTCGCTGCCAGCACGGCCAGTTCGGCGATCACCTCGACCTTCATCCCCACGATGACGTCGGCCGCCACGTCCAGCGCGGTGGCCACGGTGTGGCAGGCCTGGATCAGCTCGCTCATATGACCGTTCGACAGCTGCGCCCACTTCGCCAGCAGCGCCTCGTAGGAGGCTCCCTGGTAGTGATCACCCAGCCGCTTGATCGTCGCGGTGGAGTCCTGATGGGTGTTGTCCACGCTCTCGGCGAACTCCCGCACATGCGAGGCAAGTTCACGGACCTTGTCCTCATTGACGTTCGGCCAGTTCACCCCGATGAACTGAAGGAACGACACCACTTCATCAGGCAGTTCGATCGCCACAACGCCCCCATCACAAGACTGCACGCTCCTGTTCATCATCGAACCTAGATCCGAGCACGCAATGAGAGAGCAAAGTGTTCGTCTCGGCACCGTGACGACTATCAGTACCGGACAGTCGGTGGTCTGTCCGGTGCCACGAGGCGCTTGACCAGCTGGCCCATCGCGTCGGTCTCCGGCCGAGGGTGGTCACCGCGGCGGCCTGGTCGGCGACGAAAGCTGCGGCCAGCGCGACGAGTTCGGCGATCGTCTCGACTTACATCGCCACGATCACATCCGCCGCCACGTCCAGGGCAGTCGCCACCACATGAGATGCCTGCACCAGTTCGTTGAAGTGTTTGTCCGAAACCGCAGCCCACTTCGCGAGCAGCGCCTCATAGGACGCACCCTCGTACGCTTCGCCGAGTTGCCGGACGGTGGCGCTGGAGGCGTTGTGCGCGCGCTCCACATTCTGCGCGAACTCCCGCACGTGACCGGCAAACCCGCGGACGTTGTCCTCGTTCACTGTCGGCCAGTTGATACCGATGACGACAGGAACGAGACCACTTCACCCGGCCGTTCGATCGCCATGCACACCCTCCCCCGCCGAATGCATGTGCACGTCAGACCGTGGCATCACGGGGTGTGTCGAGGAAACCCGGCCCTGAGGGCCAGCAACTTGGCGCTTTGAGCAGGACCCGCTTCGGGAGGTAAGCACAAGAAGGACGAGTCAAGGTGACAGGGCCACAGCTTCGACTACCTCAATCGACGCCTACCGGTGGTAGGCCAGGCGCGGGAGCCTTGGGCTCCGTGGTCGCTCCCAGCCGTCACGACCGGCCAAGCCCCCTCTATCCGACAGGAGTTCCGCCATGCCGGAAACCATGGGGGTACTCCCTGCACATTCATGGGCTCAGAAGGGCTTCCTGGGCCGCTGGCCCGTGGCCAGCCACGTCTTCGACTGCTCAGTCGTGTACGCAGAAGGAGGGAATCCGACGAACGACCCGTCCTTGAAGACGACGACCATCCGCACCATCGGCGCATGGGTGATATCCCCGGTGTCGAGGTGCTCCTGACTGTCGAACCGCACGGCCCATGCCATGTCGTGCTCGACGGAGAGTTCTGGCTGCATCACGATGGCCGGCGGGCCGTCTCCGTAAATTTCCCGCAGGTGGACACGGGCCGCCTCGACGGCTTCGTCTCTCGTCATTCTCACGATCCGATCGCTCCTTCCACAGGGCTTGATGCTTCAAGGGAACTACGCTCGCGTTGCCCAGCCACCCATGCGTCCGGCCCCCGCTCAGTTCGTCGGACGCGACAGCAACTCGGCGAAACGCGTGCCGGCGATGGCGTCCGGGGCCGCGGTGACTGACGATCCATCATGGAAGACCAGGTCGACGTGCGGCTCCGCCATACCCTTTGCGCTCTTCGCGGTGGGGACGATCTGCACGGACGCGATCTCACCGGGGGCGTACTGGAGCAGCGGATACAGCGGATCACGGCCCTTGTACGCATGGCCGAGGACCAGAAGCCTGCGGTCTGTCGCCGCTACCACGAAATTGCCGCTGTAGCCGTCCAGTTGCTCCACCGCGAGGGTCAGCAGGACCAGCCGCGCGGCTGTGGTCGACCAGTCGGCGCGCCGGTCGACGGCCAGGTGACCGATGACCTTGTCGGGCACGTACCACAGAGCGTCGGAGAGCGCGTCCCCGAGCACCTCTCCGGCTGCCTGGAACGGGTGCGCGGCCACATACGCCCAACCCGCGGCGCGTGCGAGGCCCGATTCCCTGGCCTGCTCGACCGGCGCGGATGCGGGCGGCGGCAGGCGGGGGATGAGCCGGTCCGGGGGTGTGGGGGCGCCGATCAGGTGGGCCTGGGCGGTGCCGACGAGGGTTTCGCCGGGTGCGAGGAAGGCCGAGACGCGGGCTGCGTGCTCGGCGAGACGCTGCTCACGCAGCTGTTCGATGTCGTCGGTCGTCAAGCCCAGCAGCCTGCGGATCATGCCCATGACCCAAGCCTATCCGTCGAGGCCACCGCCGAAGTGCGGGGCCGCACCTTGCTCCCACCGGCGTTGGCCTAGCCTTCCGCGGTGACCTTCTTAATGCGAGGCAGCAAGGTACACCTGCCGAAACTCCGTAGGGCGCGCACAGCCGCTGGGCCCGCTACGCGTCAGGTACGGCAACTGGCCGTGTGCCATCGTGGCCGTGCAGTCGCCGCAGATACCACCCGTCACCATCCTGCCCGACCGCGATGTCGGCGCCACGAGTTTCAAAGAGCAGATGAGCCCCCGCAGGAGCACCGACCTGCAGCGGCGGGTACCCGCACCGCCCTTGTGGGCGACCGCGCCCACGACGGTTGCGCTGGCCGTGTCCCGCGTCGTGGTGCAGGGGATCAACTAGCGGGAGTGTTCGAGGCCTTGGGGACGACGGCGCGCTTTCTCGGGGAGCTCGGCATAGCGCTTGTCCAGGCTGCCTTCGGGGAGGTAGCGGCGGGGGAGGCAATCCATTCGGACCTGGTCGTTGAAGAGGTTCGGGTGCGCGGCACTGTGCGCGCCCGACGAGGACGCAGTCGAGGCCCGCTCATCCGAAGTCCTCCTCGATGCGCGTCTTCGGGACACGGTACGGGGTCTCGTTCTTGCGGCCGTCAAGCTGACCGGCCACGGCATCGATGGCGGGGTCCTTGCTCAGCCCGTCCGTGACCGGGCTCATCGGGCCGTCGGCACCGATCACCGCTCCGACGCCGCCTGCGATGACGCCCTTCTCAGCGCCGATTACGGCCTTGACGCCCTTGGCGGCAGCGAATTCCCCGAGGTTCTCCATCGACGGGGATCTGAGCAGGTTCCCGCCTCTCTCCAGCCTGTTGCTCATGCCGCCGATCTTCCGCACGGCCTTGGCCGCCGTCCGGGCTTCCTTGAGACCTTTCTTGATCTCACTGAAAGACTTGCCGGCCTTCCTGAGCTCGCGGACCTTGTCCATCAGCTCCTTCAGCGTCCGCTCCAGGTCGGCGGAGACCTTTCCTACCCGCTCGATGAACGCGGCGATCTCGGCATCCGCCACGAGAGCGTCGGCAACGGTCGCAAGGCCGACGGTCAGGATGTCGACCACGACCATCGCGGCGAGCGAGGCGATCAGCGCCTCGATCGCCTCCCGGATGATCCCAATGATCATGTTCTCGGCGAGCTGGCAGGCCGCAGCCGCCTGGCTGATGATCTGCGCGATCTCGTCCATGTCCTTGGCGGTGCCGTCGATCGCCTCGACCACCTGGCCCATGTGCCGGCCGAACGCGTTCGACGCGACGCCTTCCCACTGCCCGGCAAGTGTGCCGCCGCCCTCACGCAGAGCGGTGCTGACCGCCCGCATCGCCTTCGCCTGGGCCTGCCACTCGTGGGCGGCCGCAGTGAGTCCGGCGAGGTTGCCGGTGACCTCCTCCAGCATGCCCATCAACCCGCTGGAGTCCAGCGCCCACTTGACGGCGCTGTCCAGACCTGCGTCCAAGCCGTCCGCAACGGGATTGTTGATCTCCGGCAGTGGGATCAGCGGCTGGTCCATGAAGTCCCGCGTCCACTTGTACGCGTCGCCGACCTGCTGGAAAGTGCCGCCGCTCACTGTCCGCCTCCGAACGAAGCGTCGATGTGATGGTCCTGGCTCTCGTAGTTCGTCGCCGAGTTCTGGAGCCCGTCACCGGCGTGGCGAAGGATCTCGAGCAGGTCGGCGAAATTGTGCTGCTCGGCCTCCACATGCTCGTGGTACGCCTCGTAAAGGTTGTGCGCGTTCGGCAGCTTGCCGAAGTCGTCCGACGAGAGCGGCACCGCCGCCAGCTTCGGCCAGATCCGCGAGATCTGCTCAATCTGGTCCTGGATGACCTTGTCGTACGCCTTCAGCGCGTCCGGATGGACCCGGAATCCTTCATCCCCCACAGCTTCTCCCTGATCACGGAACTGGCACATCGTCTCACTGGCGATCACTGAGGCTTCCGTTGGCATCGAGGTCCTGACCGTCTTCCAATTCGTCGTGGCGGCCCGGGCGGCCGAGGAGTTCGGGGCCGCCCCGCACTGGCCGGCCCTGCTGAGCCGGGCCCTGGGGCAGAGGGAGGCGAACCAGCTGCTCGCCGCCGCGTGGGCGGCCATCAAAACACGCCTTCGTGTACCTGCAGGTATTGGCGGATCTTTACCAATCTCTGTCTGTCGGCCCGTTAGGGAAGCACGATCCTTCGAGCCCGGCTCGTGCCGACACCGAAATTGCCGCATAACTGACGGACTTGAGCTCCGGCACCGCCTGTGGCCAACGCGAGCGCACCACGCATGGCCCGTAGGTCAAGGAAGCGAAAGCCCCCGCTGAACGGAAGGCCACAATGACTTCCGGCCAAACAGGAGCTTTCTGAAACCCGCCGAGGCATCAGCCTGTGAAGGACCCCTGAGGCTGCACCATACCGACCGCTCCCGCCGAGACCTTGCGCCGACCAGACAGAGCGAGGAGTACACCGCCGAGCAGAAACGCCAGTCCCACTCCGGCAGCGACCAGGCCCGTCATCCACAGGCTCTGCTCCATTGGCACGTGCTTGGTCTTCGGTGTGCCGTCCGGAGTCGCCAGGTGCTCCTTGCCCTTGTAAGCCACCGACCCTGTCATGTCCTTGGGGGGCGAGGCGGCGGCCTTGACAGCAGCGGCCGCGTTGATCAGGCCGTAGCCGAGCACAGCGCTGCCGCCACCCGCGGGACGGTGGGTGGTGGCGATCAGGACGTCGTTCACCTGGGCCGGGGTCAGCTTCGGGTTCTTCGCGTACATGAGCGCCACGACGCCGGCGGCGAGCGCGCAGGCCGGCGAAGTGCCATCGACCGGCCTGTAGCCGCCGGTGTTCGACGCGCTGATGATGGCGATGCCGGGCGCAGCCACGTCGTTGTAGGTGTGCACCGTGGAGAACTCGGCGCGCCTGCCATTCTGCTGGGTGGCGGCCACCGCGATCACACCCGGGTAACCGGCCGGGTACGACACCCCGTTGAGGACGTCGCCCGCATTGCCGGCCGAAGCGAGGACCGTCACGCCCTCGCGAGCGGCATGCGCCAGGGCGGCGGCCTCCTCCTTGTCGTAGGAGCCGAACATGTCCTCACTGCCGAGCGACATGGAGATCACGTTGGCGCCGTGCTGAACCGCGTACTCGATCCCCTGGGCGATCGGGTTGCCCTTCCGGAAATCCTCCAGCTCCTTCTGGCTGAGTTCCTCCTTGTGCTTGTCGTCGATGACGCGCACCGAGAGGATCTTGGCCTTCGGGGCCACCTTGAGGACGTCCGAGGCCATGGCGGTCCCGTGCCTTCCCCACTTCGGGTCCCCCTCCTTCAGTCCATCCTTGCGGTAGTCGGGTCCGGTGGTGACCTTGCCCTTCAGGGCGGGATGGTTCGCGTAGACACCACTGTCGAGGACCGCAACCGTCACTCCCTCGCCCTGGCTGAGCTGTTGTGCCGCGGACAAGGCGAGGGCGGTGCCTTCCCAACCAATCGGCGTGGCCGCCAGTGCCGGCGCGGTGGCCAGCGTGCACATCAGACCGGTGAGAGCGACCGCGGTGCAGGTGGCGCGTAGGATCCGGAACTTCACTGCGGGGCTCACTTCTCCAGGTTCCCGATGTTGTTGTAGACCATCTCGCTGAGGGCATGGGCCGCGCCCATCCACGGGATCTTGTCCTCGTCGTTCGCGGCGTAGCTACCGAAGTCACCGGGCAGGTTGCCCGAGGTACGGCCGTCAACCGCGCCGGTCGTGACGGCGACGGCGTACGGGAACGTGTCGTCTCCGAGGCCGTATCCGCCCATGCCGTTGCGCCGGTTCTCCTGCCACTTCGCCGCGAGCGTGCCGGGCACCGCGAAAGGCACCACGGCGGCGTCCGGGACATCCTCCTGCTCCTGGCCCTCGAGATACTCGCCCATCTTCTGGGCGCCGGTCGAGCCGGTGGGCAGCACGATGATTGCGACGGTGGCGACCATCTCCCCGGTGAGATCGACGTACGTGGCGCGCAGGACGGCCTGGCAACCGAGCCGTTTCGCAGTCTCCTTGGTCTTGCCGCTCAGCCCCTTGGCGCAGGAGGTGTCCTGGGAGATACCCATCCGACTCCACTGCGCGATCTTCCTGTCCGACGCCTTGTAGGTGTAGTTGGGCGGGTCACCAATGGTCGCCGGGAAGAGCTTCTCGACGCCCTCGTTGCGCCACACCACCGCACCGTAGGCAGAGTTGGGTATCGACTGTCGGCTGTTGCTGTACGCGTGAGCCGCGAGCGCGCCACCGCCGAGCGTGCCGAGCACGCCGAACACCCCGAGCAGACTTCCGATGACCTTGCGAGCAGCGCCACCCCCAGCCGCGGGGGGCACCGGCGCCCCGGGCACAGGGTTTCCAGGCAGATAGGGCGCGCCATACTGAGGCGGCCCCGGTTGGGCTGGAACAGTCCCTGGAGCCACCCCTGGGTGTGTCGCAGGCATGGGAGGCACGGGCGCCTGCCCCTGCCACTGCGGGGGCTGTTGCGGTTGCGGCTGCCAACCACTCTGCGGGGGCGGCTGCCCATACGGATTGCCGCTTCCCGGCGGCGTCGGGTAAGACATGAGTTCCCTCTCACAGGTCAATCTGCGAGGGAGCACGATGGGTGGTCCGGCCCTTTAGGCACAGAGCCCGCATCTCAACTGACCCGCACCCCAGGTTGCTGCGAGGCACAACTACAGCCACTCGCGCACCTTCCGGCGCCCCCGCGAATCTCACGACAGCTTATGACCTTCGCAGACGCAAGGCACATCCCGCCTGTGGAGCTCAGATAACGATCTGATTGAAGGGCTTGGCTGAGCGTGACCGATGTGACGATTCGACCTGATCGGGTCGCTGCTGGCGCACTGGCCCAGCGGGTAGCCCGCCAAGCAGCGTCGTCGATCACGCGGACGTCACCGGTCCACGCACCGGGCTACTTCGTGGCTACGGGTCCAGGGGCTGTCACGCCCCTCACCCACGCGCTGCAGCAGATACGCCAGCAGATCAAAATTCTTCCGGACGGCAATCCGATCAATATCGACATCAAGTGGTGGCGAGATGACTAACACGAGCCCGGGATCGTCCCGTCTGATCGCTACGGTGGACGCTTTGCGGTCGGCGCTGGCGGAGAGCCCCGACTTTTTCCGGTTCACTCTCGGCGGGACGATCGACGAGGAGACGGCAGCCGCTGCGGAGGCCGACGGGGTGCCGCGGGAGTTCGTGGACTTCTGTCGCGTGCTGGACGGCGCAAGCTGCGGGCCGAACGTGCAGCTCTTCAGCCTGGAGGAGGCGGAGGAGCACCAGTTCTACTGCGGGCCGGTGGTCGACTCCCCGCTGGCACTTTCCCCGGACAAACTGTTCTGCATCGGGTTGATCGGCGACACACCGGTCTTCCTCGACCGCGCGGGCGGCGGCGTCCTCGGTATCCCGGACGAGCATCGGGAGTGGGTCGACGCGGAACGCTTCGAGCAGCTCGCGCCCGGGCTGGAGGCGTTCTTCCTGGAGCGGTTGGCCACTCCGGAGTGCGCGCGGCTCGCGCTGGTCGACGACGATCTGGAGGAGTACGACGACTGGCTGAAACTGCTGTGGCGAGCCGGTCTCGCCCCCTGAACCGCCGGCGCACCCTGGAAATGGCCGGCCCCGGCCGGACGAGTGCATGACGAAAGGGATCAAGAGGACGCATGGCCACCCATGACGAGATGACGGAGCTGTTCGGCGTTGGCCACGTGGTCACGCTGGACCGTTCCGCCGCCGAGGAGCGCGGGCTGTCACAGGCTGACGCCGAGGTGCTCTGCGACGTCGGAGTGCCCAAGTACGTTGACGTCCTGTTCACCCTCGACACCGCCGAGGAGGGCCCTGATCCCTTCACCGTCGTGCCGGTGGCTGTCGGCGACGAGGAGACACGCATCCTCGTGCTGGGCGGCCCCACCGACGACCCCGCGATGCGGTACTGCCTCGACATGGAGCGCGGCTACGTGATTCTCATGTCCTTCGGAGAGGAACCACAGGCCGAGATCGTTAACCGGACCCTTGCCGACCTCGTCGAATTCCTGTACCGCTTCGCACTGCGGACCAAGCACCTGGAGCGCGCCGCGCCACAAGACCGCGGCCCGTACACCGACAAGCTCGTGGAATACCTCCGTGCCCGCGACCGGTACGCGTTCGCGCAGCCGGACAGCTGGTGGTCGATGGTCTTCGAACAGGTCGGCTGAGCCCTGGGCAGATCGGCAGGCGGCCAGCCGGGAATCCCGGCCCTCAGCACGCTACGGACCTTGGAGGTCACGACCGGGGTTGGCTTTGAGGTCGCTGATGAACGCCGTGAAGGCTCCAGCCGGGAAGGAGAGCGTGCCCCAGGTCGGGATCTTCGAGTCGCGTATCGCGACTCGGGAGTGGAAGTTCGCTACCTCTACGCAATTGTTGCCGTCGGCGCCGCCGGAGAAGGACGACTTCTGCCAGTTCTCAGGGGTGGTCACGGCTCGCCTCACAGTTCCTTCGCCAACCTGTGGATGAAGTCACGCGAACGTGCTGGTTCGAGTGATACTGCCTCCACTTTACGGAAGAGCGTTCGAAAGGCAGCAAGTTGAGCCTCGGAGTCGATGAAGGCCGTGCCGTGGGCCGTGTCGCGCAGCGCCGTGTCCAATTTCGGCACAGCCCCACCCGCGTAAGTCATGCCGCTCCAGGCTCCGCCGAAGTCGTCCAGGTCGAAGGGGATGACCCGCACGGTGACGTGGTCCGCTTCAGAAAGTTCCAGGATGCGGATGAGCTGGGTTCGCGAGGCGGCCCGGTTGCCGACTCTGATGCGCAGAGCCGCTTCGTGGATCACGGCCTCGTACGGGATAGGGGCGGGGCCCGTAATGATCACCTTGCGTGCCATGCGGTGACGGACTCGCAAGGCAAGGTCCTTCTCAGGGAGTTCGGGAACGCGGTACGAGAAGATCCCACGGGCGTAGTCCTCCGTCTGAAAGAGGCCCGGGACGTGCAGGAACTCGACGTCGAACCGGTAAGTGGCGTGGTGCTCCAACTCGGCGATATCCAGAAACGAAGCGGGCAATAGACCCTGATACTCCTCCCACCAGCCGCGCGTCCGATCAGTCGCCATCGCCACTAGGGCTTCGATCAAATCGGCGTCGGTGCAGGCGTAGTGAGCAGCAAGCCTTCGGACGCGCTCCCCGCTCACCCCTGCCGTACCGAACTCGATCTGGCTCATCTGAGCTGAGTCGGTCCCTAGTAGTGCGGCGGCTTCACGCCCCTTGAGCCCTGCAGCCTCGCGCAGTTTCCGCAGTTCCGCGCCGAGACGCTCCTGGCGTGCGGTGGGCTGTCTCCTGCGGGCCACGACTTCCTCCTTGCCCCCAACTGCCCTGGAGGCAGTGGCTCGTTCGAGGGTCAGATTACGGCAACGACTTGCACGGTCCCAAATTGTGGCTCTACCGTCAGTGACGCGACGCACACTCTGCGGATCCCGGGGTCACCGGAAGCGCACTGCTCCGTCCTGCCATGACGGCTGCGGCAACGCCACCGCCCGCCACCCGCAGTTCTCCGAAAGCCCCACCCACCGAACCGGAGTTGCCGCATGCCCGAAACCGAACCCTGGGAGTACTCCCTCTACATCCCGAACGACCCACGCGCCGTTACCATCTGCCGCCGTACCGTCCGTCTGATCCTCACGATGCACGGCCTCATCCATCACGCAGACACCGCTGAACTCCTCGCGACAGAGCTGACCGCCAACGCCGTACTCCACACCAAAGGGCCGGCCGCTCTGCGCCTGCGGTGGCGCAGCGGGGTGCTGCGCATCGGTGCCTGGGACGCCGACCCTGAGCCGCCCGAACCTCCATCGGACCTGGCCGCCTTGGTCGACGCGGAACAGGGCCGCGGCCTCGCACTGGTCCGCGCCTGCGCCGACGTATGGGGCTGGCAGCCGTTGACCAGAAACGGCAACCGGGGAAAATACGTGTGGTGCGAGCTCGCTGCCGCATAGGTCGCGTGGTCAGGTCTACCGGAGTCACCCATCCGGTACGAATAGACGCTCACCCAGGGCCGACCCACCTACGGGGTCGGCTCCGCGAGCATGGCCATCCAGCTCAGGATGCCCACGGGGATCGCGATTACGACGACATAGACCATCCAGTCGGCTACCTGCTGGCGCCGCGAGCGCTGCCTGGTATGGGATTCCCGGCGCCGGGACGCTCCGCGTGGCTTGATCGCTTGGTACGCGAGGCACCCAAGGACGGCCACGCAGACCGAAACCTGCCACAGCTCGCCCACGACGCCCCAGAACCCGACCCGCTGAATCGTGTGCGGTTCGATCCCCTGCCGTGCGTCGAACTCGGTGCCGTCCGGGTAGTCATGCCCGGTGTGTTTGAGGTGCACGTAGACGGCGTCCTCGGCGCTGCCGCCATCCGGCGTGAAGTGGCCGTCGCACTCGTAGTTGGAGTTCCTACGGCTGTTGCTGGTGTCGACGCAAGTGCCGACCTTGTACTTGCCAGGGGTGCCGTAGATACCGGCGGACAGAGCGAGGTCGGCGGTCGCCGTGACGCACCAGAAGACGGTCACGAGGGCGAGGACGACGCCGCACACCCAACCGAATGCGCGCTTCATCCGTACACCACGATGTTCGGTTCCTTCTCCAAAAGCCCGGAGATACCAGCCCGTTCAGCAAGGGCTCGGCGCTGGGGGTCGGCCTGGGCGCGCTCCTGCTTGTACTTCTCCCAGTCCGCGGGCTGCACGAAGAGCATGTCGTTGCTGCCCGGCACGATCATGACACCCCCGAAGGCCAGGTCACCGGCGAACCAAGCGCCGCCCTCCTCAGCCTCCTTGGGCCAGCGGCGCACCGTCGAGGCGTTGATCGCTCGTAGAGAAGGGGCGCCGTGCTGCCCGCGCACCGACAGGCGGACAGTGTGCACATCTCCCAGGTACTTCCACTCCGTGTCCTTCTTGGACACCCGGGTCCGGTACTCCAGGGGGTAGGTGTGCAGCACCTTCTCGCACACTTTGAACCGCGACCCGTGACGCAGTCGGAGGACGAGGAAGATCAGCACGAGCACGGCCGCAGGGGCATAGAAGGCAGGTAAGTCAGCCTCCCGGCTGACCACATGAGCCACGAACGGCACAGCGGACAGCATCAAGGCGAGAACGAGGCGCGGGGCGATGTGCCGGTACAGGAGCGTGCGGTTGTGTTCGAGGACCTGCGCGATGTCGGGCGCCTCGGACGGTTTGTTCATGACGGCGGTTCCGTCCTTATCCGAGGTCGTTGGCCCATGTCCCTCTCGTCCGCGCACGCTCGCGGTTCGCTGCCCCGTGTCAGCGCCAGCTTCGCCGACAGTGATCTCCGCGTACGGGCCGGCCCCGAGACGGATGGCCCGCTGCCCATCCGCGAAATGGGAAGCGGGCGGAAGGGGAGCATGTGTTTCACAGTTTGCCGGTGATGACTCCGCGCCAGGTCCAACCCGCGCCGAGGACGGTGTCCTGTAGCGGGTTCTTCAGGTCAGCACTGTCGAAGCGGAACGTCTCGGTCGCTTCGAGGCCACCATCCTCGCCTCGGCCGAGCGTCCAGCGCTTCGAGACCGTCTGCACCTGGCCACGTTGGGCCTCAGCCACGAAGGCCAGCCTGGGAGTGCCGTCGACCCACGTGACTTCGAGTTGCTGGTCGATGGAGCGGATCTCGTGCTTCTCCGGGACCAGGCGCATACGGACCTGGAACATTCGACTCACCTGAGTGCGGGCGAAGAAGGTCTGCCAGGCCGGATCCAGGATGCGCCACTCAGCCACCAGGTCGGCGCCTTCCGCACGGCCGTCCCGGATGACGTACGGGACGTCAGGGCGGTTGAGACCCAGCAGGGCCGCCTCCACCTCTGCCGCAGTTCGCCGGGCGACACCGTCGGCGGGGCGCCTGGTCCCGGTCAGCTTGTCGAAGAGTCCCATGAAATCAACCTTTGAGAAATCGGATTGCCGGTGCAAGATCTGCCGTTCCGCGGACGGCGCTACGTAGCTGGACTGGTGTCCGGGCGAACTGTGCGCACGAAGTCCTGGAAGTCGTTCACGATGGCGGGGTATTGGGACGCTGTGGCTGTGAGGACCAGGCGGATCACTGCCCGCTCACGCGGATCGGCAACGTCGAGCAGGGAAAGGTACACCTGTGACTGGACGAGGTGGCGGCCCACGCCGCCGATGTCCGCCGAGACGGCAAGTGTCTGTGTGAAACCGGGCGCATCCGCAGAGCCGATCTCACGACGGCCGGTGACCACGACCGATGTGGCGGCCTGGCGCAAACGCTCCACGGACTCATGGGCGATCTCGGACAGCGTCGCCCCACCCGGGCGGTATTCACCATCGATCGTGATGTTCGCGGTGAATCCGTGATCCGGTTGCGGATGCAGCGCGATGAACGCCGCCCCCGGTGCGCCGACTTCATCCGGCGGTGCGGCGCGCCAGCCTTCCGGAAGTTCGAACTCAATCGGTACGGGAAGGGGGGTGGGCATCTCAGGCGCTCCTTAACTACGGCAGGGGTCTGTGGAAGCGTGCATCAGAACACGCTGCCGATCGCGTCGCCGACCGCCCCGGCCGCATCGCCCACGGCGTCGGCAGCATCGCTCGCGGTGTCGGCGATCTTCCCTGGATCAACGGTGACCTCACACCCCACCTCGCCGCCGAGTCCGACGGCGAGGCCCACCGTCGAGCCGATGTGCCACTTGCCGTCTTCGCCCTTGCCGAAAGTCGCCTCGGCCTCGGCGCCGATGCCGTACCAGCCCTCGGCTGTCGCGCCCGCCCCAATGCCCCCGATGTCCGCTCCTCCCGCGGCGCCGACCTTCGCGCCGGCGAATGCCTCTGCGCCGGCCTGCAGCCCCTCGAGGCCAGCCCCAGCGTTGACACCGGCCTCACCGCCAGCCATGGCCTCCGTCCGTCCATACACCCCGACGGGGCCGACGTCAGCACGGCCGTGTGCCGACGCTTCGCCTCCTGCGAAGACTCCAGCCTCGCCCTTGATGCCTTCGTTGGTGATGCCACCGGCTGCGGAAGCCTTGGCGCCCGCATAAGCTTCGGCTCCTCCGTCGAGTTTCATCGCCCCCTTGGTGAGCGAACCCTCGGCGGTCGCGCGGCCTAGGTCGGCATGCGCCTCAGCTTCGCCCAGCTTCCCAGCGCCGGTGTCAGGCCCCGTAGACGATTTCCCGAGCCCGGGTCCGGTGGCGTCAGCATCGCCTTCGGCGACCCACCCGCCATTCTTCGTACGGGCTTCTTTCTTCTTCAACTCGGCTTCGCGCGTGGCCTTGGCATCGTCGAGAGAGGTGACGACCCTGGAGTTGAAGTGGGCTCGGCTTCCACCGAGATCGCGGCGGAGGGCCCAGCAGGCGGTTTCATCAGCGTCGGCGGCACGCTGGAGGACCCGTTCGATACGGCGGGCGAAGGCGTCGCAGACCTCCTGGTCTTGGCGGGTGAGGCCCTGAGTGTCGGGGTCGTAGAGGGCGCCGGCATCTTGCGAGGAATCGTTGCGCAGGGTGACGAGACCGGTGGCACTGACTTGGAGGCCCTGTTCCTTGGCCTCAACGTCGGCGAGGTGTTGGAGGTCGTTCTTCGCCTTATTCAGCTCGGCGTGCAGTGTCGTGAGGACACCGGCTATGCCCTGTGCCTCCCTGTGGGCATCCCCGAACTGCTGCTGGGCGGCACGTACATCGTTGTCAGCCTTGGCTGCCGTCAGGACCGGCTGGGTCCAGCCGGCCTGCCGGAAGGGACGGGCCACGTGATCACTGTAGGAGGAGTGCAGGCCCTTGAACTTGGTGGCCGTCTCATGCCAACGGTCAGCGGCCTCCTTGAGGTTGCTGAGGTTGAGGTGGTACAGCTGCTCGTACTTCGGCATGAGCTCGGCGAGTCCCCCGTGGAGTGGTGAGTCCTGTCAGGCTGACGCTGTGCGGTGAGTGGAGGGCCTGGTTCAACCGAAGTCACTCGCCAGAGAGTTCATGGTTTGCGTGTTCGCGGCTTCGGTGCGCTGATACAGCAAACCCGTGCCGCCGCACTGGCTGGCGAGGTTGTCGCAGCTGGCCGCGAGTGCGGAGACCTGGAAGTGCCAGGTCTCCGCCAGGTTGGTGAGTGCCCCCTCCAGCCCGCCGTCCCAGTTGCCGCTGCCGAAGTCCCGTGCTGTCGACCGCGTCTCGTCCACCGGATGAGCGCCGGCGGTTCGCGTCTGCCCTGCGATCTCGCGTGCGCCGGAGCTAGCACGATTGAGCGCTGCAGGGTCCTCAATTTCCGTCCCAGCTGCCACGACTTATCCCCAGGTCCTTTACATTCCGCATGGAGCGGAATGTATCCGCGCTCGGCGCGAACACGTCGGCAATGCCTGAGTATAGCCCTGCCCATGAGTGGGCATAGTGCTGGCCATTAATGGACTGCAGTGCGGTCTTTCACCACTGCCAGTCCAGGGGGATGACGACCGCGACACTGATCGAAATGGCACAAGTAGCCCTATATGCCCTTTGAGGTGATCCCCTGTGAACCATTCCCCACCCGGCGTTGCCGCACTCGCGCAAGACATCAACGGTACGTACAGCAAACTCAAGGCCAGAGCCTGGGCGCATGCCTTCTGGATGAACCCGACGATCGTCTTGGCAAGCTCGTCGTGGCGCTGGCCGATACCGTACTTCCAGGCATCCCTGAATTCGCACCGGGCCGACGCCGGTCCTGCTCTCTATTGCCCTGGGGGCGGAGGCTGCTGCGTGTAGGGATTGGGCTGCTGTGGAGCCTGCGCAGGGGGAGCAGGGTAGCCGTATCCCTGGTTGGGAGCTGGCGCAGAGTAATACGGCGGTTGGGCCGGGGGCATCGATTGCTGGGGCGGGTGGGCCATGTTCTGCGGGTACGTTCCGCCGCCAGGGCCTCCCATCCCGGAGTTGCGGCGACTACGGGTTACGGCGAAGACGACGACGGCGGCAATGACGGCTGCGAGGCCTACAACGCCGATGAGAAGGACGATGGCGCCCATTGAAGAGGTTCCATTCTTGTTCTCGGGAAGGTTCGCTGCGTAGTCGTTATGCATGCCGCGGAGGAACGCGATGGCCCAACATCTCCGCCGCCACCCCTGGACGGTGAGCTATTCCTACTGCCCTTGGTGCGGCGGCTGCTGGCTGTATGGGTTGGGGTTGTGCGGGTACTGCCCCGGAGAAGGTGGGGGCCCCTGGTTGGTAGCTGAACTGGGGTAAGGCTGCTGGGCAGGCGGATAGCTGGCGTACTGAGAGGAGGCGCCACCTCGTGAGCCAGGGCCACCACTGCCACCGTTTCGACGGCTTCGGACCACCACGAGGGCGATTACGCCGATCACCACGATCGCTGCAATCGCGCCAACGACGACAAGGATGCTGCTGGAAGAGGAGTCCTTCTTCTCGGCTTGGGTCGAAGAGCCCGTTGCCTTGGACGATTCGGTTGACGTGGAGGTGGAGGACTGAAGTTGGCCGAGGGGGTTCGTCTTGGGGCCGGGGGGGATGTTCATTGTGACCGCCTGGCGAGGGCGGATGATCCCGTAGCCATATTCCTCGTCAGGCGCCTTCAGTCCCTTATGACCAAGGAACGAGGCCGACTTGATTAGGCGATTGATTACTTGGCCTGCCGTGAGATTGGGATATTTTGCACGGACCAGAGCAGCGGTGGCAGATACGAAGGCTGTCGCGTCCGAAGTTCCGTCAGATAGGCTGTATTTCTGGGACTCGGTGTTATCTGCAGAGAGGACTTGAACACCAGGAGCCATCAGGGCGAGCCCTTTGCCGCTGTTAGAGCCGTTCCACCGGTTCGCTTCTTTGTCTACAGCGCCAACGGAAACAACTCCGGGAAGTGCTGCTGGCTCCTCAACGGCGACAGCACCAGTATTTCCCGCAGCGGCGACGACTACGACATCGTGGGCTTCCGCATACGCAATGGCTTCACGGCCGACTGGTGAAGTTTTGCCACCATCGGCACCGAAAGATAGATTGATGACCTTCGCGCCCTGATCGACCGCATACCGAACAGCGGCAGCCCATGCCTCATCCGGATTCTTGTCATTTTTCTTTTGGTACGTGCGAAGCGGCAAGATCTTCGCCTTCGGCGCAAGCCCGATCATGCCAGAAGAGTTTCCCGTTCCATGGCCATGCGCAGCGATAATACTTGCCATGCCCGTTCCATGGCCCGACAGATCATCTTGGGCATTGCCGCCGCCCGTGAAATCCTTCCCCTTTAGGACCTGGCCAGTTAGATCAGGATGGCTGCCATCTACGCCGGAATCGACTACAGCAACCGTCACCCCTTGACCCTGAGTTACTGCCCAGGTGTCTTTCATCGCGAATACGTCCAACACCCACTGTTGGTCTCTGACATAGTCAGCTGAGGCTGTCGAGGCCGAGGTGAGGAGCAAGGCGCCTGTCAACGCCACAACTCCTGTCGTGGACCAGACTCGCTTGAAACCCAATTCCTTGCTCCTCACTCACAGCTACGGCTGGGGGTGCCAGCCTATACATGGGCAGACGACGGCTTTCCGTCCAGCCCGCTTGTTTGCTTACTCGATGGTCCGCGGCACGTTCCGGTTGCGGTCCTCTTCCGAGATCCAGGTCTCTTCGTCCTCGACCAAGTAGTCGGGGCGGTCGCCCTGGCTGTTCTCCTTCTTGCGGCGGTCCTTGCCACCCGCCCCAGCAGCGCCGGCCTGCGTTCCACCCCGGCTGCCGTGCAAACCTGCACCGCCACCGGCGCCCTTAGTGACTCCCTTAGCCGCGCCGATCACGCCGCCACGGGCCCTCGCGAGAGCTCCACGTCCACCAGCGCTGGCACCACCTCGGCCGGCCGCGCCGAGGCCTCCGCCGCCCATGCCGCCCATACCGGCTCGCCCTCCAGCAGCGCGGCCTGCCGCTGCGCCACCGGTCATGCCCCCGCGGCCACCCGCGAAGCCGATCCCACCGCCGAGGCCGGACGTTCCACCGGGAGCACCGACGCCGGAACCTGGGGATCCGCTGACGCCGAAGTTGCCATTGCCGCCGCTGGGGACACCCGTATTAGGGCCGGGACCAGCCCCCGTCATACCGGTGGGGATGCTGTCCACATTCGTACCGGTCGTCGGAAGACTTGTCTTATTCGTCGGAAGCTGCGTGCCTCCCGTGATGCCCGGGTCACGGGGCACCGTGGGTGCTGGCTTCACGGTGGCTGTCGGGCCAGCACTCCATGGTTTACTGCCCGACTGCGAGACGCTTGGCCGGGACGCGCCGGCGCCGCTTGGGGTCACAGGCGGCGGGTACTCCACATTGCCGCTGGGCTCCTTGATGTGTCCTTTGTCATCTTGGTACGCACGGTTGTTTTGCAAGTTCCGTGTGACCCGCATGTATTGCGCACCAAGGTTCTCCATGACAGCCACGCCATTCAGTTGAGCTTCTCGGCTGGCGCCGATCTTGCCCTCGTCCTTCTGCGCAATCTGGGCGGTGGTCAACTTGCTGTCTTTGAGATCGTTGGCTACCGTTTCGCCGTTGTCCCAACTCCAGTCGCTAAGAGCGTCACCGATCTTGTCCATGGTGCTGGGTTCTTTGATCTCATCCAGTTGCTGCTTGTACGTACGCAACTGTGTGGCCGCGTCAGCCATCTGAGAGCTATTGAGATCCGCATGCCAAGCCGCATTCCGGATACTCTGCGCAATCTTGCGCGCCTCTTTCTCAAAGGCCTGGGCGGCATCGCCGCTCCAGTGCTCCAAGACATTGTCGACCGCCTTGTCGAGCACGCCAGCGATCCCCCCGTCCTGGCCTCCGGCGAGGATTTCGTTGACCTTTCCCCAGTGACGACCTGTTTCCTCAATTAGACCCGGGTCGGTACCCTCAAGCATCTGCTTGAGCTCTTTGAGTGAGTAGTCGATGAATTGAGTCTTGGTCTTGGGACGTCCCGCGATGCACATGGGCTGCTCAAGGACTGGCTTTGGCTGCTCTTTGTCACCGGCCATTTTGAACTCCTCCTCGTAGGTGATTCTCGATCCGGACTACTAGTCCCACTTGCCGCTCGAGCCCCCGGAGCCACCACCCATTTGGTGCTTGTTCGCGTACTCCTGCTCGGTGTACTTGTCTTTCACCTTGGAAGTACTCCTGCCGAACCTGTCGATCAGGTCGTGCAGCCCCTTGATCGCCCCCTCAAGGTCACTCTTGGCGTCTTTGTGGGCGGAAAAGAGCTCACCCGCCTCCAAGAACGTGCAGTTACCCCCGAACGCAGCCATCGAGATCTCGGTGTTGTACCGAGACGTCTGCCCCGCCTTATCCATATCGTCCAGCAACGTCCAGAGCTTCCGGATGACCTCATCCAGCGCGCTCAGATCAACCCGCATCCCGTCGCTCATACCCCGTTGTCCTCTCCCCTGTACCTCAAGTTGTCGGCACCGCTCGGTGCCAAGTCATCGGCCACATCGGCCGATTCGGCCGGTGTGGCCGCCTACCCGACCCGCCCAGCTCTTCCTACCCGCCGACTCCGCCAGTCCCGCACAGCCACCCCGCTCCCCGCAATCACCAGCACCGCCGCGAGCCCCGCCCCCACCACATAAATGGCTGTGCGGCGCTCCCGTTCCGCCTCGCTCTCGCCCATGGTCACCGCCATGGGGACGACCCCGCCAGAGCCGGCCTTCACCGCTGGGTCCGGGGTTGGGGAGGACGCCGGTTTTGAGTTGTCCGTCAGGGCGGCCACCGGGTCGATCACGCCCCAGCCGATGTAGCGGTTGGGGCCACGGCCCGGGCGCTGGGCCGTTTCCTCGATCCGTGTGGCGATCTGGTCCGCCGTCCAGGTCGGGTGCTTCTGCTTCAGCAGGGCCGCGACGCCCGCGACATACGGCGCCGCGAAGCTTGTGCCGTCGGCCGTGCACTGGCCCTTCTTGGGGACCGTCGAGACCATGTCGACGCCCGGTGCCGCGACGTCCACGAAGTCGCCTGCCTGTGAGAAGTAGGCGCGTTCGTCGTTGCGGTCCGAGGCGGCGACCGCCAGGACGCCCGGGTACGACGCGGGGTAGGTGTTCGCGGACTTGCCGTCGGCTCCGTCGTTGCCGGCGGCCGCCACGATCAGGGCGCCCCTCCGCACGGCTGCCGCCACGCTGTCCCGGAGCAGCTGGTTGTCCTGCTTGTCCGCGGTGTCGGAGGAGATGTTGATGATCTTCGCGCCCGAGACGGACGCGTCGTGGATCGCCTGGGCCATGGTCTTCGAGTCGCCCTGTTTGTTCTCGCCGCCCGTATAGCGGTAGGAGACGATCTTCGCGTCCGGTGCGATGCCCTCGAAGCCCGTGCCGTCGATCGGACGGGCGGCGATGATGCCCGCCACCCGCGTGCCGTGGCCCTCGATGTCCTTGTTCGCGGCACCGTCGACGTAGGTCTTGCCGGCGCCGGCCATGGCATCGCGAAGCTGCGGATTCGAGCTGTCCACGCCCGTGTCGATCACGGCGACCGTCACGCCCTTGCCCGTCGCCTGGCCCCACATCTGGTCCAGGAGGATCCGCTGGAGGGACCAGGGCGTGGACTTGATGACGTCGCCGCCGAAGACGCATTCCGTGCTCGCTGCCAGGCCGAACTTCGCGCCGCCGGAGGCGGGACCGTCGGATGCGAATACCGGCGGGGCCGAGGCGATGCAGATCCCGGTTGCCGCAAGCACGCCGAAAACCCGCTGCAGTGCGCGGGTTCCACTGTTGCGGTCGTTGCGGCTACGCGAACGGGCTCTGCGGCCCTCCACGTTCAGGCCCCTCATGATTCAGGCCCCCAGGGCTTCCTGACGTACCGATGCCGGACGTCCCGATGACGAGTGTGAAGGTTTGCTGAATTTGCTGTGTACGGGCCCGAAGCAGAGGACGGCCCAGCTGACGCCGTGGCGTCGGCTGGGCCGATTCTCTTCATCTCAGGTCCCTCATGTGCCTCGGGTCGCCGACGGCTCAGCCCCAGGTGGAGGCGTTGCTCTTCTCCGTGGCCTGGTAGTTCTCGGCGGCGCTCTGCAGCGCCGTGGAGATCTTCAGGAGGGTGTTGTGCAGGTCCTGGGCCGTCTTGTCCCACTCGGTCTGCTTGCGCTGGTAGCCCTCCTGCGCCTCGCCTTCCCAGGTAGCGGCGACGCGCTTGACCGCGGCCTCGAGGTCGTCGAGCTGCTGCTTGATGCGGCCGGCGGTGGTGCGCACGTCCGTGGAGGCGTTGGTGATGGTTGCGTAATTGACGAGGATCGACATCGTCATTCCCTTTCAGGAAGAGTCGTTAGGAAGTCGTTCGGGATCGATCAGGATCAGTGGGCCCCACAGGCCCAGTGGATCGGTCGGAGCCGGGGTACGGCTCAGCCGAAGTCCGACATGATCTTGCTGATCTCGGAGTTCTGCTGCTCTTCCGACGCGGAGTAGTTGCTCCGCGTGGAGTCCACGGCTTCCTTGATGTCGTTGAGGATGTCGCTCATCTTCTTCGCGTCCTGGTTCCAGCGCTCCTGCAGCTGGTGGTAGGACGTGGCCGCCTGGCCCTTCCAGCCGCCGGCGATCTGCTCGATGACGCCGTTCAGACGGCGGATCTCGCCCTGCAGCTGGCCGTTGACAGTGCTGATGTCACCGGAGAGCTTGGTGAGTTCGTCCTCTGTTACCCGGAACTGGCCGGCCATGATGACCTTCCCCCATGTCGTCGTTCATGTTGACTGATCCGGGAAACCTACTTGGTGCCCGGAGAAGCTTCGCACCGTTGAGCGCTGCAAACACTCTATCGTCAGCCTGTCTCACATCCACAGGCAAGACCAATCAGTTACACGGCTCACACACTTGGGCGATCATCTTGTGATCAACAACCCTGTGCGCTCAAGTGCCCGCGCATGTCCGGCCGTTGACAGTCGGCGACCGCAACCGCCGACCTGGCTACGGTAGTTGCACGGTCACTGGCTCTGTTCCTGCGACGCGCTGCCCGTGTCCAGCGTCGGGCCCTTGGGGATGAACTCCGCCCAAGTCTGCGGCACCAGTGCGGGGTTGGTGATGTCCTCGTAGCCGAGTCGCGTGCGGGCCTTGTCCGTCTCGCTCGCGTTCTGCGACGACCCGTCGGAGCCGGAGGAGGACGAACCGGCGACCTTGCCCTTCGCCGCACTGTCGTTGTTCGACGGCAGCGAGTAGCGCAGGCCCGTGTCCGTCAGCAGGTACTGCGCACCGCCGCCGCCCGCCACGCCCGTGAGTTCCTTGAAGAGCAGGCCCGAGCCGGAGGAGACGTAGGCGCTCACCGAACCGGAGACGACCTTCTTCGGGTACGCCGTTCCGGCCCAGGCGGCCAGCTGCGGCTTCTTGTCGGCGCCGAAGGTGCCGTCGTAGACGCTGCAGGAAGTGGTGCGGGCCTGGCCGTTCGCCGTGGACGCGGGGTTGGCCTGGTGCGGGACGGCCTCCGGCCAGCCCTTGTCGCCGTAGAACTTGTCCGGCGCGCCGCCGTTGGCCGCGATGATGACGTTCTGGGGGACTTTGGTGACTCCGGGCGCCTGGGCCTTGGGTGACTGCTTGAGCAACTCCGCCACGAACGGGGTGACGGAGGCGACCTTGTCGCGGAGGACCACGTAGTACTGCTTGCCCTGCGCGTCCTCCGACTCCAGTACCTGGCCCACCGTGGTCGCACCGGCGGGCAGGCCCTTGGCCGTCGTCGTCCCGCCCGCGTCCGGGACGGTCGGGAAGGTGATGGCCCCGCCGTTGTTGAAGGTGGCCAGCCACTCCTGGCTCACCGGCTGCGGCTCGGCGGACGTGCCGATGACGGCCGAGAGCAGCTGCGCCATGGTCGTCTTGTCGAAAGCCGGTCCACCCAGCAGGAATCGGTTCCCGTCGCGGTCGATCAGGTAGCGCGCACCGGTCTTACTGTCCTTGACGTACAGCGCCTCACCGGAGTCGACCTTGCCGGAATCGTCCAGCGTCTTGGCGTCTTCGGCGTTGAGGACGAAGACGGCGCGGTCGATGGAGTCGGCCGAGCCTCCAGGCGCCGGACGCTCGCACACGGCCCAGGTCTTCGCCTTCTCCGCGTCCTCCTTGGAGGGCAGGCGGTCCGGGGCGTACGGGATGCCGATGGTCGCGCCGTGCGGGATGTTGCTCTTGTCGATCTCGCTGCCGGAGACCTCGAGGACGCTGCCCTTGCCCTTGTCGAGGAGGAGCTTGGCGGAGGCGTAGTTGAGGACCGGGTGCAGCGTCGCGACCTCCTTGCCGTTCGGCGTCTTGTCGTTGATGACGACGTAACGCGTCGTGGAGTCGCTGTCGACGATGATGTACTCGCCGGGCTTGTCCCAGCCCGCCGGTGCGGCCGGCTTGATCACGCCGTAGGCGATGAAGCCGATCACCAGGACGACGCCGAGCGCAAGGCTGGGCGTCACCGTGCGCATGGGACGCGGTGCGCCTTCCTCCGAGCCGCCCGGCGACGGCGCCAGGAACGCCGCGACGGTGCGCTTGCGAGCGAAGTTGTAGGCGGCGAGCTCGTCCTGACGCTTTGCCATGGTCCCCGTTTCTCCCGTTTTGTACTGCTGCACTTGATCGTTTTGCACTGCTGCACTTGATCGTGCTCGTGCTGCTCGATCGGTTCCAAAGGCCACTTCGGCCGCGCAGGCACCTACTATGCCCTGCGCCACCGGACGCCGGTTCACCAGGTGTTGGGCCGACCCCGCATCTTCACAGAGCTTCACCACAGCGCTTCACCATGCGGGCCCGGTCCGTGAAAGGCTGGCCACCTGGGGTTTCGGTGTCCCGTGTGTCGTCTGGTGTTTCGCAACGGGTACCGTGAGCCGCCCACATGGATGTTGTGGGCCCAGCCAAGGCCCAGTGGTGGCCCCATGAGCGGCCACATAGTTCTCGAAAGGGATGTCCCGGGGGATGAGCAGCGCTACGAGCACTCGGCGCGGTCGCCGCGCACAGCAGCAACAGGGAGGGCCCGGCGACAGACGTCGTACACCCGCCGCTCCTGCCGCCCCCGCCGCCGCGTCGCCGCGCACGCTGCCCCGCCCCGGCGGTCTGGGTCCGGTGCGCCTGCAGCAGCTGATCCTGGTGGAGCTCGCGGCGGCGGTCATGCTGGCCGCCTGGGCCGCCGACACCTCCTGGCTGCTGGCCCCGGCCGGTGTCGTGGCGGTGCTGCTGCTTCTGCTGGCGGTGCTGCGCCGGGGACGCCGTCCGCTGCCCGAGTGGTACGAGACGACGCGCGCGATGCGGCAGCGCCGACGCGACGCCAAGCTGCCCGTACCGCCCGGGACCGATGCGATGCTCGCGCCGGTCGTGGAGTGCGACCCGGCCCTGCGGACGTACGGCTTCGTCTCCCGTGACAACCGCTCGATCGGCATGATCGGCGACGGGACCTTCCTGACCGCCGTCCTCTTCGTGCAGCCGGCGGACGAGCCGCTGCGGCCCGCAGCCGCCCACCGTCAACTGCCGCTGCGGCTGATCCAGGACGCCCTGGAGGTGGACGGGATCCGCCTCGCCTCCGCGCAGGTCGTGCAGCACACCCAGCCGGCGCCCGCGCCGCATCTGCCCGCGCAGTCGCTCGCCGCGCGGTCGTACGGCCCCCTGCAGGCGCAGGTCGGTTCGCCCGCGCTCCGGCTCACCTGGGTCGCCCTCAAGCTCGACCCGGAGCTGTGCCCGGAGGCGGTGCAGGCGCGCGGGGACGGTGTCCCCGGGGCGCAGAAGGCGCTGCTGCGGGTGGCGGACCAGCTGTCCAGCCGACTGGCCGGCGCCGGTTTCAAGGCGACCATCCTCGACGAGAACGAGCTGGTGCAGGCCCTCGCCACGTCCAGCTGCCTCAACCCGCGCGCCAACGCGCAGCACGGCCAGGAGGGACGGGCGCCCCAGCGCCGTACCGTCGAGGCGGTGAAGTCCTGGCGGGTCGACGACCGGTACCACGCGACCTACTGGGTCTCCCGCTGGCCGCAGTTGGGCAACGGCGGTGTGGCGCTGCCCGAGCTGGTCACACGGCTGACCTCGCTGCCGGTGCTCGCCACGACGTTCAGCATGACCCTGAGCAAGGCCGGGAACCGCGGTGTCTCGCTCACCGGGCACATCCGGGTCACCGCCCGTGGTGACAGCGAACTCGGCCAGGTGGGACGGGAGTTGGAACGGGCCGCCAGTGCCGCGAAGGCCGGTCTGGTCCGTCTCGACCGGGAACAGGTCCCCGGAGCCCTCGCCACCCTGCCGCTCGGAGGTACCTACTGATGTCCTACCCCCCGCAGACCATGCCACCGGGACAGCAGGGCCGCACCCCCGGCCGTACGACGCCGGCCCACGTGGCCTCGCCGACCGACACCGGCATGATCCCGATCATCCGGCAGCCGGAGACCCCGCAGCAGCAACGGCGCATCGTCAGCCCGGGGTTCGGGCTGCGCGGGCCGCGCCGCAACCGCCATGTCGTCACCGCCGACGAACTCGCGGCGATCAGCATGCCCATCGGCGACGACGGTGTGCTCATCGGCACCGACCCGGACTCGCAGCCGGCCGTGCTGGGCCTGTCCCGTCC
Source organism: Streptomyces longisporus (assembly GCF_039532765.1). Lineage (NCBI taxonomy): Bacteria > Bacillati > Actinomycetota > Actinomycetes > Kitasatosporales > Streptomycetaceae > Streptomyces > Streptomyces longisporus. The sequence continues at coordinate 24,772 of NZ_BAAASG010000017.1, forward strand.
GACCGCCTTCGACGTCGTCCTCGTGGGTGGTCTGTGGCTCGCCCAGGTGCTGGCGCTGCGCGCCGCCGCGACGGGCGCGCGCGTGGGCGTCGAGACCGGACGTCCGCAGGTGTGGCAGCAGTTGGCGCAGGCCGCGGGCGGCGGGCAGCAGTGCGTGACGGTCTATCCGGTGGGCCGGGTGCCCGCGCAGGGACCGTCGGTGTCGAGTCCGGTGGTACTGATCCGGGACTGCGGTGTGCGCCCGCCGCGCGGGCGGGTGACCTCCGTGCCGTGGCAGGCCGTGGTGACGGTCCTGCCCTACGTCAGCGAGCACGCGCCGCGTTGGCTGGCTCAGGCGCAGCTGGTCGGCATCCAGCGCATCTCGCCGCAGGAGATCGAGGTCGTGCGCGACACCCTGGGCGTCCCGAACGAGCATCTGCAGCACCTGCCGGCGCTGCACGAGGGTGCCGCCCTGTGGTGCACCCGCAAGCACCACAAGTTCGTGATGACCGAACCCACCGATGCGGAGACGGGCCTGCTCGGCGTGGCCCGACGGATGGACTGACGCGTCGTCGTCACCGGGGGAAGGGTGCGAACGGTGCGAACCGGCCGCACCCGTGAGGCTGTTGAGTTCGCACCCATGGGGGCTTTTCCGTCCCGCCATGTGAGTGATTAGGCTTCTGGTGGTGCGGTGACGATCGCAGTCGCGTGGGACTCGCCACTCGGTCCGCCCGGCCGCGACGACGACCAGCTCAGCAGCAGTGGCTGACCAGGAGGCAAGCAGTGAACAGGGATCGGTCCGAGTACAACGGCGGCAGCCCTTCCTCGGACGGGGACGATCACGAGGTGGACCTCACGGGCGAGTTCGAAATCGTCTACGAGCCGCCCGCCTGGTACGCCCAAAGCACGCAGGGTGGCTCCTCGTCCGGTGGCCAGCAGGACGGCGGGCGGCAATCGCCGCCGCCGCCGAGCGGGCCGCCCATCGGAGCACCCACGGGGCCCCCGGGCGTCACACCGCAGCGTCCCGCGCCACCCGCCCCCGCACCGGCACAGCCGCCCGCCCCGACCGCACCGCAGCAGCCCGCACCGCCGTCGCAGCCCACCCAGCCCACTCCGGCCCAGGGCACGGGTGGCTACGGATTCCCGCCGCAGCAGTCCGCGCCGCCCACCGCCCCGCCGGCGACGCCCGGCGGGTACGGCTACCCCCAGCAGGCGGGCGCGGTCGCCCCGCCCCAGCCCGGCCAGGACACGTCCGGCGGCGTCGCGGCACCGCAGCAGCAGCCGGCCGCGCCGCCCACCGCCGCGCCGACGACGCCCGGCGCCTACGGCTACCCCCAGCAGGCGGGCGCGGTCGCCCCGCCCCAGCCCGGCCAGGACACGTCCGGCGGCGTCGCGGCACCGCAGCAGCAGCCGGCCGCGCCGCCCACCGCGCCCCAGCAGCCGACGCCCACACCGCCGCCCGCCGCGCCCCAGCAGCAGGAGCCTGCCGCGCCGCCGGCCGCCGCGCCCGGCTTCCCCGTGCTGCAGCCGGTCGACGAGGACGCGCAGACCGCCACCCCGGCGGCGGCCGCCCCCGAGCAGCCGGAGGCCGAGCTCAACCATGTGGCCGCCGACGCCGAGGCGGCACGCCTGTTCGGCGGTGACGACGACGACGCCGAGTCGGAGGAGCCGCACGGCGACGAGCCGGAGCAGCGTGACCCCGCCGCGTCCGCGGCCGGTGCCGACGAGCCGGCCCCCGAGGCGGACTCCCCCGCCCCGGCGACGACGGAAGAAGAACCGGAGGCCGAGGTGGCGCCGGCCGCTCCCCCGCCCCCGCCCGTCGCCCAGCCGCAGCCGCAGCCGCAGCCGCAGCCCACCGCACAGGCCCCGACCCCGCCCCAGGCCGCACCGGGGCTTCCCCCGCTGCCCCAGGGCTTCGCACCCGCACACCCGGGCCAGGCGGTCCCGCAGCCGGACCCGCAGGCCGCGGCCGGTTACGGCTACCCGCAGCAGCCCGGCCGGCCCCCTGTCCAGCCGCAGCCGGGGCAGCCGGCCCACCAGGCGCCGCCGCAGGGCACGTTCGGCCCGGCCCAGCCGCAGCCCGGATACCCGGCGCAGGGCGGGCAGCCCGCACCGGCCGACCCGCGCCAGGCCGCCCAGCCGGGGCAGCCCCACCCGCAGGCCGCCGGATACGGCTACCCGCAGCAGCAGCAGCCCCAGGCCGCCCAGCCGCAGCCCGCACCGCCGCAGGCCCCCGGTTACGGCTATCCGCCGCAGCCCGAGCAGGCCGGTTACGGCTACCCGCCCCAGCAGCCGGGCTACGGCTATCCGCAGCAGCCTCCGGCACAGCCCCAGCCCCCGCAGCAGGCGCCGCAGCCACAGCCGCCCCAGCAGCAGCAACCGGGTGCGTACGGCAACCAGGGCTGGACCGCCCCGCCCGGCCCGCAGGCCGGACCCGGTGCGCCCCAGCAGCAGCAAGCCGCTCCGGGGACCCCGCTCGGCTACAACGCCGCCGTGGAGCTCTCCTCCGACCGGCTGCTGCGCAACCAGCCGAAGGCCCGCAAGAACAACCAGGCCCCCTCGCGCTTCAAGCTCGGCGCCAAGAAGGAGGCGGCGGAGCGGGAGCGGAAGCTGGGTCTGATCCGTACGCCGGTGATGTCCTGCTACCGGATCGCGGTGATCAGCCTGAAGGGCGGCGTCGGCAAGACCACGACGACCATGTCGCTCGGCGCCACCCTCGCCACCGAGCGCCAGGACAAGATCCTGGCGATCGACGCCAACCCGGACGCCGGCACGCTCGGCCGACGGGTCCGGCGCGAGACGGGCGCGACCATCCGCGACCTCGTCCAGGCGATCCCGCAACTGCACAGCTACATGGACATCCGCCGATTCACCTCGCAGGCGCCCTCGGGCCTCGAGATCATCGCCAACGACGTGGACCCGGCGGTCTCCACCACCTTCAACGACCAGGACTACCGCAGCGCGCTCGATGTGCTGGGCCGGCAGTACCCGATCATCCTCACCGACTCGGGCACCGGCCTGCTCTACAGCGCGATGCGCGGGGTCCTCGACCTCGCCGACCAGTTGATCATCATCTCCACCCCCTCGGTGGACGGTGCGAGCAGCGCCTCGACCACGCTCGACTGGCTGTCGGCGAACGGCTTCGCCGATCTCGTGCAGCGGTCGGTCACCGTGATCTCCGGGGTCCGCGAGACGGGCAAGATGATCAAGGTGGAGGACATCGTCGCGCACTTCGAGACCCGCTGCCGCGGTGTCGTCGTGATCCCCTTCGACGAACACCTCGCGGCGGGCGCCGAGGTGGACCTCGAGATGATGCGGCCCAAGACCCGCGAGGCCTACTTCGATCTCGCGGCCCTCATCGCCGAGGACTTCGCCCGTACCCAGCAGGGCTTCGGCAACCCGAACATGCAGTACCCGCAGCAGCCCCAGCAGGGCTACGCACCTGCGCAGCAGGACCCCCAGCAGCAGCTCTACGGCCAGCAGGGCGGCGCCCCGCAGCCGGGGCAGGGCTGGGGGCAGCCCCCGCAGCAGCCGGCACCGGGCCAGGGCTGGCAGCAGCAGCCGCCCCAGGACCCGCAGCAGGGGCAGCCGCCGCAGCCGGGCGCCATGCCGCCCGGCTGGACCCAGCAGTAGCGGTACGGGAATGACGAAGGGCGGCCGGTGCTCTCGGGCACCGGCCGCCCTTCGTCGTCGTAGAAACGCTTTCCGGTACGGCTAGTCGGCGACCGTCACCAGTTCGCGGCACCGCTTGACGTCCTCGGCCATCTGCTCCAGCAGGGCCTCCAGGGACTCGAACTTCGCCTGGCCGCGGACGTAGGCCAGGAAGTCCACGGCCACGTGCAGGCCGTACAGGTCGAGGCCCACGCGGTCGATGGCGTACGCCTCCACCGTGCGCTCGGTGCCGTCGAACTGCGGGTTCGTGCCGACGGAGATCGCGGCCGGCATCGCCTCGCCCGCCACGTGCAGCCAGCCGGCGTAGACGCCGTCGGCCGGGATCGCGGTGTGCGGCAGCGTCTCGACGTTGGCGGTCGGGAAGCCCAGCTCACGGCCCCGCTGCGCACCCCGTACGACGACGCCCTCGACGCGGTGCGGGCGGCCGAGGATCTCGGCGGCGCCCTCGACGTCCCCCTCGGCGACCAGGCGCCGGGTGAGGGTGGACGAGAACGGCTCGCCGCCGCCCGCCTCACCGCGCACATACAGGTCGACGACCTCGACCTCGAAGTCGTAGACCTTGCCCTGCTCGGTGAGGAACTCGACGTTCCCGGCGGCCTTGTGGCCGAAGCGGAAGTTCGGGCCCTCGACGACCGCCTTGGCGTGCAGCTTGTCGACCAGGACCTTGACGACGAAGTCGGCCGGCGACAGCTTCGAGAACTCCGTGGTGAAGGGGAGGATCAGGACCGCGTCCACACCGAGGTCCGCCATGAGTTCGGCGCGGCGGTGGTGCGGGGCCAGCAGCGGCGGGTGGCTGCCGGGGCGGACGACCTCGCTGGGGTGCGGGTCGAAGGTGACGACCACGGAGGGGACACCCAGCTCACGGGCGCGGTCCACGGCATGCCGGATGATCAGCTGGTGACCGCGGTGGACTCCGTCGTAGGAGCCGATGGTGACGACGCTGCGCCCCCAGTCCTCGGGGATGTCCTCCAAGCCACGCCAGCGCTGCACTGTGACCGCTCCTCGAACCCGTGTCCGTGTCTACCGACCTCTTACGCAGGTCTAAGGGTGCCATGCCCGGCCCGAACGGCCCGCATCGGCATGGGGGCTGTGACCCGACGCACGCCACGCGCTCCACGGGCTGTGTCGATATCCATACAGTCCCTCGCTGCTCAGACCGGCACGCGGGTGCCCGCCAGGTTTTCGATCATGCGGCGGGCGCCGGGGCCCACCACCGCCGACCAGGTCTGCGGGGTCTCGGTCAGCCAGGTGGACATGCGGGCGGCGAAGCCGGGGAGCTGCCGGGCGAGGTCGACCAGGCCGCGGTCGAAGCGGGCCGCGCCGTCCGGGGTGCGGACGAGGAGCAGTCCGGTGCGGTGCACGAGCTCGCGTGCGTCGTCGCCGGCGTGACGGGCCGCGGCGTGCAGCAGGGTGTCCAGGACGGTGGGGGCCTGTTCGTGGGTCAGGAGGAAGTCGAGGAGTTCGCGGCGCAGGACGCGGGAGGCGGGGGTGCCGGGAGCGGCGAGCACGGCGGCGAGCGCGGCCCGCACCTCCTCCGGGCCTCCGTCGAGCAGACCGGTGACCAGGGGGAAGAGCACGGCGCGGGCCTCCGGTCCCTGGTCGAGCCGCCGGTCGACGTACGCGGCCACGTCGGCGGCGGTCTCCGGGCGCCGCTCCACCGCCTCCCGCACCAGCGTGGCGACCCTGCGGGCCAGCGGGGGCGTGGTGACGTCGGCGAGCGTGCGCAGCGCCTGACCGGCGTCCGGGCCGCGCAGACGCTCACGGAAGGCGTCGAGGACCGGTTCCGGATGTGTGGTCAGGGCGGCGACCAGGGCGCTCGCCGGGAAGTGCGGGTCACCGCCGGCGAACTGCCGCAGCGCCTGCGGGAGATGGCGGGCACGTGTGCGTGGATCGCGGACGAGGAGGGCGAGCGCACCGCCGTGCAGGGTGCAGTCGGCGGGGCGGGCGAGGAGGGCGAGGGCGGCGTAGCGCAGGAGTTCGCGGTCGGCGTCGGTACGGATGTGGGGCGCGGCGCGCAGGCCGTACGCCACCGCCGCCACCCGCCGCGCGGGCCGCTCGTCGTGCGCCCACCGGTCGACGGCCCGGCAGACGGTCGACGGCTCGTCCTCCGCGAGTACGGCGAGCAGTTCGTCCGCCCTCGGGTGCGCGCTGTCGACCAGCACCTCGGTCAGGTCGTCCAGGGCGAGGTGCCGGTGGGTGTGCAGCAGGGCCTGCGCGGCCTCGGCGACGGTCGCGTGCGGGGTCGCGGGGAGCGGGCGGTCGTCGTCGAACCAGCGGGTGAGGAGGGGTTGCAGGGTGGTGGGGTCGTCGGCGAGGAGCCGGGAGACGGCGTCCAGATAGCGGGGGCCGGTGTCCTGCGGGGGGCCGTCGGCGAGGAGCAGGTGGCGCAGCAGGTCGAGGCGGTCGGTCTGCGGTAGCGGCAGGGCGGTCCAGAAGCCGGGGGCGAAGGGGCCGGCGGCGGGTGCCGGACGCGAATGGCCCTTGGTTTCCCGGGAGTTGGCGCACTCCTGACGGCGTGCGGCCACGAGACGGTCGGCGAGCCGTCGCAGGACCGCCAGGTACGGGGTGGCGTCCGGTACCCGCAGCAGGGTTTCGGTGAGGAGGCGGGCGGGCCACCAGGCATGCGGGTCCGCATCCAGGACGTTGGCCAACTCCTCCATCCTTACGGCGAGTTGGGCGGGCCCCTCCTGACGGGCGAGGAGCAGCAGGGCCTCTACGACGGGGCCGATGCGGTGGTGCGGCACGGGAACGGCGCGGGTGCCGCCGTCAGGGGTGCGGCCGTGGTGGACCAGGGTGCGCAGGGCCTCGTCGAGGTCGAGGTGCATGCCCTGCAGCCAGTCGGCGAGTTCCTCGTGGGCGAAGCGGTAGCCGCTGCCGGCGGGGACGAGCAGGCCCTCGGTGAGGACCGCGGACGCCCAGCCGGTGCCGCCGCCCAGGCGCGCGGGGGCCGCTCCCCAGGGGAACACCGCCTCGAAGGTCTTCCGGTCCAGCTCGCCCTGTCCGGGGCCGAGGCTGCGGCGGGCGGCCTCGTGGACCTGGCCGGAGACCTTTGCCGCGAGGCGGCGCACGGCGGCGCCTCGCAGGCCGTTCTCGGCGGCCAGTCTGACGGCGATGCGCAGGCACATCAGGTCGAGATGGGCCGCAAGGACGTCGTTGCGGTCCACGCGGGCGTGGGGGGCGTCCTGGAGGGCCGCGTGGATCTCCGAGAGGAGGCGGAGGGTGAGGGGGTGGCGGGCGTCGGGGGCTTCGAGGGTGCCCTCGGGGATGCGGTAGCGCGCGCGGGCTCTGCGGGCCTCGTCCTCCGTGAGGTCGCCGAGGCGCACGCAGGGGAGGTCGCCCCCGCCTCCCCTGCCCGTCCCGTCCCTGGGGGCTGCCGCCCCCAGACCCCCGCTATCGGCCTGAACGGCCTCGTCCTCAATCGCCGGACGGGCTGGAATATGCGGACCGGCGCCACAAAGCGTGCCGGCAGCGGCTGAAAAGACCTCCCAGTACTCCGCCCTGCACGCCACGATCAGGCGCGTCCCCGTCTCCCGCAGCCATTGCGCCGTTCCCTCGGTCCACTCCGGCAGGCGGTGGGTCAGGGCGCGTGGCATTTCTTCGGGGCCGTCCAGGAGGAGGAGCAGGGGGCGGTCCGCCGTGCGGGCGGCCTGGGCGAGGCGGTTCGGGCCGGTGTCGCCGAGGGCGGCCGCGCAGGTGGACTTCGCCGCCGCGACGATGCGGGCGGCGCGGGCCAGTGCCCGGGCGGCCGCATCCGCGACCGAGGTGTCGTCCTCCTTCAGGTCGGCGCCGCGCAGCCACAGTGTGGGGGCCGGTTCAGGGCCGCGGTTGCGACGGGCGGCCAGGGACGCGAGTTCGGTCGTACGACCGCTGCCCGGTGGCCCGACGAGGCCGAGGACAGTGGCCGGGCCCTGCACGAATGCGGCCAACTGCCTTGCCGCCTCCGTTCGTTCGACCGGCTCGACGCCCGTCCGGCCGACGCAGCCCTCCAGCGTCCCCGGAGGGCCGTCCTGGCCCACCGACGTGGCCGTCAGCTCCAGTACACCGGCCAGGTTGAGGTCGGCTCCGTAGGCGGGCACGGTCTCCGCGTTCCGGGCCAGCAGGTCGCCGAGCGCGCCGCTCGGTGCGATGGGGGTCCCCCCGCTCGAGCGGAGCCGAGAGTGGGGGCGGAGCGGGACCGCGAAGCCGACGTCGCGGTGGCCGGAGTGCAGTGCGGTGCCGAGGACGGCGACGACGGCGCCGGTCTCGGCGTCCAGCACCGGCCCGCCGGCCGCCCCGCCGCCCAGCCTGAGGGCGTCCCGGCCGGTGGTGCCGATGGCCAACTCCAGGGCCTCGTCGAGGAGATGGAAGCGGTCCGTCGCCGCATACGTCACGGAGGTCGCGCCGAGCACGCGCGCCTCGCGCCAGCAGCCGGCGGCGAGGCGGACGTACCGGCCGGTCTCGACCCGGTCCCGGACCGTGACCGGCAGCGGTTCGACGCCGAGGCCCTCGGTGCGTACGAGGGCCATGTCCAGGTCGGGCAGCGGGGTCACCGCGTCCGCGGTCACCAGACAGGTGCGGTCGCCGGCGGTGTGCAGGACGAGCCTGGGCAGCCCGTCGACGGCCTCGTGGCTGGTGATGACGGTGCCGTGGTGGTCGGCGACGAAGCCGGTGCCGCGGGGGCGGCCGGCGAGGTCGTGGATGCGGACCAGGGCGGCGTCGCGCGCGGCCGGTTCCCCGTCAGGGGCGTGCCCCGTTCGCGTGTCCTCCGCCGGCCGGTGTCCGCCCCCGGTCCGCGGGCCCCGTCCCGCCATGTTCGAGCCTCCCCGCCGTACATCTGTGCCCTCAGTTCGACGTTAGGGCCACGATGATCAGCGGGACAGATCACTTGGCGAACGCGCCCCCTTCCGCTCCCTCGGTTCACTCCGAGCGCCTGCCCGCACGGGTGAACAGGCGGGGGTCGGTGGATACACCCTAGGGGTGGGGGAACCGAGGGGGGACCGTGGAGCGGCGGGCACAACCCCGTGACCGCCGCTCCACGGGCAGGCGGAGCCTGTGTGTTACGGGGGCTCAGCCAAAGACGGCCAGGCTCTTCGCCTTGCCCTTCTGTTCCTCGACGAGTGCGAGGAAGTGCCCCTCGGGGTCGAAGACGGCCACCGGGCCGCCGCCCGCGTACACCTCGGGCATCTCCAGCCGTACGCCGTTGGTGAGCAGCCGGGCCCGCTTGGCGTCCACGTCCCAGCGCGGGAACGCGGCCGTGGCCGCCTCGGCGATCGGCATCACCGTGAGCTCCTGCTGGAGCGCGTCGAGCGTCTTCGCCGCGTCCAGCTTGTACGGGCCGACGCGGGTGCGGCGCAGTGCGGTGAGGTGGCCGCCGACGCCCAGGCCGGCGCCCAGGTCGCGGGCCAGGGCCCGGATGTAGGTGCCGGACGAGCAGACGACGGAGACCACCAGGTCCAGCACCGGGGTGCCGTCCTCGGCGACGGCGTCCCGGACGTCGTACACCGCGAAGGACGAGACGGTGACCGGGCGGGCCGGGATCTCGAACTCCTCGCCCTCGCGCGCCCGTTTGTAGGAGCGCACACCGTCGATCTTGATGGCGCTGACCTTGGACGGGACCTGCATGATGTCGCCGGTGAGCTTCGCGATCCCGGCGTCGACGGCCTCGCGGGTGACCTTCGAGGCGTCTGTCGACCCCGTGATCTCGCCCTCTGCGTCGTCGGTCAGGGTCGTCTGCCCGAGGCGGATCGTGCCCAGGTACTCCTTCTCGGTCAGCGCGAGGTGACCGAGCAGCTTGGTGGCGCGTTCGACGCCGAGGACGAGTACGCCCGTCGCCATGGGGTCGAGGGTGCCCGCGTGCCCGACGCGGCGGGTGCGGGCGATGCCGCGCATCTTGGCGACCACGTCGTGCGAGGTGAAGCCCGACGGCTTGTCCACGATGACAAGCCCGTCGGGCGTCCGGTTCTTCTGGGTCATTCGGCGGTGTCGTCCGTCTCGTCCTCGTCACCCGGCTTCTTGTACGGGTCCGCCTCGCCGGCGTAGGTGGCGCCGGCCGAGACCTCGCGCACCTTCTGGTCGGACTGGCGGGCCTTGTCGAGGAGGTCCTCGATGGTCCGGGCGGTGTCCGGCAGGGCGTCCGCGACGAAGGTCAGCGTCGGCGTGAACTTCACGCCCGCGGCCGCACCGACCGCGGAGCGCAGGACGCCCTTGGCGCTCTCCAGACCGGCGGCCGCGGCCGCCCGCTCCTCGTCGTCCCCGTACACCGTGTAGAAGACGGTCGCCTCCCTCAGGTCCCCGGTGACCCGGGTGTCCGTGATGGTGACGTGCGAGCCGAGCCGCGGGTCCTTGATCCCACGCTGCAGCTTCTGGGCCACCACCTCTCGGATGAGGTCCGCCAGCCTCTTGGCACGCGCGTTGTCGGCCACTGGTCCGTCTCCTTAAGTGCTTACTTCGTGCTTCAGTCTTCGTCGCTGTGGAGCCTGCGTCGAACCGAGAGCAGTTCCACCTCGGGCCGCCCGGCGACCAGCCGCTCGCAGCGGTCCAGTACGTCGGAGAGGTGTCCCGTGTCCCCGGAAACCATCGCGAGGCCGATCTCGGCCCGGCGATGGAGGTTCTGGTTGCCCGTCTCCGCCACGCTCACCGCGTACTTGCGCTGGAGCTCGGCCACTATCGGACGGACGAGAGAGCGTTTCTCCTTGAGCGAGTGGACGTCGCCGAGGAGCAGGTCGAAGGACAGAGTCCCCACATACATGTGTGTCCGGATGTCCCGCCGGTTCGGGGTACGGGCGCCACGCTTCGACGCCGATACGGGAACCGTACACGCAACGGCCGGGGCCGATCGACGGAAATTCCGTGGAGGAACTTCCCCGCCGATCGGCCCCGATCGCGTGCTGGATCAGACGCGCGGCTTCTCGCGCATCTCGTACGTCGCGATGACGTCGTCGACCTTGATGTCGTTGAAGTTGCCGAGGTTGATACCGCCCTCGAACCCTTCGCGGATCTCGGTGACGTCGTCCTTGAAGCGACGCAGACCCTCGATGTTGAGGTTCTCCGCGACCACCTTGCCGTCGCGGATGAGGCGCGCCTTGGTGTTGCGCTTGACCTCGCCGGAGCGGATGAGAACACCCGCGATGTTGCCCAGCTTGGACGACTTGAAGACCTCGCGGATCTCCGCCGTACCGAGCTCGACCTCCTCGAACTCCGGCTTGAGCATGCCCTTGAGGGCCGCCTCGATCTCCTCGATCGCCTGGTAGATGACCGAGTAGTAGCGGACGTCCACGCCCTCGCGCTCGGCCATCTGCGCCGCGCGGCCCGCCGCACGGACGTTGAAGCCGATCACGATGGCGTCCGAGCCCATCGCCAGGTCGATGTCCGACTCCGTGACCGCACCGACGCCGCGGTGCAGGACGCGGATGTCGACCTCTTCGCCGACGTCCAGCTGGAGCAGGGAGGACTCGAGCGCCTCGACGGAACCAGAAGCGTCACCCTTGATGATGAGGTTGAGCTGCTGGACCTCGCCGGCCTTGAGCACCTTGTCCAGGTCCTCGAGGGAGACACGACGCGTGCGCTTGGCGAACGCGGCGTTGCGCTCACGGGCGGCGCGCTTCTCGGCGATCTGACGGGCCGTACGGTCCTCGTCCACCACCAGGAAGTTGTCGCCCGCACCCGGGACGTTGGTCAGGCCCAGGACCTGGACCGGCGTCGACGGGCCGGCCTCGGCCACGCTGTTGCCGTTGTCGTCGTGCATCGCCCGGACTCGGCCGTACGCGTCGCCGACCACCATGGTGTCGCCGACCCGCAGGGTGCCGCGCTGGACGAGGACCGTCGACACGGCGCCACGGCCGCGGTCGAGACGGGACTCGATCGAGATGCCCTGCGCGTCCTGGTGCGGGTTGGCCCGCAGGTCGAGCGAGGCATCGGCGGTGAGGATCACGGCCTCCAGCAGGGAGTCGATGTGCAGACCCTGCTTGGCGGAGATGTCGACGAACATGGTGTCGCCGCCGTACTCCTCGGCCACCAGCCCGTACTCGGTGAGCTGACCGCGCACCTTGGTCGGGTCGGCGCCCTCGACGTCGATCTTGTTGACCGCGACGACGATCGGCACGTCGGCCGCCTTGGCGTGGTTGAGCGCCTCGACCGTCTGCGGCATGACGCCGTCGTTGGCCGCGACGACGAGGATCGCGATGTCCGTCGACCGCGCACCACGGGCACGCATGGCGGTGAACGCCTCGTGACCCGGGGTGTCGATGAAGGTGATCTTGCGCTCTTCGTCGTTGACCTCGGTCGAGACCTGGTAGGCACCGATGTGCTGGGTGATGCCTCCGGCCTCGCCCGCGATGACGTTCGTCTTGCGGATGGCGTCGAGCAGTCGGGTCTTACCGTGGTCGACGTGACCCATGACGGTCACGACCGGCGGACGGACGACCAGGTCCTCTTCGCCGCCCTCGTCCTCGCCGAACTCGATGTCGAAGGACTCGAGCAGCTCACGGTCCTCCTCCTCGGGGCTGACGATCTGAACCTCGTAGTTCATCTCGCCCGCGAGGAGCTGCAGCGTCTCGTCGGAGACGGACTGCGTGGCCGTGACCATCTCGCCCAGGTTCATCATGACCGCGACGAGCGACGCCGGGTTGGCGTTGATCTTCTCCGCGAAGTCGGTGAGGGAGGCACCGCGCGACAGGCGAACGGTCTCGCCGTTGCCGCGAGGCAGCATCACGCCGCCGACCGACGGGGCCTGCATGGCCTCGTACTCCTGGCGCCTCTGCCGCTTCGACTTGCGACCGCGGCGCGCGGGACCGCCGGGACGACCGAAGGCGCCCTGCGTGCCACCACGACCGCCCGGACCACCGGGACGACCGCCGAAGCCGGGACGACCGCCGCCGCCACCACCGGGGCCGCCGGGACGACCGGCGAAGCCGCCGCCACCGCCACCACCGGGACCGGCGGGACGACCGGCGAAACCGCCGCCGCCACCGGGACGACCGGCGAAGCCGCCGCCGCCCGGACGACCGCCGCCGCCACCGGGACGACCGCCGCCGCCGGGACCGCGGCCGCCGGGGCCACCGCCGCCGGGACGCGGGCCGGCAGCCGGACGCTGCGGCATCATGCCGGGGTTCGGACGCGGGCCGCCGGGACCGCCGCCGGGACGGGGACCGCCCTGCGGACGGGGCATACCGCCCGGGGTCGGACGCGGGCCGCCCGGAGCCTGCGGACGGGGACCGCCCGCCGCGCCCTGGGGACGCGGACCACCCTGGCCGGCACCCTGCGGACGCGGAGCGCCACCCGGGGCACCCGGGCCGCCGGGACGCGGAGCGCCGCCCGGACGGGGCGCCTGCGGGCGCGCCATGCCGGTGGAGCCACCGGAGGTGAAGGGGTTGTTGCCCGGACGGGGACCGGCCGGACGGGCACCGGGACGCGGAGCGCCGCCACCCTGGCGCGGGGCGCCACCGGGACGGTCGCCACGGTCACCACGGCCCTGGCCGCCCTGACCGGGGGCGCCGGGACGAGCACCCGGACGCGGGGCCTGGCCTGCCGGACGCGGAGCGCCCGGACGCGGGCCGGAGCCCTGGCCCTGGGAGGCGGCCGGGGCGGCGGGAGCCGCCGGAGGCGCCGTGAACTCGGGCGTGGTCGGAGCCGGGGACGCCGGGGCGGGCCGCGGCGCGGGCTTCGGGCCCGGGGTGGGACGGGGGCCGGGAGCGGCCGGCGCGGCGGGAGCCGCGGGCTTCTCGGCGGCGGCCGGCTTGGGGGCCGGCGGGCGCGGGGCGGCCGGACGGGCGGCCTGCGCGGGAGAGGGGGCTGCCGGACGAGCCGGGGCAGCCTTGCGTGCGGGGGCGGACTTGCCGCCTCCGTTGCCCTGCTGGAGGGCGTCCGTCAGCTTACGGACGACGGGCGCTTCGATGGTCGAAGACGCCGAACGGACGAATTCACCGAGTTCCTGGAGCTTGGCCATGACGACCTTGCTCTCAACCCCGAACTCCTTGGCGAGTTCGTATACCCGGACCTTAGCCACTTCGCTCCTTTTAGGTCCGGGTTGCGGCCGGACCGTCGCTACTTCATGGGCGTACTCATCGCGTGCTCATCGAGTGCTCATCGCAATCTCGACCTACTTCCAACTCGCGGGGTACCAGGGCCGCACGGAGGTTCCGCACGACCACGTCTTACGGTGTTGCCTGCTCGACATAGAGGCGCAACGCCTTTGTGTCGAGCGCTCCCGGGGCGCGCAGCGCCCGCGTGAACGCCCGGCGGCGTACCGCCAGGTCGAGACAGACCAGGGCGGGGTGCACATAAGCACCCCGGCCGGGCAGCGTACCGCGATGATCGGGGACACATGCGCCCTCGACCGCCACGATGCGCAGCAGATCCTTCTTGGCCGCTCGCTGCCTGCACCCCACACAGGTGCGCTCAGGGCATGCGCGGGCACGCGTCCGGCCAGACACCCTTAAGTCTACCTCCCCGTGGCGACCTCACCCCTTTGGGGCAAGAATCGAACAGTTCCGCGCATGCAACTGTCGTGATCTGAGCCATGCGCGGCTTGGATCTATTCCCCGCGCGGCTCTCCGCGCTGCTCCTCGGCCTGCTCGGTGTCCGGGCGGATGTCGATCCGCCAGCCGGTCAGCCGGGCCGCGAGGCGGGCGTTCTGCCCTTCCTTGCCGATCGCCAGCGACAGCTGGTAGTCCGGCACCGTCACCCGCGCGGAGCGGGCGGCGAGGTCCACGACCTCCACCTTGGAGACCCGGGCGGGCGACAGCGCGTTGGCGACCATCTCGGCCGGGTCGTCCGACCAGTCGACGATGTCGATCTTCTCGCCGTTCAGCTCGCCCATGACATTGCGCACACGCCCGCCCATGGGGCCGATGCAGGCGCCCTTGGCGTTCAGGCCCGAACGGGTGGACCGTACGGCGATCTTGGTGCGGTGACCGGCCTCGCGGGCGATCGCGGCGATCTCCACGGACCCGTCGGCGATCTCCGGCACCTCCAGGGCGAAGAGCTTCTTCACCAGGTTCGGATGGGTGCGCGAGAGGGTCACGGACGGGCCGCGGACGCCCTTCGCCACTCGTACGACGTACGAGCGCAGCCGCATGCCGTGCGGATACGTCTCGCCCGGCACCTGCTCCTGCACCGGCAGGATGGCCTCCAGCTTGCCGATGTCGACCAGCACGTTCTTCGGGTCGCGGCCCTGCTGGACCACTCCGGTGACGATGTCGCCCTCACGGCCGGCGTACTCGCCGAGCGTCGCGTCGTCCTCGGCGTCGCGCAGCCGCTGCAGGATGACCTGCTTGGCGGTGGTGGCGGCGATACGGCCGAAGCCGGACGGGGTGTCGTCGAACTCGCGGGGCTCCTGTCCCTCCTCGAGGTCCTCGGGATCCTCCTTCGCCCACACCGTCACGTGGCCGGTCTCCCGGTTGAGCTCCACGCGCGCGTGGCGGCGGCTTCCCTCGGTTCGGTGGTAGGCGATGAGGAGGGCCGACTCGATCGCCTCGACCAGCAGGTCGAAGGAGATCTCCTTCTCCCGTACCAAGCCCCGCAGGGCACTCATGTCGATGTCCACGGCTACGCCTCCTCTTCCTTCTCGTTCTTGTCCTTGCGGTTGAACTCGACCTGCACGCGCGCCTTGTCGATGTCGTCGAAGGCGAGTCTGCGGCTGGTCGCCCTGCGGCCCTTCACCCCGGGCACTTCGAGGTCAACACCTTCGTCGTCGACCTCGAGGATCCTGGCGACCAGTTCCCCGCCCTCGGCCAGCTGGAACTTCACCAGCCGGTCCACGGCGCGCACATAGTGCCGGTGCTCCTTGAGGAGGCGCTCCGCGCCGGGGGTTCCGACCTCGAGGGTGTACTCGCCCTCGCCCATCGCGTCCGTCTCGTCGAGCTTCGCCGAGAGCGCGCGGCTCACATCGGCGATCTGGTCCAGATCGGCACCGGTGTCGGAGTCGACGACCACGCGCAGCACCCGCTTGCGTCCGACGGAGTCCACTGCGATCTCTTCGAGATCCAGGCCCTGGGAGCTGACGAGCGGTTCCAGGAGCTCTCGCAGCCTCTCGCTCTGGGTGGTGCTCATCCGGGTGACTCCTCGGCCGCGTGTGCTGTTGTGGGATGGGTCGCGTGTCTGGTCAAAGGGTATCCGGTCGCAAGGTGTGTTGCCGTACACGTACGGACGTGCGGTGCCGGGTGCCTCCGGCGGTGGCGGGTCGCCCATTGGCTCGGGGGCTGTGGCCTATTGGGCGAGTGCCGGTTGTGTGTGGCTTGTCGCGCCCACGCGGCGGAGCCGCATATCGACACAGCCTCGCGCCCCTTCAGGTGGCTGTCGAGCCGGTGACATGACTGCGATGGATGCGCGGGTACCGTGATCACACGCGGGGCGCTCTTCCCGCGAGCGTGTTCGTACCAGGCCCCCGAGGACGTCAGCCGTGTCGTACCCCCCGCCCTTGCGCGCCCCCTCGGGGCCGCGCAGAAGATCCGTGCTCGCTTCGGCCGCCGGGGCCGCCCTGTTGGTGGGGTGCTCCGACGGGGAGTCCGAGAAAAGTGCCGGTGGCAGTCCGTCGGTCACGGAGAAGGCACGCGCGCGTGCGGCGCGGGACAGTGTGGGGCTGCTCGGGCGGTACGACGCCGTGATCGCCGCGCATCCCGCCGTGGCGGAGCAGTTGGGGGCGCTGCGGGCGGAGGTCGGCCGGCATGTGGAGGCGTTCGGGGGGACGGTGGAGAGGGCCGCCCCCACCGCGCCGGAATCGGCTTCTCCTTCCGCCGCCGTACCCGTGAACCAGAAGGACGCCCTCGCCGGGCTTGCCGCCGCCGAGCGGGCTCTGGCCGACCGGCGGATCGCGGCGCTCCCCGACGTGCCGGGCGAGTTGGCCCGGCTGCTGGCCTCGGTGGCGGCGGCCGGGGCGGCGCATGCGTATCTGCTGACGGAGGGTGCCGGGTGAGCCGGGAGAAGGAGCTGAAGGCCCTGCAGGCGGCGCTGGCCGCCGAGCATGCGGCGGTGTACGGCTACGGGGTGGTGGGCGGGCAGATCCGCCCGGGACGGCGTACGGAGGCCCGGGCGGCGTACGACGCGCACCGGGCCCGGCGGGACGCGCTCACCCGCGAGGTACGGGACCTGGGCGGCACGCCGGTGGCCGCGGCGGCGGGGTACGCGCTGCCGTTCCCGGTGCCGGACTCGGCCGCGGCCGTGCGGCTCGCCACGGAGTTGGAGGACCGGGTGGCCGGGGTCTACTCCGACCTGGTGCGGGCGACCGCGGGCGAGCGGCGGCGGGCGGCCGCCGGGGCGCTGCGGGAGGCGGCGGTGCGGGCGGTGCGCTGGAGCGGCGAGAGCGTAGCCTTCCCTGGGCTCGCCGAGCGGGCGGCCCCCGCCCCGGCCTCGCCGGCCCCCACGGCGTAACGCGTACTGGAAGGAACGACTCGCGCATGGTTTTCGCACCGCCGCAGCGTCTGGTCAGGGCGCTCGGTGAGACGGCACCGGACGGCGACGACTGGCTGGAGAAGCTGCCCGAGGCGGCCCGGCAGGCGGTCGAGCTGCGCGAGTTGAGCGTGGAACGGGTCCAGGTGCCCGGCGGCCGCAGCAGCCTGGTCGTGCTGGTGCGGCGCCCCGACGGGACGCCCGCCGTGCTGAAGCTGGCCCCGCCCCGGTCCCGTCCGGAGAGCGAGCGGGCGGCGCTGGCGCACTGGGGCGGTATGGGCGCCGTACAACTGGTCGAACCGTTCACGACGGAGGGTGTGTTGCTGCTGGAGCGGCTGCATCCGGATGTGTCGGTGCGGTCGTTGCCGGAGGCGAAGGCGCTGCTGGAGGCGGCGGGGACCTTGCGGCGGCTGTGGGTGGAGCCACCTGCCGACGAGGGCGCGCATGTCTTCGAGACCGTGGCCGAGCGGACCGGGCGGCAGGCCGAGGCCATGCGGGCGACCGCGTCCGGCTTCGCCGAGGTGGCCGTGCTGGTCGACGCCGCGGTCGCCGCCCGCGAGGGGCTGCTGGCGGATCCGCCCGAGCAGCGGCTGCTGCACGGGACGTTTCGGCAGAGCAAGGTGCTCGCCGGCGAGCGGATGCCGTGGTTGGCCGTGGGGCCCGATCCGGTGGTGGGTGAGTGTGCGTTCGATCTGGCTCGGTTGGTGCGGGATCGGGTGGAGGATCTGATCGCCTCGCCTGCGGGGGCGGCGACGACACGGCGGCGGGTGAAGCGGCTTGCCGAGTCGTTGGACGTGGATCAGGAGCGGTTGCGGGGGTGGACGTTGTTCCGGGCCGTGGAGTCCGGGGTGCGGGCGCTTCGGGTGGGGCGGGGGAAGGATGCGGAGCTGTTGCTCGAGTTCGCCGGGTGGCTTTGAGCAGCCGGCAGGCCGATGCCGTTCAGGGTGAGGTGGACGTGGCCGGCGAACGGGCGACGTCCCGTGCGGGGGTGCGGGTCATCAGGCGTTCGGCGGCTGCCGTCAGGGCGAGTACGGCGATGTTCGCGGCCAGGCCCACCAGGCCGGCGTTGACGTTTCCGGCCAGGTCCTTCTGCCAGAACGTCAGCCAGAGGACGACCAGTTCGCCCACGAAGAGGCCGGCCAGGACGGCCACCTTGCCCACCGGGCGGCGGGACAGGAAGCCCAGGGCGATGGCGGGGGCGAGCTGGACCGTGCCGCTGTAGGTGAGCAGGAGGAGGTTGGCGAGCAGGTCGGGGCGGTAGATGGCGAGGAGGAGGGCGAGACCGCAGGCGGCGACCACCGTGCCGTGGTTGATCCAGAACTGCTTCCGCTCGTCCCGCACCCGGGCGATGTTGCGGGCCACCAGGGACGAGATGCCGATCAGGATGCCCGCCGCCGGCACCATCGCCGTCGCGATGGCCGCGATCACGACCAGGCCCGTCGCCCACGTCGGCAGCACCTGCTTGCTCAGCGTCAGCAGGATGCCGTTGGCCGGGGTGCCCGGCTTGAGGACGAGGACGGCGGCGAAGCCCACGATGATGGGCATCAGGAGGCAGAGTTCGTACAGCGGCATCCAGGTGTAGTTGCGGCGCAGCACTTTGGGGTCACGGGCGGACATCACGGCCGGCCAGGCGTGCGGCAGACACATCAGGCCGACGCCGAGCATGCTGACCAGCATGCTCGTGGTGAACCAGACCTGGTCGGACGGTCCGGCGTGGATCGTCAGCAGCTCCGGGTGCAGCTTGTCGATGCGGTGGAACATGGCGGTGACGCCGCCCGTGAAGTGGGCCGGGACGGCGATGAGCAGCACGGCCAGGACGATCAGCATGACGACGTCCTTGAAGTACGACGTCATCGCGACTCCGTGCAGGCCCGCCCACAGCACGAAGGCCACCACCAGCGCACAGCCGATGATCATGCTGAGGGTGCCGGAGGCCGAGTCGCCGGTGACCAGCTGGACGATCAACCCCAGGCCGGTGATCTGGAGTTGGAGATACGGCAGCACGAAGACCACGCCGAGGACGGCCGCGACCGTGCCGAGCAGTTTGCTGTCGTAGCGGTCCTCCAGGTAGTCGCCCTGGGTGAGGTAGCCGCGCTCCTTGCCCAGTGACCACAGGCGCTTGGCGAGGAAGAACAGCACCATGTAGCCGATGGGGACGTACGGGAGGGCGTAGAGGGCGGCGACCCCGCCGCTGAAGGCGAGGCCTGCCATGCCGAGGAAGGTGAAGGTGGTGAACACCTCTCCGGCCTGCAGGAACCACATGCTCAGCGCGCCGAACCGGCGTCCGCCGACGGCCCATTCGGAGAGGTCGGCGGCGGGCCTGCGGCGGCCGACGAAGCCGAGGACGCCGATCAGGGCGATGCCGGTGAAGGTCATGACCAGGATCGTCGTCACTTGTCGGCCTCCCCACGGCTCATGAGGCGCTCCGTGAGGAGCAGCGCGGGTGTGCACATCACACACCACACCGCGCCCCACACCAGCATCCTGGGCAGCCCGAACCACAGCCCGCCGGTGTTGACGAACGGCAGGAACGGCATGAGGACCAGGCCGAGCGCGGGTACCGCGGGGATCAGGTGGTACGGGCGCACTGTGCCTCCTCGGCGAGACGGTCCAGCCGGCGGACGGCGAGTTCGGCGAGCAGGGCGGCGCCGTCGGACAGCACCGCGTCGTCGAAGGCGGCGAGCGGGGAGTGGTTGGTGGGGGCGGTCTCCGGGTCGCCGGTGGCGTCGGCGCCCAGGAAGACGAAGGCGCCCGGCACCCGGTCCAGGATCCGGGAGAAGTCCTCCGAGCCGGTGATCGGGTCGGTGAGCTGCTCGAAGCGCTCCTCCCCGAAGGCCTCGCGGACGGTGTCGGCGAGGAAGTCGTGCTCATCGGCGTGGTTGACGGTGACCGGGTATTCGGGGACGAAGTCGACCTCGGCGGTGAGGCCGTGGGCGGTGGCGATGTCCTGGCACAGGCGTACGGAGACCTCCGCGATGCGTTCGGCGGCGGCCGGCGAGAAGGTGCGGACGGTCGCCTCGAAGGCCGCGTCGTCGGGGATGATGTTGCGCCGGGTGCCGGCGTGGAAGGTGCCGACGGTGACCACGACCGGGTCGAACACGTCGAAGCGCCGGGTCACCATCGTCTGCAGCGCGGTGACCATCTCGCAGGCCGCCTGGATCGGGTCGAGGGAGTCGTGCGGGCGGGAGCCGTGGCCGCCGGCGCCGACCACGCGCACATGCAGGCCCGCCGAGGCCGCCATCAGCGGGCCGGGGCGGGAGGCGAAGACGCCGGTGGGATACGACGACGAGCTGACGTGCAGTCCGTAGGCGGCGTCGACCGGGCGTCCCGCCGCGTCCAGCACGCCCTCCTGGACCATGTGCCCGGCGCCGTCCCAGCCCTCCTCCCCCGGCTGGAACATGAACACCACGTCCCCGGCGAGGCTCTCGCGCCGGTCCGCGAGCAGCCGGGCGGCGCCGACCAGACCGGCCGTGTGCAGGTCGTGACCGCAGGCGTGCATGGCGCCCGCGATCCGGGAGGCGTACTCCGCGCCGGTGCGCTCGGTGACGGGCAGCGCGTCCATGTCGCCGCGCAGCAGGACGACGGGGCCGCCGGGCCCAGCGCCGCCGCGCAGCACGGCCGTGACCGAGGACAGCGAACTGCCGGTGCTGATCTCCAGCGGCAGTCCGTCCAGCGCGGCCAGCACCTTCTCCTGTGTGCGCGGCAGGTGCAGCCCGATCTCCGGCTCCCGGTGCAACGCCCGGCGCAGGACGGCCAGTTCACCCTGGAGCTCACGCGCATCGTCTCTCAGGCTCATCCCTCTCCCCTCACCCGTGCACCACCTGTTACATGTATTGCCCACGTGGCCGGAAATGATGAGGGGGCGACTCAGCGTCGTGCGGAAATGGCGGAAAACGCCGCTCAGCGGCGTCCCCGCTGCCGATGGTTTGACGGGACCGAAGAGCCGGCCACGAGCGGGTAGCCCCACTCGTCGAGGGTGATGTGTTCCGGCAGCAGCTCCGCGCACAGGCCGTATGCGACGAGGCGGTGCAGTGGGATGCACAGTGTGCTGCCAAGCGCCAGGTGGGCGAGGGTCTCGACGTTCTGCAGGAGGGCCGGGGCCCGGCCCTCCTGACCGTTCCCCTCCCATAGTGACGCTCTGTCACGCACTGCGGTCGGGGAACGGCTTGAGAGAAGCCCGTGAGCTCCCTTCAGGGGCCCAGAGACGTTCCTGAGGAGTTGCTCAAGCGGTCAGGCGGGCGATCGCCTCGTCCACCGTCAGCTCCTCGCGCTCGCCTGTCCTGCGGTCCTTCAGTTCGAGGACGCCCTCGCCGGAGCGGCGGCCGGCGACCAGGATCTTCGGTACGCCGATGAGTTCCGCGTCCGTGAACTTGACGCCCGGGGAGACGCCCGCCCGGTCGTCGACCAGGACGCGCAGTCCGGCCGCCCGCAGCTTCTCCGAGACGTCGAGGGCGAGTTCGATCTGCAGGGCCTTGCCCGCGGCGACGACGTGCACATCGGCCGGGGCGACCTCGGCGGGCCAGCACAGGCCCTGCTCGTCGGCGGTCTGCTCGGCGAGGGCCGCGACCGCGCGGGAGACGCCGATGCCGTAGGAGCCCATGGTGACGCGGACCGGCTTGCCGTTCTGGCCGAGGACGTCGAGCTTCAGTGCGTCCGCGTACTTGCGGCCGAGCTGGAAGATGTGGCCGATCTCGATGGCGCGGTCCAGCTTGAGGCCGGTGCCGCACTTGGGGCACGGGTCGCCCTCCTGGACGACGACGACGTCGACGTACTGGTCGACCTCGAAGTCACGGCCCGCGACGACGTTCCTGGCGTGGGTGCCGGCCTTGTTGGCACCGGTGATCCAGGCGGTGCCGGGGGCCACGCGCGGGTCGGCGAGGTACTTGACCTTCTCGCCGCGGCCCTGCGGGCCGACATAGCCGCGGACCAGGTCGGGGCGGCCCGCGAAGTCCGCCTCGGTGACCATCTCGACGACCGCCGGAGCGAAGTGCGCCTCGACCTTGTCCATGTCGACCTCGCGGTCACCGGGGACACCGACGGCGACGATCTCGCCGTCGACCTTCACCAGGAGGTTCTTCAGGGTGGCGGAGGCCGGGACCTCCAGGAAGGCGGCGAGGGTCTCGATGGTCGGGGTGTCGGGGGTCGGGATCTCCTCCAGCGCGGGCACGCCTTCGGCGTCCACCGGCTTGAGCTCGTAGGTGATCGCCTCGGTGTTGGCCGCGAAGTCGCAGTTCGGGCAGTCCGCGAAGGTGTCCTCGCCGGCCTCGGCCGGGGCGAGGAACTCCTCCGACTTGGAGCCGCCCATCGCGCCCGCGGTCGCGGCGCAGATGCGGTAGTCGAGGCCGAGGCGCTCGAAGACGCGCTGGTAGGCCTGGCGGTGCAGGGCGTAGGACTGGGCGAGGCCCTCGTCCTCGGTGTCGAAGGAGTACGAGTCCTTCATCAGGAACTCACGGCCGCGCAGGATGCCAGCCCGCGGACGGGCCTCGTCGCGGTACTTGTGCTGGATCTGGTAGAGGATCACCGGCAGGTCCTTGTACGAGGACGCCTGGTCCTTCACCAGCAGGGTGAAGATCTCCTCGTGGGTGGGGCCGAGGAGGTAGTCGCCGCCCTTGCGGTCCTTGAGGCGGAACAGTTCCTGGCCGTACTCGTCCCAGCGGCCCGTGGCGTCGTACGGCTCCCGCGGCAGCAGGGCGGGGAGCAGCACCTCCTGGGCGCCGATCGCGTCCATCTCCTCACGGACGATCCGCTCGACGTTGGCGAGGACCTTCTTGCCGAGGGGCAGCCACGACCAGATACCGGCCGCCGTGCGGCGGACGTAGCCGGCCCGGACGAGCAGCTTGTGGCTGAGGACCTCGGCGTCCGCCGGGTCGTCACGCAGCGTCTTCGCCATCAACTGGGACATGCGTTGGACCGGTGCGTTCGCCATGGTTCTCGTACTCCTGCTGCGTAAGGGTGATGGCAAGGAGGTTAGCCGGGGGGCCGGTTCCGGTGGAAATCGGTTAACGGCGCCGCAGGGGCAAGGGGGCGCCCATCACGGCGTACGGCTTCGGGGCGCTCGGGAAGAGGACCTGGCGGGCCAGGTCCTGGTAGCCGAGGGAGTGGTAGAGGCCGCGGGCCGGGCTGTCGGCGTCGATCGCCGACAGGATCGAGCGGGGCTCGGTGGCGCCGTCGGTGATGGTCGTGATGAGGGAGCGGCCGATGCCGCGGTTCTGGTGGCGCGGGTGGACGTGCAGCTCGGTGATCACGAAGGAGTCGTCGA
Organism: Streptomyces longisporus; assembly: GCF_039532765.1. Lineage (NCBI taxonomy): Bacteria > Bacillati > Actinomycetota > Actinomycetes > Kitasatosporales > Streptomycetaceae > Streptomyces > Streptomyces longisporus. Next base: position 48,044 of record NZ_BAAASG010000017.1, read on the forward strand.
GCCAGCCGTCGTGCCCCTGCGCGCGGAGGTACGGCTCGACGACCGTGGACCACCAGTGGGTGCGGTCGTTCGGCATGCCGTAGACGAAGCCGACGAGGCGGCCTTCGACGGTGGCGCCCAGTGCGCGGGCTCCCGGGTACGTCATGTGCCGCAGAACGATCTGCCGGCGTACGGCGACCTCGTCGGCGCCGAGCCCGAAGGCCACGGCCTGCACGGCGAGCGCCTCGTCGACCCGGGCGGACAGGTCGAGGGGGCCGATCACGACGTCTTCGGGATGGCGGTGTCCGTGACCGGGAAAGCGCAGCATGCCGGGGAGACTACAGGTCTCGTACGGGGCTCAGAACAGCGCTGTGAACTGCGGCTGGAAGTCCGGCCGTAAGTACGGCTAGAAGAGAACGCTCATGAAAGCGCCGACCTCCTGGAACCCCACCCGCTGGTACGCCCTTCGCGCGGGGGTGTTGAAGTCGTTGACATAGAGGCTGACGATCGGGGCCACGTCCGCCAGCGCGTAGCGGAGGACCGCGGCCATGCCCGGTGCGGCGATCCCCCTCCCCCGGTACTCGGGGGCGACCCACACCCCCTGGATCTGGCAGGCCTGGGGGGTGGCCGCGCCGATCTCGGCCTTGAAGACGACCTTGCCGTGCTCGTCGAGGCGGGCGAACGAGCGGCCCGAGCCGACGAGTTCGGCGACCCGGGCCTGGTAGAGCAGCCCGCCGTCCCCGGCGAGCGGCGAGACACCGACCTCCTCGGTGAACATCGCCACGCAGGCCGGCATGATCGTCTCCATCTCGTCCTTGCGGATCCGGCGGACGTACGGATCCGGGGCGATGTCGGCGGGCATGCGGTCGGTGACCATGAGCGGCTGGTGGGCGCGGACCTCGCGGGCGGGGCCCCAGCTGGGTTCGAGCAGGCGCCAGAGCTGGGTGGTGGCCTCGACGGGGCCGACTATGGACGAGCAGCGGCGGCCGGCCCTGCGGGCGCGGTCGGCGAAGGCGCGTACGGCGCGCGGGCCGGCGCAGATCGGGACGAGGTTGGCGCCCGCGTAGCAGAGGGAGGTCAGCATGCCCTCCTCGTAGAAGCCCCACATCTCGCCGCCGAGCCGCCACGGGTCGAGGCCCGCGACCTGGACCCGGGAGGTCACGAAGGCGTTCGCGACCGGCTCGCGGTCGAGGACGGCGAGCGCGGCGTCCAGGTCGCTCGGTTCGAGCACCCGTGAGGTGGTCTGCGTCAACACGTGCGGGCCTCACCCTGAGGTTCTGCTGATCTCCGCACTGTACCTGCGGAAGCCGGGCGGTGCCGCCCCCGTCTCGTTGTCCGGTGGGCGGTGGCTGCCGTGCCGTCTGGGGGCTGCCGCCCCCAGGCCCCCGCTTCGGCCTGCGGCCTCGTCCTCAAACGCCGGACGGGCTGAAGGACCAAGCCCCGGCCGGCGCTCGAAAGTTCCCGCAGCCCGAAATCCCCTCAGCCCTACGTTCCTCAGCCAGCCACGGAAACGGACGGCTCGCCGGACGGGGTGCCGTCGGCCTCCATCTGTTCGGCCAGCTTCATGGCCTCCTCGATGAGGGTTTCCACGATCTTGGACTCCGGGACCGTCTTGATGACCTCGCCCTTGACGAAGATCTGGCCCTTGCCGTTGCCGGAGGCGACGCCGAGGTCGGCCTCGCGGGCCTCGCCGGGGCCGTTGACGACGCAGCCCATGACGGCGACGCGCAGGGGGACCTCCATGCCGGTCAGGCCCGCGGTGACCTCCTCGGCCAGCTTGTAGACGTCGACCTGGGCGCGGCCGCAGGACGGGCAGGAGACGATCTCCAGGCCGCGCTGCTTGAGGTTCAGGGACTCCAGGATCTGGTTGCCGACCTTGACCTCCTCCACGGGCGGCGCGGAGAGGGAGACGCGGATGGTGTCGCCGATGCCCTGCGAGAGCAGTGCCCCGAAGGCGACCGCCGACTTGATCGTGCCCTGGAAGGCGGGCCCGGCCTCCGTCACTCCGAGGTGCAGCGGGTAGTCGCACTGCGCGGCGAGCTGCTTGTACGCCTCGATCATCACGACCGGGTCGTTGTGCTTGACCGAGATCTTGATGTCCCGGAAGTCGTGCTCCTCGAAGAGCGACGCCTCCCACAGGGCCGATTCGACCAGGGCCTCGGGGGTCGCCTTGCCGTACTTCTGGAGCAGGCGCCGGTCGAGGGAGCCGGCGTTCACGCCGATGCGGATCGGGGTGCCGTGGTCCTTGGCGGCCCGCGCGATCTCCTTGACCTTGTCGTCGAACTGCTTGATGTTGCCCGGGTTGACGCGGACGGCCGCGCAGCCGGCCTCGATGGCCGCGAACACGTACTTCGGCTGGAAGTGGATGTCGGCGATGACCGGGATCTGCGACTTCCTCGCGATGGTGGCGAGCGCGTCCGCGTCGTCCTGCGTGGGACAGGCGACCCGCACGATCTGGCAGCCGGAGGCGGTGAGCTCGGCGATCTGCTGGAGGGTCGCGCCGATGTCGGACGTACGGGTCGTGGTCATCGACTGCACGGACACGGGCGCGTCGCCGCCGACCGCCACGGATCCGACCTGGATCTGCCTGCTCTGCCGACGCTCGGCAACCCTGGTCGGAACGGACGGCATGCCGAGAGAAATCGCAGTCATCTGCTGTGCAACCCCAAGTCGTGGATCAAGGTCCGGTGCCGGTACAGCGGGCTCCAGGCTTCGAGATTACGGCACCGGTGCAGGCCCGGGCACGCCACCACCTCGAACACACTCGGCGGGGGGACCCCCTCGGCCGTAAACCCACTCAATGGAATGCGGCCCGGCACAAAGCGTGCCAGGCCGCAACAAACTCCGCGTGACCAGTTGGTTTTCCCTAGGTGATTTTCACGGGGTTGACCACGTCCGCGATCAGCACCAGCAGGGTGAAGCAGACGAAGACGCCCGCCACCACGTACGCCACCGGCATCAGCTTCGCCACGTCGAAGGGGCCCGGGTCCGGGCGCCGCAGCACCCTCGCCAGGTGGCGGCGCAGCGACTCCCACAGGGCACCCGCGATGTGTCCGCCGTCGAGCGGGAGCAGCGGGAGCATGTTGAAGAGGAACAGGGAGAGGTTGAAGCCGGCGATCAGCATCAGGGCCGTGGCCAGCTGCTGGGTCGGCGGGATGTCCATGGTGAAGATCTCGCCGCCGACGCGGGCCGCGCCGACCACGCCCATCGGGGAGTCGGGCTGGCGGGGGGCGCCGTCGAAGGCCGCGTTCCACAGGGCGGGGACCTTGCCGGGCAGGTCCGCGATGGAGCTGACGGCCTCGCCGAGCCGGTCGCCCATCCAGGACACCGACTCGCCGAAGTCCTGGCGGACGACGCCGTTGGCGGCGCTGAAGCCGAGGAAGCCGGCGGTGACGTACTTGCCCGGGACGACGTGGCCGGTGGAGTCCTTCTTCGCGACCTGGTTGGTGGCGATCTTCGCGTGCAGGGTCGTCTCCTGGCCCTTGCGGTCGACGACGATCGCCACATCCTTGCCGGGGGTGGCGCGGATGAGGTCGGAGAGCTTGTTCCAGTCGTCGGTCCGCACCCCGTTGAAGGACACGATCTTGTCGCCGGCCTTGAGGCCCGCGGCGGCGGCCGGGGAGGCGGCATCGGACTTCGTGCACTTGTCGCGGTTCTCGCTCTGGGCGATGACGCACTGCGAGACGGAGCTGACGGTGGTGGTCTGCTGGGTGATGCCGAAGCCCATCAGGACCGTGAGGAACAGCGCCACGGCCAGGACCAGGTTCATGAAGGGGCCCGCGAACATCACGATGACCCGCTTCCAGGGGGCGCGGGTGTAGAAGAGGCGGTTCTCGTCCCCGGGGCGGAGTTCCTCGAAGGCCGCCGAGCGGGCGTCCTCGATCATGCCGCGCCAGGGCGAGGTGGAGCGCGCGGTGATCCGGCCGTCGTCGCCGGGCGGGAACATGCCGATCATGCGGATGTAGCCGCCGAGCGGGACGGCCTTGAAGCCGTACTCCGTCTCGCCCTTCTTCCGCGACCAGAGGGTCGGGCCGAAGCCCACCATGTACTGCGGCACGCGGATGCCGAAGAGCTTGGCGGTGGACAGATGCCCCAGCTCGTGCCACGCGATCGAGACCAGCAGGCCGACCACGAAGATCACTATGCCGAGGATCATCATCAAGGATGTCATGCACGCGCCTCCGCGGCAGAAGTCGTCTGCGCCGTCAGTTCCCGGGCCCGGGCCCGTGCCCAGGTCTCCGCTTCGAGGACGTCCGGCACGGTGAGTGAAGTTCCCGTGGGCGGGGTGCCGTGCTCCTCGACGACCCTGGTCACGGTCTCCATGATCCCGTTGAACGGCAGCGCGCCACTGCGGAACGCCTCCACGCATTCCTCGTTGGCCGCATTGAACACCGCGGGGGCGGTGCCCGCGAGTTCACCCACGTGCCGGGCGAGGTTCACCGACGGGAACGCGTCATTGTCGAGCGGGAAGAACTCCCACGTCGAGGCCGTGCTCCAGTCGAAGGCCGGTGCCGCGTCGGGCACGCGCTCGGGCCAGCCCAGGCCGATGGCGATGGGCCCGCGCATGTCGGGGGGCGTCGCCTGGGCGATCGTCGATCCGTCGGTGAACTCAATCATCGAGTGGACATACGACTGGGGATGCACGACGACCTCAATGCGGTCGAAGGGAATGTCGTACAGCAAGTGTGCCTCGATCACCTCGAGGCCCTTGTTGACCAGGGTCGCCGAGTTGATCGTGATCACCGGTCCCATGGCCCAGGTGGGGTGGGCGAGGGCGTCCTGGACGGTGACGTTCGCCAGCTCGGCCTTGGTACGGCCGCGGAAGGGGCCGCCGGAGGCGGTGACGACGAGTTTGCGTACGTCGGCGCGCGTACCGGCCGCCAGCGCCTGGAACAGGGCCGCGTGCTCGGAGTCGACCGGAATGATCTGCCCGGGCTTGGCGAGCGCCTTGACCAGCGGGCCGCCGACGATGAGCGACTCCTTGTTGGCGAGCGCGAGGGTGCGTCCCGCCTCCAGGGCGGCAAGGGTCGGGGCCAGGCCGATGGAGCCGGTGATGCCGTTGAGCACGGTGTGGCAGTCGGAGGCGGCGAGCCGGGTGGCCGCCTCGGGCCCGGCGAGGATCTCCGGGAGCGGCTCCCCCGTGCCGTACTGCGCGGTGAGCGCCTCGCGCAGTGCCTCTGCGGCGTCCTCACGGGCGACCGCGACGGTCCGCACCCGCAGCCGGTGAGCCTGCTCGGCGAGGAGGGCGATCCGGCCGCCGTTGGCGGACAGGCCGGTGACCCGGAAGCGGTCGGGGTTGCGCAGCACGAGGTCGATGGCCTGGGTGCCGATCGACCCGGTGGAGCCGAGGATCACCACGTCCTTCGGGCCGGTTCCCGCCACGGGGTCGTAGACGAGATGCGGGTCGGCGAGTGGGGCTGGACTGTCGCTCATTGCTCCATTGTTGCCGAGCCGGAGCGCCGGGAGGACAGTGCGTCGCTCGGGTGGGTGGCTTGTCGGGCTCCGCGGGGGTGGGAGCGGGGTCCCTCCCCAGGGGCTGCCCGGCGGTTGATCTCGGCGTCGCGGGCCCGGCACGCGCTCCCCCGCTGCCTTGGGGATGGGCGACCCCGGCCGCGCCGTTGTCGGTCGCCGCAGCTGCACGCACGGGGGCTCGCCCGGGTCGGGGCTCGCCGGGTTCGAGGCCCGCCCGAGTCGGAGCCCTCCCGAGTCGGAGCCCTCCCGGGTCCGAACCCACTCGAGTCGGAGCCCGCCCGAGTCGGAGCCCGCCCGGGTCCGAACCCACTCGAGTCGGAGCCCGCCCGGGTCCGAACCCACTCGAGTCGGAGCCCGCCCGAGTCGGAGCCCGCCCGAGTCGGAGCCCGCCCGAGTCGGAGCCCGCCCGAGTCGGAGCCCGCCCGGGTCCGAACCCACTCGAGTCGGAGCCCGCCCGAGTCGGAGCCCTCCCGAATCGGAGCCCGCCCGAGTCGGAGCCCTCCCGAATCGGAGCCCTCCCGGGTCCGAACCCACTCGAGTCGGAGCCCGCCCGGGTCGAGACCCGCCCGGCCCGGCCGGCAGGAGCCGTTTCCGCCGGCCGACCCGATCCGCGGGACAGCCCCCGGTGAGACGCGTGAAGATCACGTACCGAGGGGGGATCCGTTCGGAAGGTGCCGGGAGGTCAGCGGATCGGGCGGTGCAGGTTCTCCTTCGCCGAGGCTCCGGGGTCGGCCGCGGCGATCCACGGTCCCTCGCCCGAGGGGTCGACGATGCCGTCCTCCAGCCACTCGTAGGTGCCCGACATGATGCCCTTGACCAGCTTGCGGTCGAGGTCGTCGGTGTTGGTCCACAGGCGGTTGAAGAGTTCCTCGACGCGGATGCGGGACTGGCGGCAGAAGACGTCGGCGAGCTGGTAGGCCTCGCGGCCGTGGTCGCCCTGGCTGCGCAGGAGCTCGGCCCGTACGCAGGCCGCGCTCATCGCGAACAGTTCGGCGCCGATGTCGACGATGCGGCCGAGGAAGCCCTGCTTGGTCTCCATCTTCCCCTGCCAGCGGGACATGGCGTAGAAGGTGGAGCGGGCCAGCTTGCGGGCGTGCCGTTCGACGTAGCGCAGATGCGGGGAGAGGTCCACGCCGTGCTTGAACTGGCCGTAGGAGACGGGTAGTTGGCCCGGACCCGCGACCAGTTTCGGGAGCCACTTGGCGTAGAAGACACCGGCGTTCGCGCCCGCCTTCGCCTTGTCCTGCAGGGATTTCTCGGGGTCGATGAGGTCACCGGCCACGGACAGGTGGGCGTCGACGGCCTCGCGTGCGATCAGCAGGTGCATGATCTCGGTCGAGCCCTCGAAGATGCGGTTGATGCGCAGGTCGCGCAGGACCTGTTCGGCCGGGACCGCCTTCTCGCCGCGGGCGGCGAGGGACGCGGCCGTCTCGAAGCCGCGGCCGCCGCGGATCTGGACGAGTTCGTCGGCGATGAGCCAGGCCATCTCAGAGGAGAAGAGCTTGGCCAGGGCACCCTCGATGCGGATGTCGTTGCGGTCCTCGTCGGCCATCTGCGAGGACAGGTCGAGTACGGCCTCCAGGGCGAAGGTGGTCGCCGCGATGAAGGAGATCTTCGATCCCACCGCCTCGTGCTGGGCGATCGGCTTGCCCCACTGCTCACGGGCCGCCGACCACTCCCGGGCGATCTTCAGGCACCACTTTCCGGCGGCCACGCAGGACGCGGGGAGCGAGAGCCGGCCGGTGTTGAGGGTGGTGAGGGCGATCTTCAGGCCCGCACCCTCCGGTCCGATCCGGTTGGCCGCCGGGACGCGGACCTGGTGGAAGCGGGTGACGCCGTTCTCGATGCCGCGCAGCCCCATGAAGGCGTTGCGGTTCTCCACGGTGATGCCCGGCGAGTTGGTCTCGACGACGAAGGCGGTGATGCCGCCCTTGTGGCCCTCGCTCTTCGGCACGCGGGCCATGACGACCAGCAGGTCGGCGACCACGCCGTTGGTGGTCCACAGCTTCACGCCGTCGAGGACGTAGTCGTCCCCGTCCGGCACCGCGCTGGTCGCGAGGCGGGCCGGGTCGGACCCGACGTCCGGCTCGGTGAGCAGGAAGGCGCTGATGTCGGTGCGGGCGCACCTCGGCAGGAACTGCTCCTTCTGCTCCGGTGTGCCGAACAGCTTCAGCGGCTGGGGTACGCCGATCGACTGGTGCGCCGACAGCAGTACGCCGATCGCCGGACTGGCCGAGCCCGCCAGAGCGAGTGCCTTGTTGTAGTACACCTGGGTGAGGCCGAGGCCGCCGTACTTCGTGTCGATCTTCATCCCGAGGGCGCCGAGTTCCTTGAGGCCGTTGATCACCTCGTCGGGGATCCGGGCCTCGCGTTCGATCAGCGCGCCGTCGACCTTCGTCTCGCAGAAGTCGCGGAGCTTGGTGAGGAACTGCTCGCCGCGCTGCACGTCCTCGGTGGACGGGGTGGGGTGCGGGTGGATGAGATCGAGGCGGAAGCGGCCGAGGAAGAGTTCCTTGGCGAAGCTCGGCTTGCGCCAGTCCTGTTCACGGGCCGCCTCCGCCACCTGGCGGGCCTCGCGTTCGGTGACGGTGGGGCGTCGGGAAGAGGGTGCGGGTGCTGCGGACATCAGGGCCACCTCGCCGCGAATCGGGATCTTGGTCGACTTTGGTTACCGACGGGTGCTACCCGATCGTATGTACCCGATTCGGGGCGAGGCCACCACCCTTTGTGCAGCCGTTCGGTGGATGTTTCTGGTACGACCTCTTCCATGGGACGACGCCTCGAAAAGAAAGCCGAGAAGAAAGCTGTCGAAGCGCTTCGACTGCCTATGGACACCCACCCTCGCTAGAGCTAGTGTCGAACCACCCCCACCCGCCCCTGTTCGCAATGCGCACTGTCGAAGCGCTTCACACGCTTGGAGAGCTGGATGGTCACCCTCGCCGAGGTCGCCCAGCACGCCGGAGTCTCGGCGAGCACGGTGAGCTATGTCCTCAGCGGCAAGCGGTCCATCTCCACGACCACCCGGCAGCGGGTCGAGCAGTCCATCCGCGAACTCGGCTACCACCCGAACGCGGGCGCACGGGCCCTGGCCAGCAGCAGGTCGAACATCATCGCGCTGATGGTGCCACTGCGCACCGACATGTACGTACCGGTGATGATGGAGATCGCCATCGCGGTCGCCACCACGGCCCGCACGCACGGCTACGACGTCCTGCTGCTGACCGGCGAGGAGGGCCCCGACGCGGTGCGCCGGGTCACCGGCAGCGGGCTCGCCGACGCGATGATCCTGATGGACGTCGAACTCGACGACGAGCGGCTGCCGTTGCTGCGCGGCACCGACCAGCCCTCGGTCCTCATCGGCCTGCCCGCCGACACCTCCGGACTGACCTGCGTCGACCTGGACTTCAAGGCGACCGGCGCGCTGTGCGTGGAGCACCTGGCGATGCTCGGCCACCGCGACATCGCCGTCATAGGAGAGGCCCCCGCCGTCTACGAGCGGCACACGGGCTTCGCCGAGCGCACCCTGGACGGACTGCGCTCGCGCGCCCAGGAGCTGGGCGTACGGCTGCTGCACCGGCCGTGCGAGGGCGGGTACGACGCCATGGCGGTCACCCTCGCCCGCATTCTCGACGAGCGGCCGGGCACCACCGGCTTCGTCGTGCAGAACGAGTCGGCGGTCGAGCCGCTGCTCGCCCTGCTCCGCCAGCAGGGCCGTGCCGTGCCCGAGGACGTGTCGGTGGTCGCGGTCTGCCCGGACCAGGTCGCCGTGCAGGCCTCGGTGCGGCTGACGTCCGTCGCCATCCCCGCCCAGGAGATGGGACGGCACGCCGTGGAGCGGCTGGTCGCCAAGCTCGACGGCCGGGGCACGGACGAAGTCGTGCTGCTCGCCCCGGAGTTGACGGTCCGGGCGAGCACGGGCCCGGCACCCTCCGGTTCTTCCTGATCCCGCTCTTCCGTGCCCTGTGCGGGCACCCTCATGTCTTTCGGGAGCACCCTTCGTGAACCAGTCTGCCGAAAACCAGCCGCAGGCCGGGGCCCAGACCCAGGTCAGCCTCGCGCAGTCGTCACCCACCGTCGGCACCTTCCGGGAGCGGGACGGCGCGCTGGAGTGGAGCGGCCGTCAGGAGACCCTCCGTATCGAACCGTGGGGCCCGGACGCGGTCCGGGTCCGGGCCAGGCTCGGCGGCCCGATCCTGGAGGGCCTGCCGGGCGCCCTGCTCGACGAGGCACCGGCCACCGAGAGCAGCGTCAAGATCGGTGACGGGGAAGGGCAGTTGACGGTCGGCGCACTCACCGTGGAGGTGAGCGCCGAGGGCCTGATCCGCTTCCTGCGCACCGACGACGGCCACGAGGTGCTGGCCGAGGAACGCGCCCACTTCTGGTGGCCGGGCTCCCGCCTCTACACCGCCGTCGGCAACGGGCACCACCGCCTGGAGCAGCGGTTCGCCGCCTACGACGACGAGAAGCTGTACGGCCTCGGGCAGCACCAGCACGGCCGCCTCGACCAGAAGGGCCTGGTCCTCGACCTGGTCCAGCGCAACGCCGAGGTCGGCATCCCGGTGCTCTCCTCCAGCCGCGGCTACACCCTGCTGTGGAACAACCCGGCGATCGGCCGTGTGGAACTGGCGCACAACGGCACCCGCTGGGTGGCCGACTCGGCCCGGCAGATCGACTACTGGATCACCGCGGGCACCCCGGCCGACGGCCAGCGCCGCTACAGCGCGGTCACCGGCCGTACGCCGATGCTGCCGGAGTGGGCGGCCGGGTTCTGGCAGTGCAAGCTGCGCTACCGCACCCAGGACGAACTCCTCGCGGTGGCCAGGGAGTACAAGCGCCGGGGCCTGCCCATCTCGGCCATCGTGTGCGACTTCTTCCACTGGACGCACCTGGGCGAGTGGAAGTTCGACCCCGCCGAGTGGCCGGACCCCGCGGCGATGGTGCGCGAGCTGGCGGAGCTCGGCATCAAGCTGGTCGTGAGCGTGTGGCCGTCCGTGTCTCCGCTGAGCGAGAACCACCCGGTGATGGAGCAGCGGGGCTACTTCATCGGCACCCAGTACGGCCCGATGGCACACGCCGACTGGCCCGACAAGCAGGTCGCCTCCACCGTCCAGGTCGCCTTCTACGACGCCACGAACCCCGAGGCCCGTGAGTTCGTGTGGTCGCGCGTGAAGGAGAACTACCTGGAGCCGTACGGCATCACGGCCTTCTGGCTGGACGCCTGCGAGCCCGAGCTCAAGCCTGGCTTCCAGGAGAACCTGCGCTACTGGGCGGGCCCCGGCCTGGAGGTCGGCAACAGCTACCCCGCGGAGAACTCCCGCACCTTCTACGAGGGCCTGCGCGCGTCCGGCGAGGACGAGGTGATCACCCTCAACCGCTCGGCCTGGGCGGGCAGTCAGCGCTACGGCGCCGCCCTGTGGTCCGGCGACATCGGCACCGACTTCCCGACCCTGCGCCGCCAGATCGCGGCCGGCCTGAACACGGCCCTCTCGGGCATCCCCTGGTGGAACACCGACATCGGCGGCTTCCACGGCGGCGACCCGGACGACCCGGCGTACCGCGAGGTCATGGTGCGGTGGTTCCAGTTCGGGGCGCTGTCTCCCCTGATGCGGCTGCACGGGTTCCGTGACCCGGGGATGCCGCTGGGGCCGGAGATGACCGGCGGGCCGAACGAGGTGTGGTCCTACGGCGAGGAGGCCGGGGCGATCCTGGAGCGGTATCTGCGGCTGCGGGAGCGGTTGAAGCCGTACGTCCTGGACGTGATGCGGGAGGCTCACGAGGAGGGGTTGCCGGTGATGCGGCCGTTGTTCCTGGAGTTTCCGGAGGACCAGGCCGCCTGGGCCGTGGACGATGCGTATCTGTTCGGGCGGGATCTGCTGGTGGCGCCGGTGCTTACGGCCGGCGCGAGCGCCCGGACTGTCCATCTTCCGGTGGGGGCCACGTGGACGGATGCGTGGACTGGTCGGACGTACGAGGGTGGTGCGACCGTGACGGTCGAGGCGCCGTTGGATCGGATTCCGCTGTTCTTGCGGGACGGTGTTCGGTTGCCTATTGCTTCGCAGGAGGAAGTGCCACGGTAGGTCGTTGAGCGACTGCGGCGCCGTCGTGGCTTGTCGCGCCCACGCGGCGGAGCCGCAAATCGATACAGCCCCGCGCCCCCGAAGGGGCGCGGTGGAACCGCACGGTCGATTGGCCCGCCTGTCAGTTCCTGCAGACGGACTCCAGGGAGCGGACCAGGGCCTTGGTGTGGAGCAGGTCCGGGTGCTTCTCGTGGTGGACCTCGATCACGGCAAAGGCGAGCTCGGGGCGGCAGGCCAGGTCCGTGCGCTCCGGTGTGGTGTCTGCGACTGCCTGGACCAGGTCCGTGTTGATGCGGTTGATGGTCTGGCGGATCACGTTCAGGTCGGGCCTGGTGGTCGGGGCCTGGTCGGGGTGGGCGGTCCAGCGCGCGTAGAGGGCGCGCTGGACGTCCTTGTTGGCCTCGATCTGGTCGCGGAAGATACGGCGGACCTCGTCGGGGTCGGCGCCGATCTGCTTCGCCTGGGCGGCGACGTTGTCGAGGACCACCTGCTCGCGGGCGGGGTCGTCGATGGGGCTGTCGGTGCCCCACTTGGCCGCGGCCACCAGATCGGCGGTGGCGAGGCGTTCGGCGGCGAGGGAGGCCACCGGGTGCAGGGGCGAGGACCAGGGGGATGCGGGTGCCGCTGCCGCGGTGCCCGGTATGGCGAGCACCGCGGCAGCGGCCGCCAGCGTGGTGCGGAGGGGGGTGAGGATCTGCATGGGGTCCATGAAACCTCACCCGGTCCGCATCAACATCAACTGCTGCTGACGCTTTCGCTGTTGACGGTGAAATTCAGGCCACCGGAGGATGATGTGATCTCGAAGCCGAACTGCAGGTCCCCGATGGTCACGTTGCCGAACCAGCCCTTGGTGTCCTTGATCCACTTCAGGATGGGCAGGATGTCGACCGTGCCGGAGGTGGAGTTGGAGCTGCGGACGAACGAGAACACGTCGTTGGAGCCGTTGTTGCCCTTGTAGACGGTCCAGGAGTGACCGCCCAGCGTGACGTTGCCCTGCGCGGTGCCGAGCGGCCCGACGGCGCCGGTCTTGTTCATCCAGAGCATGATCTCGTACCTGTGGTTGGTGTCCCAGATGTCGTACGCCGTCTCGTACGCGCCGGACGACGGGACGGTGACGTTGTAGCTGCTGGAGAGCGAACCGAGCGAGGTGATCGCCTTGTTGATCGCCTTGGTGGCGTTCGGGTAGGACTTGATGCCGCCGGTGTTGGGGTGGTCGGCCCAGACACCCCAGTTGGTGCCGGAGTTGGCCCAGATGCACTGGCTGCCGGCGCCGGAGCCCCAGATGTTGTTGTAGAGCGTGTAGCCGTTCAGGCTCGTGCTGCCGTACTGGGCGCAGGAGTTCCAGACCGCTGCGGAGGCGGGGGCGGACGCGAGGCCGACGGTGGCGCCGATGGCCATCGCCGGGGCCAGTATGGCCATGGTGACCTTGCGAAGAGAGCTCTTTGCCATGGTGTCCCTTCCATGGGTGGGGGGAATTGCGGGGTGGTTACCACGCCCCCAGGGCGAGGACGTGGTCTTCTCCGGCGACGAGGTCGAGCGGCCGGGTGCCGGAAGAAGTCCTGAGCTCGACGCGGTGGGTGCGGGTGGGGCGCAGCACCGCCGTCGTTTCTTGCGGGTTCCAGATGAGGTCGAGTTCCGCCCCGAACCGGGTGCGGAGGCCGAGGACTCGGCCCCTGGGGTACGCCTTCGGGAGCGCGGGCAGCAGGACCAGCCGGTCCGGGGTCGACTGCACGAGCATCTCGATCAGCACGGCGGGCAGGGTGTGGGCGGCGTCGGCGTTGTAGACGTCGCGGTCCGGGTAGTGCGCGCTCATCAGGGAGGCGTGGAAGAAGTCGCCGTTGAGCACCTGGCCGAGGGCGTGGGCGACCCGCTCGCCGTCGCGCAGCCGGGCGGCGACCAGGGCGTGGTGCAGATGGCCGTGCGCGGAGTCGTTCTCGGCGCCGCGGAGTTCGAGGGCACGGTGGGCGGCCGCCGCGAGGTCCGGGGTGTCGTAGGGGTTGATCTCGTCGAGCGGCCAGACGCCGTAGAGGTGGCTGAGGTGACGGTGGTCGTAGGTGTCGTCAAGGCCGGGCCACGCCCATTCGGCGAGGGCGCCGTCGGCGTTGATCCGGTGCGGCGGCAGCCGGTCGGCGAGGGCCCGCCAGCGGTCGGCGTCGGGGGTGTCCGGGTGGTACTCGGCCGCCGTCAGCAGCGCGTGCCGGGCGGCGGAGAGGTCCATGGCCGCGTTGATCGCACCCCAGCTCGCGTTCGCCGGGCGGTTCTCCGGCGAGTAGGACGGGACGACGACCAGATGGCCGTCCTTGTCGGTACGGGTGAGGAAGTCCTCGTAGAACAGGGCGATTTGGGCGAGCGCATGGGCGGTACGGGGGTTCCGGGCACCGTTCGTCTCGTCGTGGTCGACCAGCGGTTTGAGCAGCCAGTCGGCGCCCGCGGTCCACAGGTGCAGGGGGTATTCGCGGCTGAAGTGGTACGACAGCCCGGACTCGCCGTCGGTGTGGGCGGGGGCGACGACACCGCGGGCGCCGAAGACCGCACGGGCGTTCTCGGCCCAGTCGGAGAGCTGCCCCTGGATCAGGGATGCGTGGGCTGCGGTCACTTCGGGGAGGGCGGCGGCCGCTGCCGAGGCGGTCTGGAGGTTGAGGTTGGCGTCGTTGGTGAACGCCCCCGACCACGCGGTGTTCCAGTCGCCGGTCCACAGGCCGACCAGGCGGGGCGGGAGCAGGCCACTAGCGGAGAGCAGATGGTAGCGGCCGGCGGCGAAGAGGCGCTCCAGGAGGGCGGGGCTGTCGGGGCGCGTGAGCAGCTCCGAGCCGGGCAGGGCGCGCTCCGCGGGGTCCGCGTCCAGATCGAGGGTGACGCGCTCGTAGGCGGTGCGGTGCAGGGCGGTGTGGCGGTCCAGGAGGAGGGTGTACGGGTCCTCACCGGCCGGCAGCAGTTCGCGCAGGGCGCGGGCGTGGGGGGTCGTGTCCAGCTCGCCGGTGTGCCGCAGCACCCGGGTCAGCAGCAGGACCGAGTCCGCGTCCGTGACGCGTGCGCCCGGGGGCGCGAGGGTCGTACGGCCGTCCGTGACCACGACGAGCGTCACCCCGGTGTACGCCGTGTCGCTGCCGGGGTGGCGGACGCGCAGGGTGAGCAGGGCGCCCTCGGGGGTCAGGACCGCGCCGTCGCCGACGGCGAGGCCCGGCGGTGCGCCCGGCAGGCGGTGGTCCAGGGCGATGTCGAGGTCGGCCGCCGTGATGTGCTGGACGATCACGTCGTCGGCGCGGGACACGAAGACCCGGCTGCTCCAGCCCTCGCAGACCGCCTTCACCACGCCGGTCGTGAAGTCGACGGAGCGGCGGTAGCGGAGCGGCTCCCCGTCGGACGGTCTGCGCAGTCGTACCTGGAAGGCGGGGTGGAAGGGCTGGACCCACTGGAGGTCGCGTCCGTCGGTGAAGCTCTCGGCGGCGTGCAGTTCGCCCGCGAGCAACTTGTCCTGAAGGAGAGGTAGTTGGTCGGCGAGGCGGGGCGGGCGGGCGTTCTCGCCGCCGTTGGGGCGGACGAGCGTGTGGTGAGTGACGACGACCCGCTCGTCGTTCGGGTCACCGAACGCAAGTGCGCCGTGGTGACCGTTGCCGCTCAGGAAGCCGTCCTCCCAGCGGGTGGCGGGGACGGGTTCCCAGGTTCCGTGGACGATGTTCATGGGCGCAACACCATCACGCCGTACCGGCCGAGGGTGACCTCGCCCTCGACTGTCGCGCCCGTCAGCAGGTCACGGTGGGTGCCCGGCACCCGCACGGTCACCGACTCCCGCCCGTGGTTGAGCACGAAGAGCAGCTCACCGCGGCGCACCGCCTCCACCCGGTCGGGCAGTCCGTCGAGGACGGGGCGGGCGCCCGCGTCGGCCGCGATCCGGGCCAGCAGGACGCGCAGCGCGTGCGGCTCGGGGAGCGTGGAGACGTACCAGGCGCGGCCCCTGCGCAGCACGGCGGGCAGGCCGTCGAGCTCGCCGCCCTTGTACCTGGCCTCGACCGAGGCGTCCTTGGCGGCCTCGATCTCCTCCGACCAGAGGGAGCCGTGGAAACCGTCGGTCTCGGCGGTCTCGTCCGCGTCCAGCGGCCACCACTCGTGCAGCGTGCGGATACCGAACAGCTCGCGCAGCCGGGGATCCATGCCGCCGGGGCGCACCCGGTCGTCCTCGTCGGCGACACCGGTCAGGAACCCGCAGACGAGAGTGCCGCCGCCGCGGACGTAGGCGAGGAGGTTGTCGACCGCCGCGTCCGTGAGGGCGTACAGCTGGGGGACCACGACCAGCTTGAAGGCGGTGAGGTCGTGTTCGGGGTGGGCGAAGTCGGTGGTGAGGTGGGCCTGCCACAGGGCGCGGTGCCAGGTGGTGAGGACCTGGGTGTGGTCGACCCGGGTCGAGAGCCGGCCCTCGTGGGCACCGGCCCACCACGAGTGCCAGTCGTGCAGGATCGCGATGTCGTTGCTGCTGTGACGTCCCGCCACCTCATCGCTGATCTTGACCAGTTCGGCTCCGAGCTGCTTGACCTCCTGATACGTACGCCCCTCCGGCCCCGCATGGCTGACCATCCCGGAGTGGAACTTCTCCGCGCCCTGGCGGGACTGGCGCCACTGGAAGTAGCAGACGGCGTCGGCGCCGCGGGCCACCGCCTGCAGGGACCAGAGACGGCCCAGGCCGCGTGGCTTGGGGTGGTTGACGCCACGCCAATTGACCGGGCCCGCCGCCTGCTCCATCAGCATCCAGGGACCGCGGGCCTGCGAGCGGGTCAGGTCCTGGACGAGGGCGCCGTGCTGCGCACCCAGGGGATCGCGCGGGTCGGGGTAGAGGTCGACGGAGACGACGTCCTCCTCCTCGGCCCACCGCCAGGCGTCCTGCCCGGCCCACAGCGGCATGAAGTTGGTGGTGACCGGGACATGGGAGGGGCTGTGCCGGCGGACGATGTCCCGCTCGGCGATGTAACACTCCAGAAGCATGTCGGAGGTGAACCGCTTGAAGTCCAGTACCTGACCCGGGTTCTTCAGGTAGTGGGCGTGGCGGGGCGGCAGGACCTCGGCCCAGTCGCCGTAACCCTGGCTCCAGAAGGCCGTGCCCCAGGCGGAGTTGAGGGCGTCGAGTGTGCCGTACTTCTGCTGCAGCCAGCGGCGGAAGCGGGCGGCGGCCTCGTCGCCCCAGTCGTAGGTGCAGTACTCGTTGTTGATGTGCCACATGGTGAGGGCGGGGTGGCCGGCGTAGCGGGCGGCGAGGTCCTCGGTGATGGCTGCGGCGTAGCGGCGGTAGGCGGCGCTGGAGTGCGAGAAGTGCTGGCGGCCGCCCCACCATTCGGTGCGGCCGTCCTCGTCGCGGGGCAGGGTCTCGGGGTGCAGCCGGCCGAGCCAGGGCGGCGGCGAGGAGGTGGGGGTGGCGAGCACGACACCGATGCCGTTGCCGTGCATCAGGTCCATCAGCCGGTCCAGCCAGCCGAACTCCCGCTCCCCCGGCCGGGGTTCGAGCCTAGCCCAGGAGAAGACACCGAGGGTGACGGAGTTGACGCCGGCGTCCCGCATCAGCCGTACGTCCTCAATCCAGGTCGCCTCGGGCCACTGCTCGGGGTTGTAGTCGCCGCCGAAGAGGATGCGGCCGCGGGTGGCGTCGCTGAGCGCGGGCATCAGACGGGGTCTCCGTACTGGATCCCGCGCCCGTTGGTGGCGAGGTAGACGCGGCCGTGGATGCGCGGGTCACCGATGACGGCCGTGCCGATCCAGCCCCACTGGTGCCGGTCGTCGTTGATCCGCACCCAGGTCTTCGCCTCGTCGTCGGAGCGGTGGACGCCGGTGACGGTCCCGATCGTGCCGACCTGGTAGAGGGCGGGGTAGTCGGCGCCCTTCGCGGCCCTGCCGAAACCGAGACACTCCGAGGCGCCGACGCCGGCGGTCTTCGAGAAGCTCGCGCCGCCGTCGGTGGACCGGTGCAGGCCCTGCCCCTTGGCGCTCAGCCACAGATCGCCGGACCTGCCCGGTGCGGCGACCAGCTTGAACTGGCTGTCCCCGGAAGGAAGCCCGGTCGCCCGGGCCGTGAAGGTCCGGCCACTGTCGGTGCTGGCGTACAGCGTTCCCGTGTCGGTGTCGTACGCGTAGAAGAGCGCCGGATCGGCCGGGTCGGCGACCGGTGTGGCGCCCTTCGGGAAGGAGGAGACCTCGGACCAGGTGGCGCCGTGGTCCGTGGAGCGGTGGGCGGGGTACTTGGTGCCGTCCGAGTGCACGAAGACCCACAGCAGCACGCCGCCGTCGGCACTCACGGCGATCGGCCCCGGTCCGTCCTTGGCGATGGCGGGCTGGGCCTCGAAGGGCGCCCAGGTCTGCCCGCCGTCGTTCGAGCGGGCACCGTTGCCGTGGTCGCCCCAGCCGGTACGGACGACGTACGACGGCTTGCGTGCGGCCTGGGCGAGCCCCATCGCCGACCCGAACACGGGGTTGGTCGCCATGCCGCGGGAGGGAGACGCCGTGAGCCGCTCGTGGTACAGCACGCCGATGTCACCGCAGCCGCTGATCAGGTGCGCCTCGCCGGCCGGGGGTGAGATCAGCAGGCGCACGGCCGTCTCCTCCAGACCGCGGATCTGCGGGGCCCAGTTCCTCAGGTCCCGGGTGCCGTAGAGGGTGGCGCCGGTGCCGTACACGATGTGCCGGGAGTCGTACGGGTCGAGGGCGAGCGCCTGGATCCACCATCCGAACTTGGGCTTGTCGGCACCCCACTTGAGATAGGGGGTCTCGGAGACGTCGAGGACGGCGGAGTCCTTGAGGGACGTCCAGGTGCGGCCGCCGTCGGTGGTCCGGTAGAGCGTGTCGATCTCGGCCCAGCGGTTGTTGGTGGAGACGACGACGGTGCCGGGGCGGCGGGCGTCGACGGCCACGCCGCCGTACCCGAAGGTGTCGGCGGAACCTCCCCCACTCTCGGCTCCGCTCGAGCGGGCGGTGCCCCCAGTCGTGGTGCCGCCCGGGTGCACGGGGGTCACGTCGGTCCACTTCCCGCCGGCGGTGCACAGCTTGTGCACACTGCCGTCGGACTGGCCGCCCGGGCCCGGCGCGTCGGCGTACGTCACGTAGAGCTCGCGGGTGTGCCGGTCGTACGCGGCCCGGATCGGCACCTTGGCGGCCGTGCCGGTGGGCCGGCCGGGGACGGCTTCCCAGGTGGTGCCGTTCGCGGTGCGGAAGAGGTTGGCGGTGCTGCCGTCGGAGTCGCCCCAGCCGGCGTAGAGGGTGCGCCCCGCGGCGACGAGGAAGGTGACGCCCTGCCCGGAGGCGCTCGGGGTGGCCGGGAAGCCGTCGGCAGCTGCCCAAGTGGCCCCCCGGTCGGTCGACTTGAGCAGCCCGTCGTGCCGGGTGCCCAGCCACAGGGTGTCGCTGTCCCGCGGATCGACGAGCAGCCGCTCACCCGTGCCCCGCCCGTCCTCGTTGGCGCCGAGCTTGACGCCGAGGTCGGTGCGGGTCCAGGTGGCACCGCGGTCCTCGGAGCGCAGGATGGCCCCGTTGCCGGCCCAGGACTGGGTGTAGGTGCCGAGGGCGAGGTAGAGGCGGTCGGGGTGGGCGGCGTCGACGGCGATGGCCTCGACGCCGAGGAGGTTCCAGTCGTCCGCGCCGAGATGGTCGGTCAGCGGGGTCCAGCGGGCGGCCTTGTCGTCCCAGCGGTAGGCGCCGCCGATGTCGGTGCGGGCGTAGGCGAGGCCGCGGACCGAGGGGTGGAAGAGGACGCCGGTGACGAAACCGGTGCCGCCTATGACGGCGTTGCGCCAGCGGTAGGCCGGCGTGGCGGTGGCGGCCGGTGCCGCGGCCAGCGCCCGCCCGGGGAGCAGCGGAACGGCGGTGAGCGCGGCGGTCGCCGCGGTACCGGCGAGAACGGCACGTCGGCTCGGAGCGAACGCGGACATGACATACCTCGTTCTGTGCGGTGGGGAGCAACGGGAGGCTTGGGACCGCCGCGGCCGACCGCTGATGGAGGCAGGTCGGCCACGGCGGAGTCGAAAGGTGTGGCTCAGCCCTTGATGGCGCCGGTGAGCATGCCCTTCCTGAAATGCTTCTGGACGAAGGGCGACAGCACGGCCACGGGTAGCAGGGCCATCACCATGACCGCCATCTGGACGGCGAGCCCGGACAGCTGACCGGTCCTGATGGCCTGGCTCAGGCCGACCGGCGCCTCCTGCTTCTGCACGAGCTGGATCATGACGTTCTGCAGCGGCATCATGTCCTGGTCGTTCAGATAGAGCGACGCGTTGAACCAGGCACTCCAGTAGCCGACGGCGTAGAAGAGCGTGATCACCGCGAGGACGGCCCGCGACAGCGGCATGACGATCCGCCAGAGGATCCGCAGGTCCCCGGCGCCGTCGATGCGCGCGCTGTCGATGAGCTCCGGCGAGATCTCCATGAAGAAGCCGCGCAGCACCAGGATGTTGAAGACGCTGATGGCGCTCGGCAGGATCAGTGCGAGATAGCTGTCGGTCAGACCGAGGGACTGCACCAGCAGATAGGTGGGGATGAGGCCGGCGCTGAAGAACATGGTCGCCAGCAGCAGCATCAGGATCCAGCGGTGACCGAGGGACCCGCTCCGGGACAGGCCGTAGGCACACAGGACGGACACCGCCATCGAGAACAGCGTGCCGACCAGGGTGACGAGGATGCTGATGATCGCGGCGCGGGTGACCTGGCCGCCGCTGAGCAGTTCCTTGTAGGCGACGAAGGTGATGCCCTTGGGCACCATCACCAGGCCGCCCGCCTCGTTGATGGTCCTGCGCGAGGACAGGCTCGTGACGACGACGATCCACAGCGGGAAGAGGATCGCCAGGCAGGCGAACGTCAGGGCGATGCCCTTGCCCGCGAGACCGGCCTGGGAGGGCTTCTCCTCCCACGCGGGGCGCTCAGGCGCGGTCCACCGGCGCGGCCGGCTCGCCGGTTTGTCGATGACGGCGGTCACTTCTTGTACACCCCCTTCTCGCCCATGAGGTGGGCCACCTTGTTCGCGGCGAGGACCAGGCCGATGCTGACCACGCCCTTGACGAGACCGGCGGCGGCCGCGTAGCCGAAGTTCTGGTTGCGCACGCCGTTCCACCACACGAAGGTGTCGAGGACCTCCCCCGCGCCCGGTCCGACGCCGTCACGTTGCAGCAGGATCTGTTCGAACCCGACGGTCAGGGCATCACCGACGCGCAGCACGAGGAGGAGGGCGATCACCGGGCGCAGGGCGGGAAGCGTGACGTGCCACATGCGGCGCCAGCGTCCGGCGCCGTCCATCGCGGCGGCCTCGTACAGGTCCGGGCTGACCGACGCCAGGGCGGCGAGGAAGACGATGATCCCCCACCCGGCGTCCTTCCACACGCTCTGCGCGGTGAGCAGGAAGGGGAAGGTGCTCGGGTTGGTCATGATGTCGAGGCCGTCGTACCCGTGCTGCCGCAGCAGCTGGGAGAGCATGCCCGCGCCGCCGAACATCTGCTGGAAGACGGCGATGACCAGCACCCAGGAGAAGAAGTGCGGCAGATAGAGAACGGCCTGCGCGAACGCCCGCACCCGGGGCCGGACCACGCTGTTGATGAGCAGCGCGAGCAGGATCGGGATCGGGAAGAACAGCAGGAGCTGGACGATGAACAGCACGAGCGTGTTCTCGACGGCGTTCCAGAAGGCGGAGTCCTCGAAGATCTGCTGGAAGTTCTCCAGGCCCACGAAGGGGCTGTGCAGCATGGAGACGATGCCGTTGTCGCTGACGTAGGGGTCGTAGTCCTGGAAGGCGACGACGTTGCCGAGGATCGGCAGGTAGTTGAAGACCAGAAGGAGCACGACGGCCGGCAGCGTCATGAGGATCAGCAGGCGATCGCGTCTGAACCTGAGCCGAAGGCTCAGTCTGCCCGAGCCCCGTTTCTCCCGGGGGCCGGTGGCCTCCTCGGACACCACGGGGGTCTTCACCGGTGTACTGGCCTCGGCCTTGCTCCGAGGCACCGTGCTGTGGGACACAGCCGTTCTCCTTGCCTCAGAGTCTCGTCAGCTCGCCGCCGTACCGTTCTCGTCGAGGAGCTTCTTGTACCAGTCGCGCAGCTTGTCCCCGCCCTTGCTCTTCCAGTCGGAGATGGCCTGCTGCATGTCGCTGATCTTCTTGTGGCCGCGGATGATGTCGTCCTCGAGCTGCTCGAAGTCGTTGACGAGGTTGGTGTAGCGGGAGGGCTCGGTGATCTGCAGGCCCCAGAAGGACGACTTCTTGGTGAAGGCGCCCATCCGCTGCTCCCACTCGACCATCGCCCTGGTGTAGGCCGGAAGGTCGGGATGGGCGGTGGTGGCGGCGGGGCTCGCCACCATGACATAGGCGTTGACGACCTCGTTGTTGCCCCTGTCGTTCTTGACGGGGACGCCGTCCTTGAGCGTGTAGTGCGTGCCCTCGACGCCGTAGTTGGTCATCATCCACTCCTTGGTGCCGTACGGCGCCGCGGTGACGTTGGCGACCGCCAGTACGTCGCGGATGACGGACTCGGAGGCCTTCTTGTTGACGAAGGCGAAGATGCCGGCCGGGTTCTGGGCATACAGCGTCGGGGAACCCCCGTCGTGATCCCAGATGTCCATGCCCCAGACCTTGACGCCCGGGTTCTGGGTCGACAGGGAGGCCTGCTGGCCGTACCAGTTGACGATGTTGTTGTTCCAGATCAGGAACTCACCGGCGGCGAACTTGGGGGACGGGTCGCCGATCTGGCTCTTGCCCAGCTTGAAGTTGGGATGGACGACTCCGGCGGCGAACAGCTTGCGCGTCCACTCGATGGCTTCCAGGTACTGCGGGGTCTCGATGCGGTTGATCAGCTTGCCGTCGACCATGTTCCACCAGAGCGGCTTCTCCCCGCCGCTGAGCACAGCGAAGTTGCTGAACGCGGTCCACTTCATGTCGCCGCAGGCCCACCGCTTGGCCCTGGCGTTGGTGATCTCCTTGCACAGGGCCATGAACTCGTCGGCGGACCGCGGGATCTCGTAGCCCTCCTTGTCGAAGATGTCCTTCCGGTAGAGGGGCACGATGTTCGGGACGGACGAGGAGGGCATCGGCAGGCCCATCAGCCTGCCGCCGAAGATGGAGCGCTGCCAGGCGTCGCTGGGGATCGCCGCGAGGTTGGGGTACTCCTTGACCTTGTCCCCGGACAGATACGGCCCCAGGTCCGCGAACTTGCCGATGATGGCGCTGGGTATCTTGCCCAGCATGTTCCAGCCGGGGACGACGACCACGTCCGGGACGTCGCTGGAGGCGAGGACCGCGCCGAGCTTCTGGTCGTAGGTGTTGCCGTCCTGGTTGCGCCACTGGACGTCGACACCGATCAGGTTGTTCATCGACGTGTAGTACGGGTTGTCCTGCTTCGGCGGCGAGCCCCAGAACGGCGACATGATGGTGACCTTGCCGCCCTTGCCGAGCTTCTTCGGGACGGAGGTCTTGAGGGTGGCGATGTCGAGCTTGGCGGTGAAGCCCATCGACGAGCCGTTCTTGGACGGGATGTCCGGCGTCACCACATTGCTGGCCACATAGGCCGGCAGGAGCTTCTTGGCGTTCTTGCCCGACGTGGTCCCGTCGCGCGACCCGCCGTCCGAACCACCGCAGGCGGACAGCAGTGGCATCCCTCCCGCCACCGCTGCGGTGGCGACCGCTGTTGAGGCGAGGAAGCTTCTCCGGCTCGGTCCGGAGGAGGCGGAGGCGGCGTTCGGCGTCATTGCGTCAACCCTTCGTGGCGCACCTGGACACCCGGCGGAGGCCGTCGGCTGCGGTGTCGTAAGTGGAACTGGCTGAGCTGAAGCGTTTCTTCGACGAGTGAACGGAATGCGCAGTCGAAGCGCTTCGATGTTGCTGTGAGGTTAAGTGAACACACAGGGGCGCACAAGGGTCGCTTCCAAGATTCCTGCGAGGCTCAAGAGCACCCTCCTTTCGTATGCACCGCTTGAAGTCAGGGTGTTGATCTCTTGACACTCGACCCCGAGTCGAATGAGCATCGAAGCGCTTCGAAAGCATTCCCGTCGATCCAGCGCAGGGGGATCCCCACGTGACCGCACACACGCCGCACACGCCGCCTTTTCGCGATCCGCACCTGCCCTTCGCGAAGCGCATCGACGACCTTCTGTCGCGGCTCACCCTCGACGAGAAGATCGGATTCCTGCACCAGTTCGTCCCCGCCGTCGAGCGGCTGGACATCCCCGCGTTCCGCACCGGCCAGGAGGCGCTGCACGGCGTGGCCTGGATGGGCCCGGCCACGGTCTTCCCGCAGGCGGTCGGTCTCGGCGCGACCTGGAACACAGACCTGGTACGACGGGTCGGCGAGGCCGTCTCCAAGGAGACCCGCGCGATGCGCGCCCGTGACGACCGCGTGGGGCTCAACGTCTGGTCCCCGACCGTCAACCTCCTGCGCCACCCGCTGTGGGGCCGCAACGAGGAGGGCTACTCGGAGGATCCGCGGCTCACCTCGGCCATCGCCACCGCCTACACGCACGGCCTGCGCGGCGAGCACCCGACGTACTGGCGCACGGCGCCGGTCCTCAAGCACTGGCTGGCGCACAACAACGAAACGGGCCGCGACGTCACGTCCTCCTCCGTCCGCCCCCGCGTCCTGCACGAGTACGACCTGCGCGCCTTCCGCGACACGGTCGAGGCGGGCGCGGTGGCCGGCGTCATGCCCGCGTACAACCTGGTCAACGGCCGCCCGAACCATGTCTCGCCCTATCTGCGCGAGCACCTGCGGACCTGGACCGACGAGGATCTCCTCGTCTGCTCGGACGCGGGCGCGCCGTCCAACCTGGTCGACTCCGAGCACTACTTCGACACGCACGAGGAGGCGACGGCCGCGGCGCTGCTGGCCGGTGTCGACAGCTTCACCGACCACGGCACCGACGGCTCGAAGATCACCGCGCGGGTGCGCGGGGCCCTGGAGCAGGGTTTGCTCACCGAGTCGGACGTCGACACGGCCGTACGCCGCCAGCTCTCGGTGCGTTTCCGCCTCGGCGAGTTCGACCCGCGTGACGACCCGCACGCCGGCACCGGGGAGTTCGACACCCCGGCCCATCGTGCGCTCGCGCAGGAGGCCGCCGAGCAGGCGGTGGTGCTGCTGAAGAACGACGGCGGTCTGCTGCCGCTCGCCGAGGACGCCCGGATCGCGGTGGTCGGCCTGCTCGCGGACGAGTGCAAGCTCGACTGGTACAGCGGCACACTCATCCACCGGTCCACACCGCTGGAGGGCCTGTACGAGCGGTTCGGCGCGGAACGTGTGGAGTTCGCGGAGGGTGTGGACCGCGTCCGCTTCAGGACCGCTGCCGGTACGTTTCTCCAGGTTCCGGCGGCCGACGACGCCGAGGACCGGGTGCGCGGCGCCGAGGGCGCTCTCGACCCGGCCACGCTCACGGGCCGCACCGATTTGCCCCCGCTGACCACCGATGCGACCGGTACCGAGTTCGCGCTCATGGAGTGGGGCGAGGGCGTGCTGACGCTGCGCGCGCCCGACGGCCGCTATCTCTCGGTCGCCGAGGACGGCTGCCTGCGCGCCTCCGCCGACCAGCCCGGAGGCTGGATCGTCCAGGAGACATTCCGCCTGGAACCCCATGAGAACGGGCACCTCCTGAAGCACCTCGGTACGGGTCGCCACGTCTGTGTCGCCGCCGACGGCGTCAAGGTTGCCGAAGCGAACCCGGAAATCTTCGAGGTGATCATCACCGAACGCGGTGAGGACGCGGTGCGCAGGGCCGCCGCCGAGGCCGACGTGGTCGTGGTGGTCGCGGGCAACGATCCGCACATCAACGGCCGCGAGACCGAGGACCGTACGACCCTGCGCCTCCCGCAGCACCAGGAGCGCCTGCTGCACGCCGCGCGCGCCGCCAACCCGCACACGGTGCTGGCGCTGGTGTCGGCGTACCCCTACGCGTTCGACTCGGCCCGCCTCCCGGCCGCCCTGTGGACGGCGCACGGCGGCCAGGCGGCCGGCACCGCCCTGGCCAGGGTTCTCGCCGGCGACGTCTCCCCCGCCGGCCGCCTCCCGCAGACCTGGTACGCCGACGACGCCGACCTGCCCGACCTCCTCGACTACGACGTGATCGGCAGCCGCCAGACCTACCTGTACTTCGAGGGCACACCCCTGTTCCCGTTCGGCCACGGCCTGTCGTACGCGTCGTTCGCGTACGCGGACCTGAAGGCGAAGGCGCAGAGCGCCTCGGTGTCCGTCTCCTTCACGGTCACGAACACCGGAGCCATGGCGGCGGACGAGGTCGCCCAGCTCTATCTCCGCGCCGTGGATCCGGCTCTCCCGCGTCCGCGGCGCGAGCTGGCGGCACTCGACCGGGTGCGCCTGGAGCCGGGTGAGCGCAGGGAGCTCTCCTTCGAAGTCCCCTTGTCCGCCTTCGGCTTCTGGGATGTGCACCAGGGCCACTGGCGCCGTGAACCGGGCCCTTACGAACTGCTGGCCGGTGCCTCCAGCGAGGATGTGCGGCTGCGTACGACGGTGATCCTCGACGGCGAGGCGTCCGCACCGCGCCCCGTCCTGAGCCGGGGTCTGGAGGCGGCCGACTTCGACGAGCAGAGCAGCATCGAGATCGTCGACCGCACGAAGGCCGCGGGCGACGCGGTGACCCCGGTGGAGGGCAGGGCGGGTGAACTGGTCTACCGGGACTGCGACTTCGGGAAGGGCGTCAGCGAGGTGTCCGTGACGGTGGCGGGCGGGGGTGCGGTCGATGTGTCACTGGACGGGGGTCCGGTGCTCGCGTCCCTGACGCCCGAGACGCCGACGCCGGGGCCGTACGACTACACGACGGTCACCGCCGGGATCCTCGCCGAGGGTGTCCGCGACGTCCATCTCAGGCTGCGCGGCCCGCTGCGGCTCGCGCATGTCGTCTTCTCCGGTTGAGGGTCCGGAGAAGACGACCCAGGGGCCCGGCACCGGAAGGCATCGGTGCCGGGCCCCTTCGGGGAGTCTATATGAAAATGGTTCCCATTTACTAGAGGGGCAGCCTAGAGTGCGAGCCCGGTGAGGACCAGCACCCGCTCGTACGTGTAGTCGTCCATCGCGAACTTCACGCCCTCGCGGCCCACGCCGGACTGCTTGGCGCCGCCGTACGGCATCTGGTCGGCCCGGTAGGAGGGGACGTCGCCGATGACCACGCCACCCACCTCCAGCGCACGATGCGCCCGGAAGGCCACCTGCAGATCGTGTGTGAACACGCCCGCCTGGAGGCCGTACTTGGAGGAGTTGACGGCGGCGAACGCCTCCGCCTCGCCGTCCACCTTCTGCACGGTCAGGACGGGCCCGAAGACCTCCTCGCAGGAGATCGTCGTGTCGGCCGGTACGTCGGTGAGGACGGTCGGCGCGTAGGAGGCGCCGTCGCGGTCGCCGCCGGTGAGCAGGGTGGCACCGGCCTCGACGGCCTCCTTCACCCACGACTCGACGCGCCTCGCCGCGTCCTCGCTGACCAGGGGACCGACGTCGGTCTTGTCGTCGGCCGGATCGCCGGTGACCTGGGCCTCGACGGCGGCGACGATACGCGGCAGCAGACGGTCGTACACCGACGCGTCCGCGATGACGCGCTGCACGGAGATGCAGGACTGGCCGCCCTGGTAGTTGGAGAAGGTGGCGATGCGGGTGGCGGCCCAGTCGAGGTCCGCGTCGGAGGCGTAGTCGCCGAGCACGACGGCCGCGCCGTTGCCGCCCAGCTCCAGGGTGCAGTGCTTGCGCGGCACCGAGTCCATGATCGCGTAGCCGACCTTCTCGGAACCGGTGAAGGAGATGACCGGCAGGCGCTCGTCCTGGACCAGGGCGGGCATCTTGTCGTTGGCCACCGGGAGGATGCTCCAGGAGCCGGCCGGGAGGTCCGTCTCGGCGAGCAGGTCACCGATGATCAGGCCGGAGAGCGGGGTGGCGGGCGCCGGCTTCAGGATGATCGGCGCGCCGGCCGCGATCGCCGGGGCGACCTTGTGGGCGCACAGGTTGAGCGGGAAGTTGAAGGGCGCGATGCCGAGGACGACGCCCTTCGGGAAGCGGCGGGTGAGGGCGAGACGGCCCTGGCCGCCGGCGTCGGTGTCGAGGCGCTGGGCCTCGCCGCCGTTGAAGCGGCGGGCCTCTTCGGCGGCGAACCGGAAGACGGAGACCGCGCGGCCGACCTCGCCGCGGGCCCACTTGATCGGCTTGCCGTTCTCGGCGGAGATCAGCCGGGCGATCTCCTCGGTGCGCTCGACGAGCCGGCGGCTGACGTGGTCGAGGGCGGCGGCGCGGACGTGGGCCGGGGTGGCGGCGAAGTCCTCGCGGACGGCGTGGGCGGCGGCGACGGCCTCCTCGACCTGGGCGTCGGTCGGCACGCTCACCTTGCCGACCAGGCGGCCGTCCCACGGGGAGGTGACGTCGAAGGTGTCCTCGCCCGTGGCCTGGCGGCCGGCGAGCCAGAAGGCGGTGGTGGAAGTCATGTGGTCCCGGCCCTTCCGCGTTAGGGGGTGTGCAGGGTGGTCGGGTCCACGGTAGGGCGGTGGTGGTGGGGGAGTGTTTGGCCGGGGTGCCTGGGTGGGGGGTGGGGGGTGCGCCGGATTGGCGTGGTGGCGCTCCTCAAACGCCGGAGGGGCTGGTTTTCAGCCCGTCCGGCGTTTGAGGACGAGGCCGTTCAGGCCGAACGGGGGTCTGGGGGCGGAGCCCCCAGGGTCGGGACGGGAAGGGGCGACGGGGGCGGAGAAGCTGCCCGGCGGCTAGTCCGCAGACGTTGCCTTCAACGCCAGCCACAGCTCCATCCGTACATCCGGATCGTCCAGCGACCGCCCCAGAATCTCCTCCACCCGCCGCATCCGGTACCGCAACGTATGCCGGTGCACCCCCAGATCCGCAGCCGCCGCGTCCCACTGCCCATGCCGCGACAACCACGCCCGAAGCGAGGCCACCAGATCCCCCCGCCCGGTCGCGTCATGCTCGTACAACGCCCGCAGCAACCCGTCCGCAAACGCCTTCACCGCGTCATCCGCCAGCAACGGCAGCACCGACCCCGCCGCCAACTGCTCGTGCCCCACGAACACCCGCCCCCGCCGCCGGGCCACCGACAACGCCTGCTCGGCCTGCTTGTAGGCCGCCGCGGCCGCGATCGGCCCCACCGGCGCCGACACCCCGACCACCAGCTCGTCCTCCTCACCGCCGGCGGTGTCCCGCCCCGCCTCCGCCCCGCCCCGCGCGGCCTCGACCACCGCCGCGTACTCCCCGCACGCCGTGACCGCCGCACCCCCGTCCGCGGCCAGCACGACCAACCGCTCCCCCTCGGGCACGACCAGCACGGCCTCCCCCGCCCGCGCGGCCGCCGACTCCACGATCTCGGCGAGCCCGGCCAGCGGATCGCCGCCCGCGTCGGCGGCGGCCCGCGCGGCCGACTCGGCGATGATCAACCGGAAGGGGGCGTCCAGCAGCCCCCCGTACAGATGGCCCGCGACGGCCCGGGCATGGTCCGGCTCCCCCGCCAGCAGCATCCGCAGCACGGCCGCGCCGATGCGCTGTTCCGCGGCGTGCAGCGACCTCGACCGTTCCGTCGTCAGCGTCAGCAGCGCGATCGCCGAGTGGACCGCGTACCGCTCCGCTGTGCCCAGCGCAGCCGCCGTCCCCACCGCGAGCGCGGCCCGCGGTCGCCGTCCCGCCCCCAGGGAGTGCAGTTCGACGCGGTCCTCGTTGTCCGGGGGGCCGACCACCGAGGACGCCGGCGCGGGCCGCTCCCGCAGCCGCTCCACGTCCGCCGTGATCCGCGCGGCCCGCCGCGTCGCCCACTCCGGCGCGGTCGCGACGACGGCGCCCGAGGCGTCGTACAGCGCGGCCCATCCGTCGACCTGCGAGGCGAGCGCGGACAGCACTCCCTCGGGTCCGCCGGTCAGCGCCTGCTTGGTCAGTTCGCGCTGGGCGGCGAAGCCCGCCGTCACCGCCCGGTACTGGTCCGCGGCGATCGCCGCGGACACGGCCTTGCTGATGGCGAGGAAGGGCGTCCGCCGTGGCACTTCCAGAAGCGGGAGGCCCTCGCCCTCGGCCGCGTCGACCAGCGCCTTCGGGATCTCCTCGTAGTTGACCCCGACGGCGAAGCCGAGTCCGACGACTCCCGCCCCCACCAGCCGCTTCACATACCGCCGCATCGCCCCCGGATCCTCCGCGTCCAGCTTCAGCGCGGTGATCAGCAGCAGCTCCCCGCCCTCCATGTACGGCACGGGATCGGCGAGCTCGCTGGCGTGCGCCCAGCGGACCGGCACGTCGAGGCGGTCCTCACCCGCGCGCACGGTGAGTTTGAGCGCGGAGTGGTGGACGAGCGAGGCGAGTGTCGGGGGCATGAGGCCTTCAGGTCAGGTTTGCGGGGATCGGGCGAACCTTTTGATCTTTTGGCCGCCAGGTATGAACGGCCTGTGCCGATTCTGCCTCACCGTACGGTCACCGGGTCCGGTGAAGTCCAGACCTAACCCCTCAGATCCACCAGCAGCGGCGGCGCGTGCTCTCCCTTGACGGTCGTCAGCGACAGCACCGCATGTCCGGGCGGCACCCCGTGCGCCAGCTCGGACGCCGACCAACGCTCCCGTTCGACCTGCCGGACGGTCACGGCCCGCGCGGTGGGCGCCTTGCCGGTGATGACACGCCGGAGCATGTGGACGGCCTTGCCGGCCGGGGTCTCGGCGATGATCTGCCGGTCGGTGACGTCCCGTGCCTCGGTCCACTCCTTGCCCCAGACCTCGGCGAAGTCCTGTCCGTCCCACGGGGTGAGCCCGGACAGCGCCATACGGCATCCGGTGGAGCCGAGCAGCGGCCCGCGCAGCGGCCTCGGCACATCGTCCAGGGTCCGCAGGGTCAGTACGACGCCTGCGTTCCCGGACCGCAGCCGCTGGATCCCGCGCACCGATTCCGGGGTCACCACCCCCGTCGCGTCGTCCAGCACCAGGCAGGCGAACAGCGACCGGTCCTCGCGTACCGCCACGCTCGCGGTGAACTGCGCGAGCACCAGCCGCGCCAGCATCCGCGAGGCGTCCGCGTGTCCGCGCTCTGGCAGGTCGATGCGGACCCGCACCGGGTGGTCGAGGGCCTTGAGGGAGAAGGGCTTGGACTGCCCCGACGTGTCGAAGAACCCCGCGAAGGCGGGCCGGTCCAGCAGCGCCACCCGGTCCGCCAGCACCGCGGCCACATCCCCCGGGTGCCCCAACTGCCGCTCCCGGGCGTCCAGTTCCCGCAGCAGCGACTCCTGCCCGGAACCCTGCAGCGCGGTACGCAGCTCCTCCAGCGGCCCGGGCGATCCGTCCAGCAGCTGCCGCAGCTCCGGCACGGAGGGGAAGCGGCCGTGGACCGCCCGGAAGGGGCCGAGCAGCTGGGCGAGCACGGTCGTGGACCGGCGGCTGTCACTGCCCGGGTGCGGATCGGCGAGGTCCCCGACCAGCGCCTCGGCCAGCACGGCCGCGGCCTCGTCCGGGTCGCTCGTCCCGCCGTACAGGTCCAGGTCGTACACCGACTCCGGATTCCCGATCCTGACGACGACGTCGTAGGCGTCGACCGGTCCGAGCCCCGCGCCCGCCGCGCCGACCACGACGACCGCGGCCCGTCCGGCGAGGGCGTGCAGACAGAGCGACTCGGCGAGCGGCCGCACCACGGTGCCGGTCTTGCCGGAGCCTGCCGGGCCGACGGCGAGCAGGGAGGTGCCGAGCAGCTCGGGGCCGAGACCGAGACCGGCACCGCGGTAGGCGTAGGGGTTGCGGGGATCGTCGGCGGTCGTGCCGAGCCGTACCTGACCGGTCAGCAGGTCGTGCCGGGCGAGCCGGGCCGGCAGGTCGCGTTCCCCGGAGGGGTGCAGACAGGCGGCGGCGCCGTCCTTGAGCACCGCCCCGGTGAACGCGGCGAGGCTGTGCCGGCCGGTGCGCACGCCCTGCCAGGCGCGCACGATCCGGGCGTGGTCGACGTCCCGCATCAGCCCGGCCCGCGCCTCGGCGGCCAGCCGCTCGGCGGCGTCGGCGGCTCCGGCGGCGCGGAGCTGGGGCCACTCGGCGGGGTCCTGTTCGGGGGCGGGCGGGCGTTCGGCGCGGGGCGCCGCCTGGCGCCAGGCCGGCGGGCCGTAGCGGCGCCAGATCTCGCCCCAGCGGCCGAGCCTGCCGACGCCGATCATGATGACCAGGGCGATCAGCACGTAGTAGGCGTAGACGACCACGACCGAGGCGATGCTGTGCGGCTGGGCCCAGGAGTCGGGGATCATCGCGTACAGCGGGAGCAGCCACCAGCCGCCGAGGTAGCCGTTCCACAGCAGCGACCAGATCAGCCAGCCGACGAGGAACGCGATCACCGCGCCGCTGACCAGCTGGCGGGCGGGGATGAGTTCGGGCTGCTCCTGGGGCCGCGGCCGATGCCCGAACCGCCAGACGCCGGGCGGTGTCTCCGGGCGCGGCGCCCGGAGCCACGTCAGGAACGCCGAGCCGTCCGGCCGCGGCGGCACGCCGGGTGCAGCCATGGGCCTCGGCGGTACCTCCGGCGGACCTGCCGGACGCGGCACAGGATTCGCATGCGTACCCCGTGTGTCCTGCGTCCCGTCGCTGTCCATCGCCCTCGCTCCCTGACCAGCCGTTCCGTCCACCGTCAGCGGTCAATCTAACGCCCCGGCACGGGGAGTTCACCGCTTACGCGGCCGGGCCCCGCACCGGGCGCCATGTCCACCGCGGACAAACCCGAACCCCCGACAGCGCCCACATGGAGCATGCCCACCCCCCTCTCCCGGTCCTAATCTGCGAGAAAAGAAGGCAAGAGCCCGTAAGAGCCTGTGTCCAAGGCCGCACACCCCCAGGAGCCCCTCATGAGTGCACTTCCGCAGGAGCGCCGGATCGTCACCGCCATCCCCGGCCCGAAGTCGCAGGAACTGCAGGCCCGCCGTACCGCCGCGGTCGCGCAGGGCGTGGGCTCCGTGCTGCCCGTGTTCACCGCGCGCGCGGGCGGCGGGATCATCGAGGACGTCGACGGCAACCGGCTCATCGACTTCGGCTCCGGCATCGCGGTGACGTCCGTCGGCGCGTCCGCCGAGGCCGTCGTACGCCGGGCGTCCGCGCAGCTCGCGGACTTCACCCACACCTGTTTCATGGTCACCCCGTACGAGGGCTACGTGGCGGTCGCCGAGGCCCTCGCCGAGCTCACTCCGGGTGACCACGCCAAGAAGTCCGCGCTGTTCAACAGCGGCGCCGAGGCCGTCGAGAACGCCGTCAAGATCGCCCGCGCGTACACCAAGCGCCAGGCCGTCGTCGTCTTCGACCACGGCTACCACGGCCGTACCAACCTGACGATGGCGCTGACGGCGAAGAACATGCCGTACAAGCACGGCTTCGGACCGTTCGCGCCCGAGGTCTACCGCGTGCCGGTCGCCTACGGCTACCGCTGGCCGACCGGCCCGGAGAACGCCGGTCCCGAGGCCGCCGCGCAGGCCATCGACCAGATCAGCAAGCAGGTCGGCCCGGACAACGTCGCCGCGATCATCATCGAGCCGGTGCTCGGCGAGGGCGGCTTCATCGAGCCCGCCAAGGGCTTCCTGCCCGCGATCCGGAAGTTCGCCGCCGACAACGGCATCGTCTTCGTCGCCGACGAGATCCAGTCCGGCTTCTGCCGCACCGGTCAGTGGTTCGCGTGCGAGGACGAGGGCATCGTCCCGGATCTGATCACCACCGCCAAGGGCATCGCGGGCGGACTGCCGCTGGCCGCGGTCACCGGTCGCGCCGAGATCATGGACGCCGCGCACGCGGGCGGCCTGGGCGGCACCTACGGCGGCAACCCGGTCGCCTGCGCCGGTGCGCTCGGCTCGATCGAGACGATGAAGGAGCTCGACCTCAACGCCAAGGCGAAGAACATCGAGGCGGTCATGAAGGCCCGCCTCGGCGCCATGGCCGAGAAGTTCGACGTCATCGGTGACGTCCGCGGCCGCGGCGCGATGATCGCCATCGAGCTGGTCAAGGACCGTACGACCAAGGAGCCGAACCCCGAGGCGACCGCCGCGCTGGCCAAGGCCTGCCACGCCGAGGGCCTGCTGGTCCTGACCTGTGGCACCTACGGCAACGTCCTCCGCTTCCTGCCTCCGCTGGTCATCGGCGAGGACCTCCTGAATGAGGGTCTCGACATCATCGAGCAGGCCTTCGCGCGGATCTGAGCCAAGCGGAATCCCCAGCTCACACACAGGATGCGCGCCCCATGCGCATCACTGGCCCCACCCCTGGCACCCCTCGGGATTCCGGGTCCGGGGCGGTGGGCGTCAGGCCATGTGAAGAACGTGTGCGAGGTGGATGGCGGGACGCGATTCCGTCTGTCTTCCGCCCATCCGCTGCCGTAGGTTCTACCCAGATGAGAGATACACCCCGCTCACAGGGGACTGTGGGCGATTTCAGGCCGTGGCCTCCCCAGCTACGACCTGGTCGTGCCCTCGCGCACACACACGGAGCTTCCGGCTCCGGATCTCCTCACCGATCGGACAGTCGCCCGCCCCAAACCCCCCGGGGTGGGCGTCGATCCGATCTGATCGGCCGCCTCGGAACTACCCCCCCTGTTCCGGGGCGGCCGACCTCCTTTCTTCTCCTTCTCGGGCTTCCCGCCCTCCTCTTCGCGCTGATCACCTGGCAGGTCGTGTCGAGCGGCCCGCTGCTGGGCGTGGATCGGCGGGTCAGCGGCGCCCTCGCGCACCCCGACCGCTTCTCGGAACTCCTCGCCGACCTGGGCAACATCGGGGTGGCGGTGCCTGTGCTCGCCGTCGTCCTGGCGTACGTGGCCTGGCGGGCCCGTGCGGCGGGGACGTACCGCTGGTGGCTGCCGCCGCTCGCGGCCGCGCTGCTGATGGCGCTGGTCCCGGCCCTGGTCGTGCCGCTCAAGGAACTGATCGACCGCCCGGGCACCCCCCTCGTACCTCCGGCGACCGGCTACTACCCGTCCGGCCACACCGCGACGGCCGCCGTCGCCTACGGCTCGGCGACCCTGCTCCTGCTCCCCTGGCTCAGCGCGGCGTACGCCCGCCGTGCACTGCTCGCCGCCTGCGCCGTCGTCAATCTCGCCGTCGGGTTCGGGCTGGTGCGGCGCGGCTATCACTGGCCCCTGGACGTCGTGGCCAGCTGGTGTCTGTGCACGGTGCTGATCTCGTCTCTGTGGATGTTCCTGGTCCGCGCCGGCCGCGCGGGGGCCGACGCGAGTGCGGTGAGTGCGAGCAGTCCGTCTTCGTAAGCCGTCTGCGCAAGCCGTAAGCCGTCTGTGCAAGCCGTCTGTATAGACCTCTGGCCATCAGTGGTCCGTCAGCCGTCCTCCTCCCGTGCCAGACCCGCCGCCGCCTCGTGCATCGCCAGTTCGAGAAGCGCCGGGTCCGTGAGCGTGCCCGAGCCGTCCGGCGGGACCAGCCAGCGGACGCCGCCGGTCGAGCGTCCCGGGTACGGCACCACGATCCAGGTGCCGGCCCCCGCCGTACGGATGCCGGTGCCCAGCCAGCGGGCCGCGGTGCCCGGCGGCACGAAGAAGCCCATGCGGGCGTCCCCGAAGTCGACAAGCACCGGGCCCGGCCGGTCCAGGAAACGGGTGAGGACGTCGAGCGTGGCATAGCCGAGCCCGGCCGGAAGGATGAGCACGTCCCAGGCCTTGCCCGCGGGCAGCAGCGCGATCCCCAGGGGATTGCGCTCCCACTCCCAGCGGCAGGCCTCGGGATCCGGAGCAACGGACGCCAGCCACTCGACCGCCGTGTTCGCCCCAGCCATGAGGAGACCTCCTGTCTCTCCTGGACGCTGGTCGCGTCACGGGAGAGAGGGAGGTCTCCCGGCGGGCATTACGCGGGTTTCCCCGACCCACTGAAGTGATCTGGATCACAAAGTGCCGTGCATCGGGTACCTCAGCTGTCGAAACCGAGCCCGAGTCGGTCCATCGTCCGCAGCCAGAGATTGCGGCGGCCGCCGTGCGCGTCCGCGCGGGCGAGGGACCATTTCGTGAGCGCGATGCCGGTCCAGGCGAAGGGCTCGGGCGGGAACGGCAGCGGCTTCTTGCGGACCATCTCCAGCGAGGTCCGCTCCGTGGTCCGTCCCGCCAGCAGGTCGAGCATCACCTCGGCACCGAAGCGGGTGGCGCCCACACCGAGGCCCGTGTAGCCCGCCGCGTAGGCGACGTTGCCCTGGTGCGCGGTGCCGAAGAACGCCGAGAAGCGCGAGCAGGTGTCGATCGCGCCGCCCCACGCATGCGTGAAGCGGACGCCCTCCAGCTGCGGGAAGCAGGTGAAGAAGTGCCCGGCGAGCTTGGCGTAGGTCTCCGGACGGTCGTCGTACTCGCGGCGCACCCGGCCGCCGTAGTGGTGGATCGCGTCGTAACCGCCCCACAGGATGCGGTTGTCGGCGGACAGCCGGAAGTAGTGGAACTGATTGGCGCTGTCCCCGAGGCCCTGGCGGTTCTTCCAGCCGATCGACGCCAGCTGCTCCTCACTGAGCGGCTCGGTCATCAGTGCGTAGTCGTAGACCGGGACGGTGTAGGCCCGTACGCGCTTGATCAGGTTCGGGAAGATGTTGGTGCCGAGCGCGACCTTGCGGGCGCGGACGGAGCCGTAGGGGGTGCGTACGGCCATGCCGGCGCCGTACGGCTTCAGGGTGAGGGCGGGGGTGTGCTCGTAGATGCGGACGCCGAGGGCGAGGCAGGCGCGCTTGAGACCCCAGGCGAGCTTCGCCGGGTGAAGCATGGCGACGCCACGACGGTCCCAGAGGCCGGCCTGGAACGTCGGTGAGTCGACCTGTTCCCGTACCGCTTCCGCGTCCAGGAACTCGACGCCCTCGGCGAGGCCCTCGCGCTCCATCTCCTCGTACCAGTCGCGCAGTTCCCACGCCTGGTAGGTCTCGGTGGCGACATCGATCTCGCCGGTGCGCTCGAAGTCGCAGTCGAGGGAGTGGCGGGCGACCGCCTTCTCGATCTCGTCGAGGTTGCGGGCGCCCAGTTCCTGCAGCTTGTGGATCTCGTCGGGCCAGCGGGCCAGGCCGTTGGGCAGGCCGTGGGTGAGGGAGGCGGCGCAGAAGCCGCCGTTGCGACCCGAGGCGGCCCAGCCCGCCTCGCGGCCTTCCAGCAGGACGACATCCCGTGCGGGGTCGCGCTCCTTGGCGATGAGCGCGGTCCACAGTCCGCTGTAGCCGCCGCCGACGACCAGCAGATCGCAGGTCTCGGCGCCGGTGAGCGCGGGCTCGGGGTGGGGCTTGCCGGGGTCTTCCAGCCAGTACGGGACCGGCTGTGCGTCGGAAAGAGACTTCGTCCAACGGTTCATGGCGCTTGGGGCCATGATTTCAACTCCCTACAGGGCTTCTGCGACTACGCCTTTTGCTTGTTGCGGCGATTCCCGATGAGCATCGAAGAAAGGACCAACAATACGGCGACGAGGAACATCGTCGTACCGATGACATTGA
Source organism: Streptomyces longisporus (assembly GCF_039532765.1). Taxonomy (NCBI): domain Bacteria; kingdom Bacillati; phylum Actinomycetota; class Actinomycetes; order Kitasatosporales; family Streptomycetaceae; genus Streptomyces; species Streptomyces longisporus. The sequence continues at coordinate 84,935 of NZ_BAAASG010000017.1, forward strand.
TCTGAACGGGCGTTCCGCGCTGTGCCGAGCCCCAGACGAACATGGGGAACGTGACGGTCGAGCCCGCATTGAAATTGGTGATGATGAAATCGTCGAAGGAGAGCGCGAAGGACAGCAGCGCACCGGCGGCGATTCCCGGGGCCGCGATGGGCAGGGTGACACGCAGGAAGGTCTGCGCCGGACCGGCGTAGAGGTCCTGTGCGGCCTGCTCCAGGCGCGGGTCCATGGACATCACGCGTGCCTTGACGGCGACGACGACGAAGCTGAGGCAGAACATGATGTGGGCGATCAGGATCGTCCAGAAGCCCAGCTGGGCACCCAGGTTGAGGAACAGGGTGAGCAGCGAGGCCGCCATGACGACCTCGGGCATCGCCATCGGCAGGAAGATCAGCGAGTTCACGGTGCCCCGCGCGCGGAACCGGTAGCGGACCAGTGCGAAGGCGATCATCGTGCCGAGGACGGTGGCGCCGATCGTCGCCCAGAGGGCGATCTGAAGGCTGATCGACAGCGAGCCGCACATGTCGGCGACACCGCAGGGATCCTTCCACGCGTCCGTGGAGAACTGCTGCCACTGGTAGTTGAAGCGCCCCTTCGGTTTGTTGAAGGAGAATACTGTGACAATGACGTTCGGGAGCAGGAGATATCCGAGTGTCAGCAGTCCCGCGATGACGACGAGATGGCGCTTGAGCCAGTTGAGGACGGACATTTAAACCAGATCCTCCGTCCCGGACTTGCGAATGTAGAGGGTGACCATGAGGAGAATCGCGGCCATGAGGATGAAGGAGAGGGCCGCCGCCGTCGGATAGTCCAGGATCCGCAGGAACTGGGTCTGGATGACGTTTCCGATCATGCGGGTGTCGGTCGAGCCGAGGAGTTCGGCGTTGACGTAGTCGCCGGCCGCCGGGATGAAGGTCAGCAGCGTGCCGGAGACCACGCCGGGCATCGACAGCGGGAAGGTGACCTTGCGGAAGGTGGTCCAGGGTTTGGCGTACAGGTCGCCGGCCGCCTCGTGCAGCCGCCCGTCGATGCGCTCCAGCGAGGTGTAGAGCGGCAGGATCATGAACGGCAGGAAGTTGTACGTCAGTCCGCAGACCACCGCGAGCGGGGTGGCCAGGACGCGGTCGCCGGAGGTCCAGCCGAGCCAGTTGGTGACGTCCAGGACGTGCAGCGCGTGGAGGGTGCTCACCACCGGGCCGCTGTCCGCGAGGATCGTCTTCCAGGCGAGGGTGCGGATCAGGAAGCTGGTGAAGAACGGCGCGATCACCAGCACCATGATCAGGTTGCGCCAGCGTCCCGCGCGGAAGGCGATCAGATACGCCAGCGGGTAGCCCAGCAGCAGACACAGCACCGTGGCCGCGGCCGCGTACAGGACCGAGCGCAGGAACTGCGGCCAGTACTCGGACAGCGCGTCCCAGTAGGTGGCGAAGTGCCAGGTGACCTTGTAGCCCTCCTCCAGGGAGCCCGTCTGCACGGACGTGGAGGCCTGGTAGATCATCGGTAGCGCGAAGAAGACGATCAGCCAGAGGATGCCGGGGAGCAGCAGCCAGTACGGCACCAGGCGGCCCCGTTTGCGCGGGGGCTTGGTCTCGGGGGCGGGCGCCAGGGGTGGCGCCTCGGTGACGGCGGCCATCAGGCGGCGTCCTCCTCGACCTCGGCGACACCGGCGTCGATGTCCTGAGTCGCGTCGAGGCCGAAGGTGTGGGCCGGGTTCCAGTGCAGGACGACCTCGGCGCCGGGCACCAGCCGGGCGTCGCGGTCGATGTTCTGCGCGTACACCTCGAACTCGGGGCAGACGGGGCTGTCGACGACGTACTGCGTGGAGACGCCGATGAACGAGGAGTCGGCGATCCTGCCGGTGATCCGGTTGCGGCCCTCGGCGATCTCGCCCGCGTCGTCGGCGTGCGTGAGGGAGATCTTCTCCGGGCGGACGCCGACCAGGACCTTGCCGCCGGTCGTCGTCGGCGCGGAACATCGCGCCTCGGGCAGCACCAGCTTGCCGCCGCCCGCCTTGAGGACGATGTCGTCGCCGTTCTTGGTGTCGACCTCGGCCTCGATCAGGTTCGAGGTGCCCAGGAAGTTGGCCACGAAGGTGGTGTTCGGGTTCTCGTAGAGGTCGGTGGGCGAGCCGAGCTGTTCGACGCGGCCCGCGTTCATCACGGCGACGGTGTCGGCCATGGTCATGGCCTCCTCCTGGTCGTGCGTGACATGGATGAAGGTGATGCCGACCTCCGTCTGGATGCGCTTGAGCTCCAGCTGCATCTGACGGCGCAGCTTGAGGTCGAGGGCGCCGAGGGGCTCGTCGAGGAGGAGCACCTTGGGATGGTTGATCAGTGCGCGGGCCACGGCCACGCGCTGCTGCTGGCCGCCGGAGAGCTGGTGCGGCTTCTTGCGGGCCTGCTCGCCCAGCTGGACCAGCTCCAGCATGTCCTCGACCTGCTTCTTCACCGACTTGATGCCGCGGCGGCGCAGACCGAAGGCGACGTTCTCGAAGATGTCGAGGTGCGGGAAGAGGGCGTAGGACTGGAAGACCGTGTTCACCGGCCGCTTGTACGGCGGCAGATGTGTGACCTCCTGGTCGCCGAGGTGGACGGTGCCGCCGGAGGGCTCCTCCAGGCCGGCGATCATGCGCAGGGTGGTGGTCTTGCCGCAGCCGGAGGCGCCGAGCAGGGCGAAGAAGGAGCCCTGCGGCACGGTCAGGTCGAGCGGGTGTACGGCGGTGAAGGAGCCGTAGGTCTTGCTGATGCCCGAGAGGCGGACGTCGCCGCTGTTGTCTGTCGTCATCTTCGTCACGCCCCTGTGAGCTTCGCGAACTTCTGCTGGTAGGCCGTCTCTTCCTTCGAGCTCAACGAGCGGAAGGCATGGGACTTGGCCTGCATGGCCTTGTCGGGGACGATCAGCGGGTTGCTCGCCGCCGACTTGTCGATCTTGGCAAGGTAGGGAACCACTCCCGCGACCGGGCTCACGTAGTTGATGTACGCGGCGAGTTCGGCGGCCGGCTCCGGCTCGTAGTAGTAGTCGATGAGCCGCTCGGCGTTCGTCTTGTGGCGGGCCTTGTTGGGGATCAGCATGTTGTCGGTCGACGTCATGTAGCCGCTGTCGGGGATGACGTAGCCGACGTCCGGGTTGTCCGCCTGCAGCTGGACGATGTCGCCGCCCCAGGCGACACACGCGGCGAAGTCGCCCTTGGTGAGGTCCGACGTGTAGTCGTTGCCCGTGAAGCGGCGGATCTGGCCCTTGTCCACGGCCTTCTGCAGACGGGCGATCACCGCGTCGAAGTCGTCGTCGGTGAACTTCGCCGGGTCCTTGCCCATGTCGAGCATGGTCATGCCGATGCTGTCGCGCATCTCGGTCAGGAAGCCGACCCGGCCCTTGAGTTTGGGGTTGTCGAGCAGGTCGGAGACCGACTTCACCTCTGTGCCGTCGAGCGCCTTCTTGTTGTAGGCGATGACGGTCGAGATGCCCTGCCAGGGGTAGGAGTAGGCGCGCCCGGGGTCCCAGTCGGGGCTGCGGAACTGGTCCGACAGGTTGGCGAAGGCGTGCGGCAGGTTGGACGCGTCCAGTTTCTGGACGTAGCCCAGGCGGATCATGCGGGCGGCCAGCCAGTCGGTGAGCACGAGGAGGTCACGGCCGGTGTCCTGGCCCGCGGCGAGCTGCGGCTGGATCTTGCCGAAGAACTCGTCGTTGTCGTTGATGTCCTCGGTGTACTTGACCGTGATACCGGTCCGCTTGCCGAACGCGTCCAGCGTCGGGCGGTGTTTGCCGCTGTCGTCCACGTCGATGTACTCGGGCCAGTTGGAGAAGTTGATCACCTTCTCCTTCGCCGAGTGGTCGTCGGCGGACACACCGCCCTGTGTCTTGCCCGCGGCGGGGATCCCGCAGCCGCTCAGCGCCGCGAGACCGCCGACTGTGAGCGCGCCGCCCGCGGAGGCGCGTATCAGGGACCGCCGGGTCATCGCCGCCCGGCCGTTGCTCAGGCTGCGCCGCATCGCGGCCGCCACGGCCGGCGTCGGGCGGTCGGGCTCGTACTGCTCCATGCGCGTGGTGCCCTTTCGGGAGTGTGGCCGCCGGTCGTGCGGCCGGTTCGGCTAGCGGTCCCCGAAGACGGTGCGGTGCCAGTCCTTCCTGGCCACCGCCGTGTTGTCGAACATGACGTGCTTGATCTGCGTGTACTCCTCGAACGAATACGCGGACATGTCCTTGCCGAAGCCGGACGCCTTATAGCCGCCGTGCGGCATCTCGCTGATGATCGGGATGTGGTCGTTGATCCACACGCAGCCCGCCTTGATCTCGCGGGTGGCACGGTTCGCCCGGTAGACGTCACGGCTCCAGGCGGAGGCGGCGAGGCCGTACGGGGTGTCGTTGGCGAGCCTGATTCCCTCGTCGTCGCTGTCGAAGGGCAGGACCACCAGAACCGGTCCGAAGATCTCCGCCTGGACGATCTCGCTGTCCTGGGCGGCGTCCGCGACCAGGGTGGGCCGGTAGTAGGCGCCGTTCTCGAGTTCGCCCTTGGGGGCCTCGCCGCCGGTCACCACGCGCGCGTAGGAGCGCGCCCGGTCGACGAAGCCGGCGACGCGGTCGCGCTGGACGTGCGAGATCAGCGGGCCGAGGTCGGTGCCGGCCGTGAAGGGGTCGCCGAGCCGGACGGTCTCCATCAGGGCGGCGGTCCGCTCGACGAACGCCTCGTAGAGCGGGCGCTGCACGTACGCGCGCGTGGCGGCCGTGCAGTCCTGCCCGGTGTTGATGAGCGCGCCCGCGACCGCGCCGTTGACGGCGGCCTCCAGGTCCGCGTCGTCGAAGACGACGAAGGGCGCCTTGCCGCCGAGCTCCAGGTGGAGGCGCTTGACGGTGGCGGTGGCGATCTCGGCCACGCGCTTGCCGACGGCGGTGGAGCCGGTGAAGGAGGTCATGGCCACGTCGGGATGGCCGACGAGACGCTCACCGGCCTCCTTGCCGGTGCCGGTGACGATGTTGACGACACCGTCCGGAATGCCGGCGTCGGTGGCCGCCTGCGCGAACAGCAGTGAGGTGAGCGGGGTCAGCTCGGCCGGCTTCAGCACGATGGTGTTGCCCGCGGCGATCGCCGGGAGGATCTTCCAGGCGGCCATCTGGAGGGGGTAGTTCCAGGGCGCGATCGACCCGACGACACCGATGGGCTCACGGCGTACGTACGAGGTGTGGTCACCGGAGTACTCACCGGCGGACTGCCCCTGCAGGTGCCGGGCGGCGCCCGCGAAGAAGGCGGTGTTGTCGATGGTGCCCGGGACGTCGAACTCGCGCGTCAGCTTCAGCGGCTTGCCGCACTGCAGGCTCTCCGCGCGGGCGAAGTCCTCGGCGCGGTCGGCGAGTACGGCGGCGAAGCGGTGCAGCGCGTCGGAGCGCTCGCCGGGGGTGGTGGCGGCCCAGCCGGGGAAGGCCTCGCGCGCGGCGGCCACGGCCGCGTCGACGTCGTCGGGGCCGGCCAGTTCGTACGTGTAGACCTCCTCGCCCGTCGACGGGTCGACGACCGCGTGCGTACGGCCGGAGGTGCCCTTCGTCAGGCGGCCCGCGATGAACTGCGCGCCGTCCGCGAAGCGGTCCTGTGCGGGGAATCGTTCCGGGGTGGCGGTGCCCGGGTTCTGCATGTCGCTCTCCTCCGCCGTCGCCCCGTGGCTCAGGGGGCGGGTGGCGTAGCTCCAGCTCGATTTGAGTGCCGATCCTGACAGAGCTATGGCACTCCTACAAGGGATTCCGTTGTTGCCTTTCGGTTACGCGACGGAATCTGTCGACCAGGTGTCGAGTGAGCTCGGAAAAGGGGGGACGGAGTGTCAGTGGTGACTGCGAGACTCGCATGCATGGAAAAGATCACGGGGGAGTTCGCCACCGGGAGGATCGACTCCCGGGAGGCACTGGCCAGGGCGGTCCGCGCGGGAGTACGCGTCAAGTACCTCCACTTCTGGGGGCATCGGGCGCGGCCGGACGGCCGGGTGGGGCCGAGCTGTCTGAGCCAGTGGTGGCCGTCGCCGTTCACGGTGGACGGGGTGGCCTACGCGACCGCCGAGCACTGGATGATGGCGGCCAAGGCGCGGCTGTTCGACGACACGGAGGCGGAACGGCGGGTGCTGGCCGCGGGCCATCCGTCCCAGGCCAAGAAGGCGGGGCGGCTGGTGCGCGGCTTCGACGAGGCGATATGGGAGCGCGAGCGCTTCGGGATCGTGGTCGAGGGCAGCGTCCACAAGTTCGCCGCGCACGCGGACCTACGGCAGTTCCTGGTGAACACCGGCGACCGGGTCCTGGTCGAGGCAAGCCCCGTGGACCGGGTGTGGGGCATAGGCCTCGCGGCGGACGACGAGGCGGCAACCGATCCGGAGCACTGGCGGGGCCCGAACCTACTGGGCTTCGCACTGATGGAGGCACGGGAACGGCTGCGGAAGAAGTGAGCGGACCCGCCCGCGCACCCGGCCCGCTTGCGCCGGGCGGGACGAGCCAAGCTGGGCGAGGCGGAGCGGGGCCAGGCGGGCGTCCGGGCGACGCGGGCCGAGCCAGCCGAGGCAGATGCGCGGCCGCGCGAGGCTGGCGTGTAGCCGGACCAGGCAGGCGGGACAAGACGGGCCAGGCAGTCCGCCGGACCAGGCCGTTGGGACAAGCCATGCGGGCCGGACAAGGCGAGCCAAGCCAGGCCAGGCAAGCGGGCGACCGGGCGACACCAGCCAAGCCAGCCAGTCACCGAGCGACACGGCGAGGCAGGTGCGCCGGCAGGCCAGGCCCGCGGGACCAGCCGGGCCGGACTAGCGGGCGAGGCAGGCGGGTGGGCAAAGCAGCCGATCCGTCCTGATCTGCCCGTCTCGTCCCCCATGCCTCGCCGGGCGTGGCCGGTGTCAGGTGCCGGTCGCCAGTGGGGCCGAGAGGCTGGGGGCGGAGTTGTAGGAGGGACCCTCGTCCACTCTGTTCCTCTCGTCGTGCACGGCGGCGACGATCGCGATGATCATCAGGACCATCGTGGCGATGCCGAGGACGATCCCGACGATGCCCGTGATGAAGCCCGCCTGGGCCTGACCGCGGTTGTTGGCCTCGCCGCGGTCCGCCCGCCGCTTCCCCTTGACGCCGAAGACGACCGCGAGGACACCGAGGACGACGGAGACGATGCCGTAGAGGCAGAACATGCAGCAGGACAGGATGCCCAGCACCATCGCCGCGGTGCCCATCCCGTTCTGCGGGTACGGCTGCATACCGGGCCAGCCGTAGCCCTGCGGGTAGGCGGGGTAGCCGTATCCACCAGGTGCCGCCGGGCCCTGCGGCCCGACGCCGGGGCCGGTCGGCGCTATAGGCGGGGGCGGCACGGCGGACTCGGACCAGCCGTCGGGGGCGGGGGGCGCATGGCCGGGAGCACCGAACCCGGGCGGGGTGAAGCCGTCGCCCGGCAGGGACGTCACGGTGGCCTGGTCGTGCACCTGCGGCGGCTGCTGGTCCTGCGGGAGAGGCTGCTGCCCGGCCGCGGCCGGCTGCCCGCCCTTCTCCAGCGAGGTCTTGCGCTCCGGCGGCGCCCACGGGTCGTGGTCTGCTCCTGCGCCCCCGCGCGGCTCTGTCTGGTCCGCCACGTTCCGTGTCCCCCTCGGTCGATCGTCAGGCCATCGTATAAGCCCTGTCCCAGCGGTTCCGCCGCCCGGTCGGCACTTGCGCGACGGCGGCACCGCCGCGTCGGGACCCGGCCTACGATGATCCCGACCCACCGATCAGCCGATCACCCGCGTCCCGCTCGGGCCAGCCGCCCGGGGGCGCCGTTCCGGGGAGGAACCCTTGACCCAGCACCTGGGCGCTTTCGCCGCCGCGCCGCGCGACCTGCACGCCTTCATCGCCGGACTGCCCAAGGCCGAACTGCATGTGCACCACGTCGGCTCCGCCTCCCCCCGGATCGTCTCGGAGCTGGCCGCCCGGCACCCCGACTCCAAGGTGCCCACCGACCCCGAGGCCCTGGTCGACTACTTCACCTTCACGGACTTCGCCCACTTCGTCGAGGTGTACCTGTCCGTCGTGGACCTGATCCGCACCCCGGAGGACGTACGGCTGCTGACGTACGAGGTCGCCCGGGACCTGGCCCGGCAGCAGGTGCGCTACGCCGAGCTGACCGTCACCCCGTGGTCCTCGACCCGCCGCAACATCGACGAGCGGGCCTTCATGGACGCCATCGAGGACGCGCGGAAGGCGGCGGAGGCAGAGTTCGGGGCGGTGCTGCGCTGGTGCTTCGACATCCCCGGCGAGGCCGGTCTCGAGGCCGCCGAGGAGACGACGCGGCTCGCCACCGACGACCGGCTGCGGCCGGAGGGCCTGGTGTCGTTCGGGCTCGGCGGACCCGAGATCGGGGTGGAGCGGCCGCAGTTCAAGCCGTATTTCGACCGGGCGATCGCGGCGGGGCTGCGCTCCGTGCCGCACGCGGGCGAGACCACGGGGCCGGAGACGGTGTGGGACGCGCTCACCCATCTGCGGGCCGAGCGCATCGGGCACGGCACGAACTCCTTCCAGGACCCGAAGCTCCTCGCGCACCTCGCCGAGCACCGGATCCCGCTGGAGGTCTGCCCGACCTCCAACATCGCCACGCGCGCGGTCCGCAGCCTCGACGAGCACCCGATCAAGGAGTTCGTGAAGGCCGGGATCGTCGTCACCATCAACTCCGACGATCCGCCGATGTTCGGGACCGACCTCAACAACGAGTACGCCGTCGCCGCACGGCTGTTGAACCTCGACGCGGAGGGCCTCGCCGCGCTCGCCAAGAGCGCGGTCGACGCCTCCTTCCTCGACGAGGCCGGCAAGGCCGCGATCCGGGACGAGATCGACACCTACACCTCGGCCTGGCTCGCCCCCTGACGCCGTCCAGCAGGACGGCCTCCACAATGGGGCCATGCAGAACGTGACCGCCGTGGCCCATCGCGGCGACCCCTACCGCGTCCGCGAGAACACGATCGACTCGCTGCGTTCCGCGCTCCGACAGGGCGCGGACGCGGTCGAGATCGACGTACGGCTCACCAGGGACGGCGTGCCCGTGCTGCTGCACGACGAGACGCTGAAACGGCTGTGGGAGCACGAGCGGCCGCTCCGCTCGCTGTCCGCTGCCGAGGTGCGCGGTCTCACCGACGGCGGGGTGCCGACGCTCGCAGAGGCGCTGGCCGCCACCGACGGCACCCGGCTGATGCTGGACCTGCCGGGGCTGCGGGACGTGCGGGCGGCGCGCCGCATCGTGGATGCCGTACGGGAGGCGGAGGCGGCCGACCGCGTCTACTACACCGCCGACGCCACCGCGATGCTCGCCGTCCGCGCCGCCGACACCTCCGCCGAGATCGCCCTGACCTGCACCAGCCTGGCGCCGCCGCGCCCCGCGCTGCTCGCGGCGGTGAAGCCGCGCTGGCTCAACTACCGCTTCTCCCTGGTGGACCGCGACCTGGCCGCCCGCGTCCACCACGACGGGTATCTGCTGTCCGTCTGGACCCCGGACACCCGCCGCTCCATGCGCCGCCTCATCGACCTCGGCGTCGACTCGATCACGACCAACCGCGTCGACGTCCTGTGCGCCCTGCGGGGCGGCGGCTGAGCGGCTAGACCCGTGAGCGCTGGGCCACCGTCGCCGGGTCGGACGGGGACGCACGGGTGACGTACTGCGGGACCGGGGTGTCGTCCTTGCCGGTGTCGCGGACCAGGCCGTAGCGGATCGCGCCCTGGGCGGGGCCGGTGGTGATGTCCTTCTCGACGGCGTCCCAGGTGGTCGGGAAGACGTTCAGGTTGTAGTCGGCGCCGCGTTCGTTCACGGTGAGGGTGACGCGGCCGTCGAGGTAGAAGTACTCGTTCTGCCACATCTGCTGGGTGCCGGGCGGCAGCACGTCGAAGCCGGTCGCCTTGCTGCCCATGCCGGTGGCCGTGGGATCGGTGGTGCTGACGCGGTCGTCCATACGGCGGCCGCCGCCCGAGGCCACATGGAAGAGCCTGCCCTTCAGACCGGTCCAGCTCGGCGGGACCAGGCCGCCGGGCCGGTACTGCGGTTCGAGCTGCCAGCGGACCAGGACATAGCCCTGGCCGGTGAGCGTCACGCCGTCTCCGCGATGGGTCATGGTGGCGTGCGCTCCGCCGGTGCTGGTGATGCCGGAGGCGGGCCGGTGCGGGAGGGCGGCGGGCCGGGTGTCCGGGGCGGGCGCCTTGTCGACGGCGTCGACGACGCTGCCGTACAGCTCGTTCTTCTCCTTCGTCTTCGTCACCGAGGGGGACGGGGAAGGCGTGGGCGGGGCGGACGGGGGCGGCGGGCGGTGGGTGCTCGACGCCGTGGGGGTGTTGGAGGCGCGCGGGGGCGGACTGTGCGGGGTCTGGGTGACGACGTAGGCGCCGCCCGCGACGATGGTCGCGCTCGCCGTGACGGCGACGGCGGGCTTGGTCAGGACGCCGAGTACCTTGGCGGACCAGCCGATCGAGCCGGCGGCCACGGTCGTCTTGCCGCCGAGGGCCAGGGAGAGCGTGAAGCCGACCGGGACCGGCACGAGGGCGATGCCGGCCAGGAGCCGCTCCGCCGGTACGACCGACTCGCGGCTGTCGCCGCAGTAGGCGCAGCCCCTGATGTGGCGGGCCAGGCGCTTGCGCCAGACCGAGTCGGGCCGCCCGTCCCAGCGGCCGGTCAGCTCCCGCAGCTGCGGGCATGCTCCGTCGAGCGCACGCACGATGCCGCGGGAGGTCTCCAGGCGCTCCTTCATCCGCTGGACGCGTACGGCGGCGTGCTGCCTGCTGATGCCGACGGCCGCGGCCAGCTCCCGCCGGGTCAGCTCGCCCGCGACCTCCAGCCACCACAGCGACAGCAGCTGCCGGTCCTCGTCGTCCAGCCAGCGCACCGCCTCCGCGACCTCGCGCCGCTGCCCCTCCAACTGCAGCCGCAATACGGTGAGTTCGGCGAAGTCGGTGGCCTCCCGGGCGGCGCCCTCGTCCAGTTGCCGAGGGGACCTTCGGCGCGCCCGGTCCCGTATCTGCCGCATGGCGATCGCCATCAGCCAGGACCGGAAGCTGTCCGGGTCGCGGAGCGAGCCGAGGTTGTCGACGGCGCGCAGCATGGTCTCCTGGACGACGTCGTCGACGTCGGCGTGACCGTTCAGGGCACGCCCGACGACGTTGTAGACCAACGGCAGCCAGCCCGTGACGAGATCGTCCAGTGCCTGCCGGTCACCGGCCTGTGCTGCCGCGATGGTGGAGCGCCACTGATGCCCGGCCCGCTCGTCCACGTACGTCCTCTCCCGGGTCATATGCCGCTGGACCGCACCTTCTCAGCCGTACCGGGGGTGGTGGCTATGTCGGGGATCACAGTGGGCGCCGGGCGCTGGCGGGGCATGTGGGGGCTCCCGGGTGTGAGAGGAATGCGGGACGCGAGAGGAGACGCCGTGGAGACGGGCGGGATAACACTTTTTTCGCCGAGCCCGGCCGACGGTCGCCGCCCGCGGCCCGTCCGGCCGCACGCCGCGACCGCCGGACTCCCGAACGCGGACGTCACCGCCGCGCTCCTCAGGGCCGGTGACACTTGCGGCAGCGCGGACGGGCGACGAATACCCGATTCCGGCCGGATCGACGACGATGCACCCGGCCGCCGGCGGATCGCGCTCCCGGCGGTCAAGCGGCAAGCACCGGGCCGGCGAGCGAGCCCGGGCCAACGGTCGGCGCGGCGCCTCCGGCCCGACCCCGCGGGCCTGTACGCCGCGACCGCCGGACTTCCGGCGCTCAAGCAGCCGGCGCCAGCGTGGTGATCGGGCCGGGCGAGGCGAGCCCGGGCCTACGGCGGGCACCCCTCTCCGCCCGCCACGTCCGGCCCGACTCCGCAGGCCTCCACGCCACGATCGGCCGACTCCCGGCACGCACACAGCGAGCGCCCGTGCGCTGTCCGGGCCAACGGTCGGCACCCGTCTCCGCCCGCCACGTCCGACCCGACTCCGCAGGCCTCGACGCCACGATCGGCCGACTCCCGGCACGCACACAGCGAGCGCCGGTGCGGTGTTCGGGCCGACGGTCGGCACCCGTCTCCGCCCGCCACGTCCGACCCGACTCCGCAGGCCTCCACGCCACGATCGGCCGACTCCCGGCACGCACACAGCGAGCGCCCGTGCGCTGTCCGGGCCAACGGTCGGCACCCGTCTCCGCCCGCCACGTCCGACCCGACTCCGCAGGCCTCGACGCCACGATCGGCCGACTCCCGGCACTCGCACAGCGACCGCAGGGGCGCTGTCCGGGCCAACGGTCGGCACCCGTCTCCGCCCGCCACGTCCGACCCGACTCCGCAGGCCTCCACGCCACGATCGGCCGACTCCCGGCACTCGCACAGCGAGCGCGGGTGCGGTGTTCGGGCCGACGGTCGGCACCCGTCTCCGCCCGCCGCGTCCGGCTCGGCTCCGCAGGCCCCTGCACGCCGCGACCGCCGGGCTCCCGGCGCTCAAGCAGCGAGCGCCCCTGCGGTGTTCGGGCCGGTGAGGGTCTCCAGCCGCTTGATCTTCTTCCGTACGACGTACAGCGGGATCACCCCGAAGACCCCGAACGACATGTCGATCACCGACCACCAGAAGGGGATCCCCCGGAGCGGTCCGCAGATCAGGGCGAGCGGGACGATCCCGGCGCAGGCGATCATCGCGAACTCGACGACCCAGATGTTGCGGACCGGGTCGCGATAGGGGCCGTAGAAGGCAACCGCGATGACGAGGTGGGCGAAGGCGAGCCAGTCCGTGCCGTAGAGGAGGAAGGGGTAGTCGGCGTCGGCGGTGTCGAGTCCGTGCCGTACGCGCTCGATCCAGTCCATGAGGGCGGGGACGTGGTCCGGGACGGACAGCGACCTCAGCACATCCTCGGTCCAGCGCAGTTCGTGGACCAGGGGGAAGGCCGTGGCGCCGCTGAGCACGAGGCAGACGACGAAGAAGGCCAGCCAGGCGCGGATGCCCTTCAGCAGGGCGGCTCTGTCGCTCATGGCAGCAGCGTACGCCCGTTGTTGAACGTGTTCAAAACTGTTGTCGGTCACCTGCTGGAGGGGATGGCACCTCCGATACGGGCCGACTGCGCGACCGTCGGCACGGAGCTTGCGGACGGCTGGGCGGTGCGGGGGGCCGGCGGGCGGCCGGGGGCCGTGGAGGCGCTGGCGCTGGGAGACGGAGTGTCCGGGGCGGGTGCGGCCTTCGACGGGGGCAGCGTCGAGGGGCTGCTCGCGGGCGGCGGGGCGAGAGGGACCACCGGGGAGGTCGGACCGGCGGAGCCGGTCAGATGCAGGGGCAGCGCTACGAGTGCGGCGACACCGCAGGTCAGGGCCGCTCCGGCAGCCGCGCGCAGGAGACGTCGGCGGGACGCGCCGCGGCGGATTGCCTCGTAGCGGCCGGGGGGTGCGCCGAGGTACTCGGCAGGGGGCCGCAGGAGGACGGTGAGCGGGTCCTCGGGGTCGAAGTCCGGGCCCTCGTCAGAGTGTGTGATCAAGGCTTCTCCTCAGGTGGGCACGGAGCAGTTCGCGGGCCGTGTGGAGGTCGGCCTTGACGGTTCCTTCCTTGCGTCCGGTCAGCACGGACACCTCCCGGATCGGCATGTCAGCGTAGTAGTGCAGCAGGATCGGGACGCGCAGTCGTTCCGGGAGGGACTGCACGAGCAGCCGTACCGAGGGGTCCGTCTGTTCGGGGTGCGGGGCCACCGCGGCCTCCGTGGTCGCCCGGCGCACGGCCCTGCGTTCGCGCTCCAGCTTGCGCCAGTGGTCCCGGACGAGGTTGGCCGCGGTGACGTAGAGGAAGCCGCGCGGCTCCGCCACGGACGTCCAGCGGGCCCAGAGCCGGGTGAACGCCTCCGAGGCGATCTCGTGGGCCGTCTCGTCGTCGTCGACCAGCCGGCGGCACCAGCCGGCGAGACGCGGATAGAGGGCGGCGAACAGCTCGGACGCGGCCTTCTCACGGGACCGTTTCAACGTTCTCCAGGGTCGTGGGGGCACTCGTAGGGGCGCTTGTGGAAGAAGACCCCGGGCCGACGGCGTACGTTCCGCCGGCCCGGGTTCCGGGTGGCCGGGTCAGGGGGCGGCTGAGCTCAGCACCGCGAAGACGATCACGTTGTCGAGGTAGCCGTCACCGGTCCGCTTGCCGCCGCAGGTGATGAGCCGCAGCTCCGGCCGGTTCACGTTCCCGTAGACCTCGCTCGACGGGAAGTGGGCCTTGGACACCGTGCGGACGGCGGTCACGGCGAACACCGCAGCCGTGCCGTTCTCCAGGCGCGCCACGATCTTCTCGCCCCGGTGCAGCTCCCCCAGACGCCGGAAGACTCCGTCCCCGTAGGCGCCGACCGTGACATGGCCGAGGATCACCGACGGACCGGTCTGGCCCGGCGTCGGGGAGTGCTCGTACCAGCCCGCCCGGTCGTGCGCCGCGATCGGCGGCACCTGCACGCTGCCGTCCGCCGCCAGTCCCAGCTTCATCACCGGGGTGTCGACCCCGATGGCCGGTATCCGGAGCCCGACCGGGATGGATCGCCCCACCGCGGACACCGGCTTGGCGGACCTGGCCGGGGGCGGCGCGGAGGCGGACGGCGTGCTCGTGGCGCTGCCGGTGGTGGCGCCGGGGCCGCCGCAGGCGACGAGCAGTGCGGCCAGCGCCATGGCGGCGAGGGCACGCCCGGAGCGCGGACTCATGCCCCGTTCGCCTGCCGGCGGCGTACGAGGAAGACGGCGCCGCCGCCGAGGACGACGGCCGCGGCGGCACCGCCGCCGACCAGCGCACCCGTGTTCGAGGAGTCCGAAGTCGTCGGCGGCACACCGGTGTTCGGCGCACCGCTCGGCACGACGGAGACCTGGCCCGAGGACGGCACCCGGGTCGGAGCCGCGCTCGGCACGGCACTCGGTGCGGTACTGGCGCTGGGCCGCGCACTGGGGGCGGAGGTGGGCGCCTGGGAGGCGCTGGGGACGGGGCTCGGGCTCGTCTTCGCCCCGTCGGCGAACGCGGGCAGCGCGCCCGCCAGCACGGCGGTGCACGCAAGTGCCATGGCACTGAGGCCGGTTCGGCGCATGAATCGCTCTCTTTCGTCGGTCCGTCCGGTGGTCGACCGGTGGACTGCGTGACTGATCGAGCGGAGAGACGAGGCAGCACAGAGGCGGGTTGCAAAGAGATGGCAAAGCCGCTCGGTCGCGGGATCCGGCTCATTGATCGGGGAATTGGTGACGACCGTGTGCGCGGGTCTTGAAGGTGGCTTGCGGCCGTTCTTGTCATGACGTAGGTACGTGAACCATGAACCTTTTCACCCGTGCTGCGTCTCTGCGCCGCCCGGCTCCCCCCACCGCCACCGCTCCGCAACGCACCCTTGAGCGCCCGGCGTTCGCCCCCACAGCGAACCGCGCGGACCCCGCTCTCGCGGCGCTGACCGGAGAGTGGGTGATCGACCCGGCGCACAGCCGTATCGGTTTCTCCGTCCGCCATGCCATGGTGACCACCGTGCGCGGGGCCTTCACCGAGTACCAGAGCCGGCTCTACTTCGACGGCCGCGATCCCTCCCGTTCACGGGCCGAGATCGTGCTGTCCACGGCGTCCGTCGACACCGGCGTGGAACAGCGCGACGCGCACCTGATCGGCCGTGACTTCCTGGACGCGGCGAACCATCCGCGGATGCGCTTCGTCAGTACGACGGTCCAGCTCGTCGAACCCGACGTCTACCGCATGAACGGCGAGCTCACCATCAAGAACACCACCCGCCCCGTCGACCTGGAGCTCACCTACATCGGGCACGTCGTCGACGCGTTCGGGGACGAGCGGGTGGGCTTCGACGGCACGACCACCATCAACCGTTCCGAATGGGGCCTGACGTACAGTCAGAAGCTGGCGGAGGGCGGTGCCATGGTGAGCGAGAAGGTACGCCTCCAGTTCGACATCGCCGCCATCCGGACGCTGCCCGCCTGACCGGGGGCGGCGCCCGCCCGCCCCGCGCCTCACAACCCCACGATCTTGTTCCACCTCTTGGCGAACTCCACCCGCTCCGTCGACGTGATGTCCCGGGCGATCACGAGCCGTTTGCGCATCTCGGCGTCCGGGAAGATCAGCGGGTTCTGGGCGAGGGCCGCGGTGTCCTTGTCCTTGGCGGCCGCGAGGACGTCCTGGGCGGCGGGGACGGGGCAGACGTAGTTCACCCAGGCGGCGAGTTCGGCGGCGACCTCGGGCGCGTAGTAGTAGTCGACGAGCCGCTCGGCGTTCCTCTTGTGCGCCGCGCGGTCCGGGATCATCAGGGAGTCGGCCCACAGCTCCGCGCCCTCCTCGGGCACGACGAAGCGGATGTGCGGGTTGTCGGCCTGGAGCTGGATGACGTCGCCGGAGTACGCCTGGCAGGCCAGGACATCGCCGCTGACCAGGTCCTTGGTGTAGTCGTTGCCGGTGAAGCGGCGGATGTGGCCTTGGGCGACATACTTCTCGACCTGGTCGCAGACCTGGTGGAAGTCGGCCGCCGTCCACCTGGTGATGTCGACGCCGTTGCCCTGCATCAGCAGCGCGAACGCCTCGTCCAGGCCGGACAGCAGGGTCACCCGCCCCTTGAGGTCGCTCGCCCACAGGTCCGAGACATGGCGGATCTCGCGGCCGAGCCTGCGGCGGTCGTACGCGATACCCGTGATGCCCGACTGCCACGGCACCGAGTACCTGCGGCCGCGGTCGAAGGCGGGCGAACGCAGCTGGGGGTCGAGGTGCTCGGCCACGTTCGGCTGCCCCGCCCGGTCCATCTCCTGGACCCACCCGAGCCGCACGAACCGCGCGCACATCCAGTCGCTCATGACGATCAGATCGCGGCCGGTCCGCTGGTGGTTCATCAGGGCGGGGCTGATCTTGCCGAAGAACTCGTCGTTGTCGTTGATCTCCTCGGTGTACTCGACGGAGATCCCCGTGCGCTTCTCGAAGGCCGCAAGTGTGGGCCGCCGGTTCGGGTCGTGGTCGTCGGTGTCGATGTACAGCGGCCAGTTCGCCCAGGTCAGCCGTTTGTCACGGGCGGACAGATCGGCGACGGCACGCTCACCGGGCCGCACATACGCGGCGGGCACCCCGCAGCCGGCCAGACCGCCGAGCACCGCACCACCGCCCAGCGCGCGCAGCAGGGACCGACGGGAGCGGGCGGAGGTCTTCGGCGTGAGGGGCATGGGCGCAGCATGCCGTCCCTGCCTGTACGCCGACAATCGACGCAGCGTCGAGTACGCCCGCACCGGGCGGACACCCTGTCGAACGGCGCGGCCCCGGACGGCAGTTGATCCGTCCGGGGCCGCGTGTCACGTCGTGGTGACTAGGCGTCCAGCGAGGTCATCACGTGCTTGATCCGCGTGTAGTCCTCGAACCCGTACCCCGACAGGTCCTTGCCGTAGCCGGACTTCTTGAACCCGCCGTGCGGCATCTCCGCGACCAGCGGGATGTGCGTGTTGATCCACACGCAGCCGAAGTCCAGCTTCTTCGACATCCGCATCGCACGGCCGTGGTCCTTGGTCCACACCGACGAGGCGAGCGCGTACTCGACGCCGTTGGCCCACTGGACGGCCTGGTCCTCGTCCGTGAAGGACTGGACGGTGATGACGGGACCGAAGACCTCCTTCTGGATGATCTCGTCGTCCTGCTTCAGCCCGGAGACCACGGTCGGCGCGTAGAAGTAGCCCCTCTCGCCGACCTGGTGACCGCCGGCCTCGACCTTGGCGTGCGCGGGCAGCCGCTCGATGAAGCCGGCCACCTGCTTCAGCTGGTTGGGGTTGTTGAGCGGGCCGAACAGCACGTCCTCGTCGTCCGGCTGCCCGGTCTTCGTCTCGGCGGCCGCCTTGGCGAGCGCGGCCACGAACTCGTCGTGGATGCCCTCCTGGACGAGGACGCGGGTCGCCGCCGTACAGTCCTGGCCGGCGTTGAAGAAGCCCGCGACGGAGATGTCCTCCACGGCCTTGGCGATGTCGGTGTCCTCGAACACGACGACCGGCGCCTTGCCGCCCAGCTCCAGGTGGACCCGCTTGAGGTCCTTGGACGCGGACTCGGCGACCGACATGCCCGCCCGCACCGAGCCGGTGATGGAGGCCATCGCCGGGGTCGGGTGCTCGACCATCAGCCGGCCCGTGTCCCGGTCACCGGTGATGACGTTGAAGACGCCCTTGGGCAGGATCGACCCGATGATGTCGGCCATCAGGACGGTGGACGCCGGGGTGGTGTCCGAGGGCTTCAGCACGACCGTGTTGCCCGCCGCGATCGCCGGGGCGAACTTCCACACGGCCATCATCATCGGGTAGTTCCACGGCGCGACCTGCGCGCAGACGCCGACCGGCTCGCGGCGGATGATGGACGTCATCCCGTCCATGTACTCGCCGGCCGAGCGGCCCTCCAGCATCCGGGCCGCACCCGCGAAGAAGCGGATCTGGTCGACCATCGGCGGGATCTCCTCGGAGCGCGTGAGCCCGATCGGCTTGCCGGTGTTCTCCACCTCGGCCGCGATGAGTTCCTCGGCCCGCTCCTCGAACGCGTCCGCGATCTTCAGCAGGGCCTTCTGGCGCTCGGCGGGGGTGGTGTCGCGCCAGGCAGGGAAGGCCGCGGCGGCGGCCGCCATCGCGGCGTCCACATCCGCCTGGCCGGACAGCGGCGCGGTCGCGTACGCCTCGCCCGTCGCGGGGTTGACCACCTCGGTGGTCCGTCCGTCGACGGCGTCCCGGAATTCACCGTTGATGTAGTTGCGCAGACGACGCAGCTCGGTGCTCACTGCCGGCCTCCTGTCAGGTCTGATCTGTTTCGGCTGTCCAATGACTGAGACACCCACCCTAATCCGCGCCCCCACGTTTTCAACACCCCCAGTCGCATCAAGACTGCGAAATCCGCAGGTCTCAGTCACGTAAACAACGAATTTCATCGGTCCGCCCTTGCGGAACCGTCGAGACGTCGTGCACAGTGAGGTCGTGGCCAGTCGAAGCGCAGAGCAAAGGGACTCGTCCCGCGAGTCCAGGAACGGCACTCCCCATCTGGATGCCGTCTCCCTCGCCATCATCGAACAGCTCCAGGAGGACGGCCGCCGGCCGTACGCCGCGATCGGCAAGGCCGTGGGCCTGTCCGAGGCGGCCGTGCGCCAGCGCGTCCAGAAGCTGCTCGACCAGGGCGTGATGCAGATCGTCGCCGTCACGGACCCGCTCACCGTGGGCTTCCGCCGGCAGGCGATGGTCGGCGTCAACGTCGAGGGCGACGTGGAGAAGATCGCCGAAGCGCTGACTGACATGTCGGAAGTCGAGTACGTGGTGATGACCGCGGGCTCGTTCGACATCCTCGCCGAGATCGTCTGCGAGGACGACGACCACCTGCTGGACGTCATCAACAAACGCATCCGGGCGCTGCCCGGCGTGCGCTCCACCGAAAGCTTCGTCTATCTGAAGCTGAAGAAGCAGACCTACATGTGGGGAACCCGATAACCGTGAGGACCCGATAACCGTGAGCTCCAAGGACCTCAGCAAGACCGCGTACGACCACCTGTGGATGCACTTCACCCGCATGTCCTCGTACGAGAACTCCCCCGTGCCGACGATCGTGCGCGGCGAGGGCACCTACATCTACGACGACAAGGGCAAGCGCTACCTCGACGGTCTCGCGGGCCTGTTCGTGGTCCAGGCCGGTCACGGCCGCACGGAGCTCGCCGAGACCGCCTTCAAGCAGGCGCAGGAGCTGGCGTTCTTCCCGGTGTGGTCCTACGCCCACCCGAAGGCCGTGGAGCTGGCCGAACGTCTCGCCGACGAGGCCCCGGGCGACCTGAACAAGGTCTTCTTCACCACCGGCGGCGGCGAGGCGGTCGAGACCGCCTGGAAGCTCGCCAAGCAGTACTTCAAGCTGGTCGGCAAGCCCACCAAGTACAAGGTCATCTCCCGCGCGGTCGCCTACCACGGCACCCCGCAGGGCGCCCTGTCGATCACCGGCCTGCCGGGCCTGAAGGCCCCCTTCGAGCCGCTGGTCCCGGGCGCGCACAAGGTCCCGAACACCAACATCTACCGCGCGCCGATCTTCGGCGACGACCCGGAGGCCTTCGGCCGCTGGGCCGCCGACCAGATCGAGCAGCAGATCCTCTTCGAGGGCCCGGACACGGTCGCCGCGGTCTTCCTGGAGCCGGTGCAGAACGCCGGCGGCTGCTTCCCGCCGCCGCCCGGCTACTTCCAGCGGGTGCGGGAGATCTGCGACCAGTACGACGTGCTGCTGGTCTCGGACGAGGTCATCTGCGCCTTCGGCCGCCTCGGCACCACCTTCGCCTGCGACAAGTTCGGCTACGTCCCGGACATGATCACCTGCGCCAAGGGCATGACCTCGGGCTACTCCCCGATCGGCGCGTGCATCGTCTCCGACCGCCTGGCCGAGCCGTTCTACAAGGGCGACAACACCTTCCTGCACGGCTACACCTTCGGCGGCCACCCGGTCTCCGCGGCGGTCGGCCTCGCCAACCTCGACCTGTTCGAGCGCGAGGGCCTCAACCAGCACGTGCTCGACAACGAGGGCGCCTTCCTGTCCACCCTGCAGAAGCTGCACGACCTGCCGATCGTCGGCGACGTCCGCGGCAACGGCTTCTTCTACGGCATCGAGCTGGTGAAGGACAAGGCCACCAAGGAGTCCTTCAACGACGAGGAGACCGAGCGCGTCCTGTACGGCTTCCTCTCCAAGGCCCTGTTCGACAACGGCCTGTACTGCCGTGCCGACGACCGCGGTGACCCGGTCATCCAGCTCGCCCCGCCGCTGATCTCCAACCAGGAGACCTTCGACGAGATCGAGCAGATCCTGCGCGGCACGCTGACGGAGGCCTGGACGAAGCTCTGACCTCCCGGCGGTTCAGCCGTTTATACGGCCCGGGGTGCACCCGTACGAGTGAGAAGGGTGCACCCCGGGCCGCGTGCTGTCCGGCGTCGGCGCCCCCGCTCCTTAGCGTGCCTGGTAACCGATCGGCCCTGTCCTCGTTCCCCCGCACGGGGGAACAAAGATCACGGGAACCACAGATCCGAACCGAGGTGTACGCCCATGGAGGCCCCGCCGGACAACGACGTGCTCTGGGCACGCTCACTGCATTTCCAGCACAGTGACGGCTCGCCCGCGCTCAGCGGCGTCTCGTTCGGTGTCCGGGAGGGCGAGATCCTCGCCGTCAGCGGCCCCCGGGGCAGCGGGAAGACGACCCTGCTGCGCTGTCTGTCCGGCCTGGTGACGGCCCAGCGGGGCGAGGTCTGGTTCAACAGCGTGCCGGTCCACACCATGGCCCAGCCGGCCCGGGAGCGGCTGCGCCGCGACCGCTTCGGCTGGATCGACCCGGCCCCCGTGCTCGTACCCGAACTGAATGCCTGGGAGAACGCCGCCCTCCCGCTGATGCTGCGCGGCACCAGCCGCGAGCGCGCTCGGACGGCCGCCCTGGAGTGGCTCGAACGCCTCGACGTCGGCGACCTGTCCCGGCTGCGGCCGCACGAGATGAAGCAGGCCGAGCGGCAGCGCGTGTCGATCGCCCGGGCCCTCGCCCAGGGCCCCACCGTCCTCTTCGCCGACGAGCCCACGGCCCCCCTGCACCGCGCCGACCGCGCCCACGTCCTGCGCACGCTCACCACGGCGGCCCGTTCGCACGGCATCACGGTCGTGGTGGCCACCCACGACCAGGAGACCGCGGCCATCGCCGACCGCACGCTGTCGCTGCTGGACGGCCGCTGCGTGAACACGGTCCACCTGCCGCCGGTGGCCGAGACGGAAGGCCGGGCCCCGTGCTCGCTCTCCGTCTGACCCGCGGCGCCCACCCGGCCGTACAGCTGCGCCGCCTCCTGGTGGCGGTGGCCTCGGCCGGCACGGGCTTCCTCCTGCTGTGCGCCCTCGGTTACGCGATGAGCCATCCGCAGAACCCCGGCGGTTCGGCGCTGCGTCTCGCCTGGTGCCTGACCCCGCTGGCCGCCACCGTGCACTTCGCGGTGGCGGTGGCCCGCACCGACCCGGCCACGAGACCCCGCGGCGGCCTCTCGGCCATCGGTCTGGGCCCGTTCCGTCTGATGGCGGTGTCGGCCACGACGACGGCCCTCTCCTGCACGCTGGGCTCGCTGCTGGCCCTGCTCGTCTTCCTCGACCTCCGCGGAGACCTCACGGGCGTCCCGTTCGACGGCGCGGCCTCGGTGTTCCTGGCCGCCGACCAGCCACTGCCCGTCCCGGCGGCCCTGACCCTGCTGGCGCTGATCCCGGCGACCGCGTCGGCGACGGTGGCGCTCGTCCTCCTCCCACGGGACGCCAGGCCGGCCGCGGCACGGGCGGTGGCACGGCACTACGGCCGCTTCGGGGCATACGGCCGGACGGTGGCACGGGAGACCTTCGGGACGTACGGCCGCTTCGGCGCCCGCCTGCGCACCCAGCCCACGGGCGGCCGTACGGCCGGGTCGGCTCCCGAGCCCGAGACAGGCGGCACCCCGCCGCCGCGGGCGAGCGACCCCGCCCCCACGGCACCGCCCCCGGGCGACGACTCGACCGGTGCTCAGCCGGACGCCGACCACTCCCCGCCCCTCCCTCCGGCGCCCGGCAGCACCCCCTCGGGCCTCCCCTGGGGCGTCTCCGTCCTCACCGCGGGCCTGGCCGTGCAGGCCTACGCCACCCGGGCGTCGACCACCCCCGCGCCCCGCCTCCCCGGCGGCCTTGCCACCGGCGCCCCCGCGGTCCTCCTCGGCTGGGTGCTCACCGCCCTCGGCCTCGCCGTCGCCGGCCCCGGCCTCGCCCATCTGTGCGGCCGCCTCCTCCAGGCGGGGCGCCCCGGAGCCCTCCGGCTGCTGTCCGGTCGGGTCCTCATGGAGGAGGCCACCCGCATCGGCCGCCCCCTCGGCATCGTCTGCGCGGTCGCCTCCGGCACCTACGCCATGGCCGCCCTCTACGAGACGAGCACCCCCGTCTTCGGGCCGCTCACCACCCTCGGCACGCTCCTCGTCTCCGGCTGCACCGTCGCCACGCTGCTCACCGCCGCCGTGGAGGCCAAGCACGCCCGGGCCGAGACCACGGCAGCCCTGCTGCGCCTCGGTGCCCCCGCCGCGATGCTGCGCAGCGCCGCCGTCCTGCGGGTGGGCGCACTGCTCGCCCTGTTCGTCCCGCTGACCCTGATCGTGGCGGAGCTCGCGGCCCTGCCACTGGCCCGCTGAAAATTCGTACGCCCGGATTTCCCGGGAACCGATGAGTTCCGCGCGGGCCCCCGGTCTACCCCTGCGAACAGCACGCATCCGATGGGAGAGACCTCACATGTACCAGCAGATGATCTTCGTGAACCTGGCCACCGACGACGTCGAGGCGTCGAAGAAGTTCTTCACGGAGCTCGGCTACACGATCAACCCGCAGTTCAGCGGCGACGACTGCGCCTGTGTCGTGATCAGCGACACCATCATCGCGATGCTGCTCAGCAAGCAGCGGTACGCGGACTTCACGAAGAAGGAGATCGCGGACTCGACGAAGACCAGCGAGGTGCTGATCTGTCTGAGCGCCGAGAGCCGCGAGAAGGTCGACGAGCTGGTGGGCAAGGCGGTCGCGGCCGGCGGCACCGCCAACGACGACGTCCAGGACCACGGCTACATGTACGGCCGCTCCTTCGACGACCTCGACGGCCACAGCTGGGAGGTCGTGTGGATGGACCCGGCGGCGGTCCAGGGCTGACCGGAAACTCCGGGGAACGGCGTGCCTAGCATGGGCCCGTGCAGACGAGCCCGGCCCATGCGGCCCACCACGACGAGCGTGAGATCGAGACGCTCGAGGACTTCGACGCGACGGTGTCGGCCCGCGGCACCCTCGCCGGCTACCGCGTACAGGCCGTCGATCTGACGGACCGTACAAGGGAGTTGCTCACCACCGACACCGCCGAGGCGGTCTTCCTCGGCTGTCCGATGCGGGAGGAGGCGGCGACGAAGGTCCGCGCCGACGGAGCGCTGGTCTTCCCGCCGGTCCCGCATCTGCCCTTCGACCCGTACCGCGGGCACCTGTACAAGCCCGACGAGCTGTTCGCCTCGCTGGAGAAGGGGTACGAGCAGACGCCGGACGCCCTCGCCTACGCCTGGTTCCAGCGCACCAAGGCCGATGGCGACATATTCGCCTCGATGCTGCGTGCCGTGCACGACGACTCCATCTCCGACGCCCTGGACGAACTGCTGCGCGGGGCGCGGGTGGTGGGTGTCATGGGCGGTCACGCGATGGCACGCGGGACGGACGCGTACGCCGGTGCCGCGCGCCTCGGCCGTGAGCTGAGCCGCGCCGGGTTCACCGTGGCGACCGGTGGCGGCCCGGGAGCGATGGAGGCGGCGAACCTGGGCGCGTACGCGGCGCCGTACGAGGACGGCATGCTGGAGGAGGCCTGCCAACTCCTCGCGAAGGCACCGTCGTTCGTGCCCTCGATCACCGAGTGGGCCCGCGCCGCCTTCGAGGTGCGCACCCGCTGGCCGAAGGGCAACCACTCCCTCGGCATCCCCACCTGGTTCTACGGCCATGAGCCGCCGAACCCCTTCGCCTCGCACATCGCCAAGTACTTCGCCAACGCCACCCGCGAGGACGGACTGCTGGCCCGCTCGAACGCGGGTGTGGTCTTCCTGCCGGGCGCCGCCGGGACCGTACAGGAGATCTTCGACAACGCGACGCCCAACTACTACGAGTCGCGCGGCGAACCGACGCCGATGGTGCTCGTCGACCGCACGCACTGGACGGAGCACCTGCCGACCTGGCCCCTCTTGCAGTCACTCGCCCGGGAACGCTCGATGGAGTCCCGTATCGCCCTCGTTGACCGGATCGAGGAGGCTCCGGCGGCGCTGAAACGTCTCGGCGGTTAATAAGAGCGTAAAGCCAATGACCCTGGTACGCCTGCGCATTGACACTCCTTATCGAACGCTTATAAACCTTTGAGTCTCCTGGGGAGTGTGAGGCTTCACCTCCACTGTCGCTTCACGTCCCTCGTCAACCCCCCGCAGTTGCACCTCCCGTGAAGGGCAAACGTGTCCATATCCCGCCGTACCGCACGTCGTTCCGTGCAGATCCTGGGCGTCGCCGCCGCGTCCTCCGCGCTCGCGCTGAGCGCTGCGGGCTCCGCGCTCGCCTGCAACATCAATGAGTTCTCCGCCGAGGCCAAGTGCGTCGGCGGCAAGGGCGTCATCAACGTCACCGACGTCGACGCCTCCGGTACCCCCGCCACGGTCACCGTGTACCTGGAAAACAACGGTGCCGACGTGAAGACGGTCGGCTCGAAGGACGTCACCGGTTCCCGCGAGGGTGTCACCATCACCTTCGACGAGAACTGGTCGCCGAACGCCGAGTACCGCATCCGCGTGCAGGCCGGGCGCGACAAGGACCACCTGATCGTCGACAAGGACATCACGCCGAACCTGACGACCCCGTCCGAGGGCTGCTCGAAGGGCGAGTCGACCCCGCCTGCGACCCCGGCGCCGTCGGAGTCCGCCTCGACCCCGGCCGAGTCCCCGAGCCCGACCCCGTCGGCTTCGGAGAGCGCCCCGGCCGGCACCTCGTCCAACGCCCCGTCCCCGGCCGCCGGTGACTCGAACCTCGCCGAGACCGGTGCGAACTCCAACACCGGCCTGATCGCCGGTATCGCCGGCGCGCTGGTCGTGGTCGGCGGCGGCGCCGTCTTCTTCGGCATGCGCCGTCGTGGGGCGAACAGCAGCCGCTGACGCCTCCCGCAGAACAACACCGTGGCCCGTCCCCGTATCCCCGGGGGACGGGCCACGGTCGTTCACCCGAAGGTCGCCCGCTCCAGCCAGAACTCCAGCAGCTTCCGGTCGCCCAGGATCTCCAACTCGGGGCTGTCCAGGGGCAGTCGGCGGTAGAAGGCGAGCAGCACGGAGGTGAGGGGCCCACGCAGGGCGACGGTCGCCTTCCCGTGCGCCCGGCGCCAGCCGACGCCGTCCTCCCCGATCTCCACGACCCACTCGGCGTTCAGCTCGGCGCCGGTGTCGGTGGCATGCAGATGGATGCTGCGGGCGGAGCCCCGCAGCTCCTTGGCGGCCTCGTGCGGGTCTGTACGCTGGATGTACTCCACGATCTCCAGCCACTCGTCGATCGCGTCCGCGGCAATGTCGGGGGCCACTTCGTACGGCAGCCCCGCGGCAAGCGTGGCGTCGGCCCGGTGCACGGTGATCTCGTGGGCCATGCGGCGGGCCCAGAAACCGGCGGTCTGGGGTGCGGCCCAGCCCCACACCTTCGCGTCGGGCCCGGCCTCGCGCAGGGCGCCCACGGCCAGTTCGCCGGCCTCCGCCAGCCATGCGTCGAGGGCGGCGGCGTCACCCGGGGCCTCGGGGCCGTCGCCGCGGGGTACGTCCTCGTCGGGGATGTTCTCCTGTGCCCGGGTGCGCACCAGCGTCCCGGACCAGCGCAGGGCTCCGCCCATGTGCAGGACGAGCATCTCCAGGGTCCAGTCCGGGCAGGTCGGCACGGTCGCGCTCAGGTCGGCGCCGCTCGTCACCACCGCCCTCAGCTGGTCCACCTGATGGGCGATTTCGTCGCAGTAACGATCATGCTCAAGAAGTGTCATCCCGCGCACCCTATGCGCGAACCCCTCAGCCGAGCACCACGATTTCGGCCGCGTCGAACTCCACCCCGACCGCCTCCCCGACCTCCGGCGCCTCCCGCAGCGCCACCGCCGCCTCGATCCGCGGCGCCTCCTCCGGCTGCACCTGTACGGCGACATGGGTGCCCTTGAAGGTGCGTGCGGCCACGGTGCAGCGCAGGCCCTCGTCGGCGGGGACGAGCCGGACACCGGCGGGCCGCACGAGCAGCGTGCGCGTGCCCTGTGGGGCGTCCTGGGGCACCGGCAGCTTGCCCCAGGGGGTGTCCGCGGCCTCGCCGCTCACCATGCCCTCGACCACGTTGTCGAAGCCGAGGAAGCGGGCCACGAACTCGTCCGCGGGACGCTGCCACACCTCCAGTGGCGTACCGGACTGGGCGATCCGCCCGTCCCGCATCACCACGACCCGGTCGGCGAGCGCGAAGGCCTCGCCCTGGTCGTGTGTCACGGCGAGGACGGTGGTCCCCAACTGCCCGAAGAGTTCCCGGAGTTCGACGACCAGTCGCTCCCGCAGCGAGCGGTCGAGCTGGCCGAGCGGCTCGTCCAGCATCAGCAGCCGCGGGCGGGGCGCGAGCGCACGGGCGAGCGCGACGCGCTGCTGTTCACCGCCGGAGAGCGAGGCGACGGCCCGGCGTGCGGCGCCCGGCAGCCCGACGAGGCCGAGCAACTCCCGTACCCGCTCGCCCTGTCGGGGGCGCGTGGCGCCGTGCATGCGCAGCCCGAAGGCGACGTTGCCGCCCACGTCACGCTGCGGGAACAGCTGATGGTCCTGGAACATCAGGCCCACCTCCCGCTTGTGCGCGGGCACGCCCGACTGGTCGCGTCCGTCGAGCAGCACCCGCCCCGAGGACAGCGGCTGGAGCCCGGCCACCGCCCTCAAGAGCGTCGACTTGCCGCTGCCGCTGGGCCCGAGCACGCACACGATCTCGTGTTCGGCGACATCGAGGCCGACGGCGTCGAGCACGGCCCGCCCGCCGAACCGTACGGTCGCGTCCTCAAGGCTCAGCAGCATCTAGAACTCCCCGCTCCGGTCGGTGCGCAGCCGCTCGAGGACCAGCAGCGCCACCGCGCACACCACCATCAGAATCGTCGAAAGGGCCATCGCCTGCCCGTAGTTGAGGTCGCCCGGCCGGCCGAGCAGCCGCGCCACGGCGACCGGCAGCGTCGGGTTGTCCGGTCGCGCGATGAACACGGTCGCCCCGAACTCCCCCAGTGACACCGCGAACGCGAACCCGGCCGCCACCAGCAGCGCCCGCCGCACCATCGGCAGGTCGACCTCCCGCCACACCCGCCACGGCGACGCCCCGAGCACGGCCGCCGCCTCCCTGAGCCGCGCGTCCACGGCCCGCAGCACCGGCAGCATGGTCCGTACGACGAAGGGGGCGCCCACCAGCGCCTGCGCGAGCGGCACCAGGATCCATGAACTGCGCAGATCCAGCGGCGGCTTGTCCAGCGCGATCAGGAAGCCGAAGCCGACGGTCACGGCGGAGACGCCCAGGGGCAGCATCAGCAGCGCGTCGAAGCCACGGACCAGCCGGCCCGCGTCCCGGCGCGCGAGCGCCGCGGCGGCCAGACCGCCGATCGCCACGGCGATGGCGGTCGCGGCGAGAGCGTACTGGAGCGAGTTGCCGACGGCCTGGATCGGCGGCACGAGGAAGGTCCCGTCGTCGTCGTGGGTCAGTGCCCGGTAGTAGCCGAAGCCGGAGGCGCCGAGGGACCGCTGCACCAGCACGGCGAGCGGCAGCACGAGCAGCACGAGGACGGTGGCGAGGACGGTGGCCAGCAGCGCCCACTGCCCGGCCCCGCGCGGCCGCCGCGCCGTGATGTTCGCGTCCACCAGCCGCAGGGCGGTCTCCCGCCGCCGTACGGTCCAGGCGTGCACGGCGAGGATCGCGCCGACGGCGGCGAACTGGACGATCGTGAGCACGGCGGCGGTGGACAGGTCGAAGATCTCCGAGGTCTGCCGGTAGATCTCCACTTCCAGGGTGGAGAAGGTCGGGCCGCCGAGGATCTGCACCACGCCGAAGGAGGTGAAGGTGAACAGGAAGACCATCAGCGCGGCGGCGGCCACGGCGGGCGCGAGCGCCGGCAGGGTCACCTTCCGCCAGGCCCTGAACGGTGACGCGCCGAGCATTCGCGCCGCCTCCTCCTGACGCGGGTCGAGCTGCCCCCACAGGCCGCCGACGGTCCGTACGACCACGGCGTAGTTGAAGAAGACATGCGCCAGCAGGATCGCCCAGACGGTGGTGTCCAGCCGTACGCCCCACAGCTCGTCGAGCAGTCCCCCGCGCCCGACCAGCGCCAGGAACGCCGTACCGACGACGACCGTCGGCAGCACGAACGGGACGGTGACGACGGCTCTCAGCACCTGCTTGCCGGGAAAGTCGAGGCGCGCGAACACATAAGCGCCGGGGAGCGCGACCAGCAGCGTGAGTGCGGTGGAGGCGAGCGCCTGCCAGGTGGTGAACCACAGGACGTGCCGGATGTCGGACTGTGTGACGACGTCCGCGATCCGCCCGAGCTGCCACTTCCCGTCGACCTTGAGCCCGCGCGCCACGATCGCGGCGACGGGCCAGGCGAAGAAGGCGGCGAAGAACAGGGCGGGCACGGCCATCAGACCGAGCCGCACCGCGCTCCCCGTACGCCTTTGGCGGACGGCTACTTCAGTACGAGTGACGTCCACGACTTGACCCACTGGTCACGGTTGGCGGCGATCTTGCTCGGGGTCATGGTCTCGGGGTCCTTGGCCGGCTGCCCGTACTTCATGAACTCCGGCGGCACCTTGGCGCCCTCGATCACCGGGTAGACGAACATGTTGAGCGGCATGTCCTCCTGGAACTCCTTGCCGACCAGGAAGTCGATGAACGCCTTCCCGCCCTTGGTGTTCCGGGCGTTGCTGAGCAGTCCGGCGTACTCGATCTGCCGGAAGCAGGTGCCGTACGACGTTCCGATCGGCGCGTCCTTCGGCTTCGGGTTGCCGTAGATGACCTCGGCGGGCGGCGAGGAGGCGTAGGAGACGACGAGCGGCCGGTCCGCCTTGGCCTTCTTGCCGCCCGCGGACCCGGAGAACTCCTCGTTGTAGGCCTGCTCCCAGCCGTCGACGACCTTCACGCCGTTCGCCTTGAGCTTCTTCCAGTAGCCCTGCCAGCCGGTGTCGCCGTACTTGGCGGCCGTGCCGAGCAGGAAGCCGAGCCCGGGCGAGGAGGTGGAGGCGTTCTCGGTGACGAGGAGGTTCTTGTAGGCGGGCTTGACGAGATCGTCGAACGATTGGGGCGGCGCCAGCTTGTGCTTGCTGAAGTACGCCTTGTCGTAGTTGACGCAGATGTCACCGGAGTCGATCGGTGTGACCCGGTGCCCCGCCTGGTCGACCCGGTACTGCGCCTGGATGCGGCCCGCGCCCTTCGCCTCGTACGACTGGAACAGCCCGTTGTCGAGCGCCCGCGAGAGCAGGGTGTTGTCGACGCCGAAGAAGACGTCGCCCTGCGGGTTGTCCTTGGTGAGGATGGCCTTGTTGACGGCCTGCCCGGCATCGCCGCTCTTGAGGACCTTGACCTTGTATCCGGACTGCTTCTCGAAGTCCGCGAGGACGTTCTTCGAGACGGCCCACGAGTCGTGGCTGACGAGGGTCACGGTCTTGGAGTCCGACGAGCTTCCGCTGCCGGACGACGTCCCGCACGCGGACAGCGTGATCAGGCCGAGGCCGACCGCGGCGGCCACGAACGTCTTGGTGTGCACTGAATTCCTCCTGGCTGACCAGGAAGAGACGCGGCCCTGCCCGGGAGCGCCGGAGCATTCCACCGGCTCCCGGGCAGGGCGCAACAGCTCGAGTGAAGACCGAACTTCCTACCCAGAATGACCTGGGCAAGGTTCAGAGGGTCTGCGGCCCGGTTGCCGCACTCTCAGCGCTGTGGCGCTCCCCTGTCGGAATATGAAGATGTACGTACGGGCTCAGGTTACCGCTCGGTGGCCGCGAGCTGACCGCAGGCCCCGTCGATCTCCTGGCCCCGGGTGTCCCGGACGGTCACCGGCACACCATGCGCGGCGATGGCTTCGACGAAGGCCTTCTCGTCCTCGGGCCGGGAGGCGGTCCACTTCGAGCCGGGCGTCGGGTTCAGCGGGATGAGGTTGACGTGCACGGGCTTGCCGCGGAGCAGGCGCCCGAGCCGGTCACCGCGCCACGCCTGGTCGTTGATGTCGCGGATGAGCGCGTACTCGATGCTGAGCCGCCGCCCGCTCTTCTCGACGTACTCGAAGCCGGCGTCGAGGACCTCGCGCACCTTCCACCGCGTGTTGACGGGGACGAGGGTGTCGCGCAGCTCGTCGTCCGGCGCGTGCAGCGAGATGGCGAGCCGGCACTTGAAGCCCTCGTCGGCGAACCGGTGGATCGCGGGCACCAGGCCGACGGTCGAGACGGTGATGCCGCGCTGCGACAGTCCGAGCCCGTCGGGGGCGGGATCGGTGAGCGCCCGCACGGCCCCCACCACGCGCTTGTAGTTGGCGAGCGGCTCGCCCATCCCCATGAAGACGATGTTGGAGAGCCGGGCGGGCCCTCCGGGCACCTCGCCGTCCCGCAGCGCCCGCATCCCGTCGACGATCTGGTGCACGATCTCGGCGGTGGACAGGTTCCGGTCGAGCCCGGCCTGCCCGGTGGCACAGAACGGGCAGTTCATCCCGCACCCGGCCTGCGAGCTGATGCACATGGTCACCCGGTCCGGGTAGCGCATCAGCACCGACTCGACGAGCGTCCCGTCGAACAGCCGCCACAGGGTCTTGCGTGTCGTCCCCTGGTCGGTCGACAGATGCCGTACGACCGTCATCAGCTCGGGAAGCAGCGCCTCCTGCAGCTTGCCGCGCGAACCGGCCGGGATGTCGGTCCACTCCGCCGGGTCGTGCGCATACCGCGCGAAGTAGTGCTGCGACAGCTGCTTGGCACGAAACGGCTTCTCGCCGATCTCGGCCACCGCTTCCTTGCGCTCGGCGGGCGTGAGATCGGCAAGATGCCGCGGCGGCTTCTTGGCTCCGCGGGGGGCGACGAAAGTGAGTTCTCCGGGCTTAGGCATGGCTGTACCAGTGTCGCAGATCGAATCGAGTGACCTGGGGCTGCGAGCCGGGGCATCTGTCACTGGCGGTCGTCATCCGTCGCCGCTGAGCGGCCTCGGACGGCCCACAGACGGCCCGAAACTCTCGGATCATCCAGCGTCTGACCAGCTAGCATCGCTGCCGGTCCAGGGGACGGGGGCGCCATGGCAGTCGGCCGCAAGGGTTCGCGACGCATCGTCGTCGACGGCACGACTTACCGCTGGCGTCTGCGCCGCCGGCCCACGTACGACCAAGCGCTCTGTGACCGGCCGTGCACATACGCAGTGCAGCACGCGGACACCCCGGGCACGACCCTGGTCGTCACCACGAATCAGCCTCATGCCAGCAACTGGTTTGGCGCGCCAAGTGCCGCGGTTCTCCCCAGCGACGTCGCCGCCGCTATCGCGTCGGCTCTCCGTCAGGGGTGGTCCCCTACGCAGCAGGGCTCACCTTTCCACCTGGACCAGTCCGAAGGCTTCGCGGCCGGCCCCGGCGCTGCACGCAGCTGAGCCACTCTTGGCCAACGGGAAGCCAAGCGCTTAGAAGCTTGGTTCTTGTATCCCTGCAACGCGTCCGAGCTGCTCCGATGGATGACTGGGCGCCGCCGGACGCGAAGCTTGGACACGCACCGACAGACGTGGACGCACACTCGCGTGGTTGCTCGTGAATTTGGCAGGCTGCCAGTTCGGTCATGCGGTCACGATCTGCACGCGGGCTGCCACGCGATCTACCCGACTGGGTAGTCGAACGAGACACTCATGCATGAGTCATGCATGATAGATGTCATGGGTACGGATTCCATCGCCATGGACGGCCGGACGGCGAACCTGCTGGGTGCCCTGGTCACCGCTTTGGGTGACGCTCAGCGGACGGCGAGCGAGGACGCGTCGGGGCAGAGCGGGGCCACCCCGGCCGCCCTCACCTACCTGTTGCAGGAGCCCGGCGCCGGCATCGACCAGATCTCCGGCCCGCTCGGTCTGACCCAGTCCGCCGCCACCCGGCTGGTGGACCGGCTGGAGCGCGACGGCAAGGCGCGACGGGAGCCGGGCGCCACCGGCCGGAAGGTGTCCGTCTTCCTCACGCCGGAGGGCACACGTGAGGCCGAGCGGCTGCTGGAGCTGCGGCGCGGTCTCATGGGCGACGCGATGTCCGTGCTCCGGCCGGACGAGAGAACCGTACTGACCGGCCTCATCGAGCGGATGCTGGCCCATCTGACCACCGACGCCGATCACGGACAGCGCATCTGCCGCATGTGCGCCCTGGACGAGTGCCCCAAGCAGTCGTGCCCGGTCGACACCGCGGCCGCCGCCCGGACGAAAGGACCGTCATGAACAGGACCTTCCGGCTGCGGCCGGGTCACAGCAGGTTACGGACAGGCGCCGTGGTCGGGCTGCTGCTCGTCACCGCCGTCTGGGGCGCCACGTTCCTGGTCGTCAAGGACGCCACCGTCGGTATGCCCGTCTTCTCCTTCCTGACCTGGCGGTTCGCCATCGCCGCCGTGGTGATGGCCGCGATTCGCCCGTCGCTCGTCCGCCGTGTCGATCGCGGCACACTGGGGTGCGGAGCGGCGGCCGGTTTCCTGCTGGGCATGGCCTTCATCCTGCAGACCCTGGGCCTGCAGCACACGTCGGCGGCCGTCAGCGGATTCCTCACCGGCCTCTTCGTCGTCCTCACCCCGCTCCTGACCTGGCTGCTGTTCCGCCAGCGCCTCTCGCCGCTCGCGTGGACGGCGGCACTGACCGCGACCGCCGGCCTGGCGCTCATCACGCTCAGCGGCGTCTCGTTCGGCTCGGGAGAGGCGCTCACCCTGCTGTGTGCCGTCTGCTTCGCGCTGCATCTGCTGGCATTGGGACGCTGGTCCCCGGGACGGGACGCCTACGCGCTCACCGTGGTCCAACTGGCCACCGCCGCGCTGATGTGCCTGATCGGCACCGTCCCGCACGGCGTGCGGGTCCCGCACGACGCCGGTGCCTGGACGGCGGTCCTGGTCACGGCGGTGCTGGCCTCGGCCTTCGCCTACATGGTGCAGACCTGGGCGCAGAAGCATGTGACGGCGACCCAGGCCGCGGTGATCCTCACCATGGAACCGGTCTTCGCGGGCCTGTTCGCCGTGCTTGCAGGCGGCGAGCGCCTCACCCTCTCCACCCTGGCCGGCGGCGCCCTCGTGGTGACGGCGATGTTCCTGGTCGAGGTTCCCGGAGCGACGTCCGAGACCTCCGCGGCCGACGAGCCGTCAGCCGGATCCGCAAGTCCCACCGACCGGACACCCGAAGGGCATGGGGTTGCCGCAGGTCACCGCTTTAGGAGCGAGGTCAGGTGATCAAGGGCGTGACCTGCGCTGTCCTGGTCTTGGTGGATCTTCGTTAGTCCATCCCTTGGGCGCCCTGGTTCCCCGCTTGTTCTGGCACGGCTGTGGCACGGGCGGGGGAGCCATCTCACCAGATATGACGGAGGGGTTCGGGCCGGACCCCGAACCCCTCGCACCAAGAGCGCGTCGAAGGCTGGCGGGTACCTCCGCCGTGGCGGAATGCTCTTGATGGGCGCGCCCTGACATTGTCACCGGCGGGCTGCGGCACGAGGCGACTGTAGCGGCCCGATTGTCATGATCGCCAAACGGTCAAGGGCGATGCCTTGTACGGAAGTTGTCGCGCATCTGAGGCTGATCACGCGGTCGGCGGAGTCTCAATGGTCAAGGACCGGTGTACCGGCGAGGTCGCCGCCGACGCTGACACGGGCGCCACGCTGATGACCGTGGACGTGATGTTCGTGGTCGCGTCGGACATGTCGCGCGGCCGGACATCGACCCGCGCGCGGCCCGGACCACCTTCAAGAGCTACTCCGAGAAGTGGCTCAAGGCCCACACCGCCGACGTGTCCAGCCGGTCGTGACCGAACAACGGCTGCGTCTGCACGCGTTCCCAGTCCTCGGTACGCGCCCGCTCGACTCCTTCCGCCCCGAGCACATCCGCGGACTCATCAGCGCCCTGGAGGCGAACCCTGCCGTGAGCGACGTGTACGCGCGCAACATCTACGGCGACGTTCGAGCGGTGCTGAGTGCGGCCGTGGACGACGGTCTGTTGCCTCGTAACCCGTGTTCCGCGAAGTCCGTGCGCCCTCCGAGCGCTGAGCGGCGTCGCGTCGTGCCGTGGCTGCCGACCCAGGTGCTCGCCGATCGCGAGGCGCTCCCGGAGCGGTACCGGGCCATGGTGGACACGGGAGCGGGGTGTGGACTCCGGCAAGGAGAGATCATGGGCCTGGCTGCGAGCGGCAGACGGCCCAGGGACGGCCCCAGGGTCAGACCTTACATCTCGTTCACGGAACCACTGCGGGGGAAAGTGCCCCCTCCAGGTGGCCTGCGACGGCTGCAAGGCGTGCCTAGGCGGTGGTGTGCTCCAGCTTGTCCTTGAGCAGTTGCTCGTTGCGCGGCATCTCCTTGCGGACCTGCGGGCGGATGACCAGGGGGAGCAGGACCTTGCCGATGCCGTGGCCCTCGAAGTCGAGGTCCATGGTGACGTGGGTGCGGCGGCCGTCGTCGAGGGGCGTGATCTCGCCGTGGAAGTTGCCCCGGACCGGGCCGTCGATCCCGCGCACGGTCCAGGAGCGCTGCGGCTCGTACTGGGTGCACTCCATGGTCATGGGGACGTCGCGGCGGCCCATGTGGCGGGTGACGCGGACCCGGGATCCGAGTCCGAAGGGGCGGTCGTCGAGCTGTTCGGTGGCGACCGCGCTCAGCTGCCACTCCGGCAGGTGCGAGGGATCGATCATGTACGCCCAGACATCCTCGGGACGGCGGTCCACGTCGAACTC
This sequence comes from Streptomyces longisporus, assembly GCF_039532765.1. Taxonomy (NCBI): domain Bacteria; kingdom Bacillati; phylum Actinomycetota; class Actinomycetes; order Kitasatosporales; family Streptomycetaceae; genus Streptomyces; species Streptomyces longisporus. The sequence goes on from NZ_BAAASG010000017.1 coordinate 120,322, forward strand.
TTCATGGATGGCGGACATGGCGCCTCCTCTTCGGGAGATCCCCTTTGAGGGCTTACACCGGAATCGTCCCACTCGGCCGACCGGTCCGCCATCGTCCGAGAAGCGTGGAGCCCCCACCCTCGGAAGGGCGGGGGCTCCATACATCACGGCCGGTCAGCCGGACCCCACGAACAGCAGCATCGCCCTGCCCTCAACCGCTCCCGACGAACAGCACCATCAACAACCACACCACCGGCGCGGTCGGCAGCAGGGAATCCAGCCGGTCCATGATGCCGCCGTGGCCCGGCAGCAGCGTGCCCATGTCCTTGATGCCCAGGTCCCGCTTGATCATCGACTCGCCGAGGTCGCCGAGAGTGGCGCTGGCCGCGACCGCGAGGCCGATGATCAGGCCCTGCCACCAGGCGCCGTCGTCGATCAGGAACTGCATGCACAGCGCGCCCGCCACCATCGCGAAGGTGACTGCGCCGAGCAGGCCCTCGCGGGTCTTGCCGGGGCTGATGCGCGGGGCGAGCTTGTGGCTGCCGAAGCGCCAGCCGACGGCGTACGCGCCCGTGTCGCTGACCACCGTCAGCAGAAGGAAGGTCAGCACGCGCCAGGGGCCGTCCTCGGCCGTCAGCATCATGGCCACGAACGTTGCCAGGAAGGGCACGTAGAAGGCCGCGAAGACGCCCGCCGTGACGTCCTTGAGGTAGCCCTCCGGTGGCTCCGTCATGCGCCATACGAGGACGGCGAGCGCCGTGAGCGCCATGGCGACCCACGCGCCCTCGGCGCCCCGCACATAACCGGCGACGACCATCGCTCCGCCGCCGAGTGCCAGCGGGACCAGGGGCGCCTTGATGCCCTTGCGCTCCTGGAGGCGGCTGGTCAGCTCCCACAGGCCGACCACGACGGCGACCGCGATCACGCCGACGAACACGGCCTTGACGATGAACAACGACGCGATGATCACTACACCGAGCGCGACACCGACGCCTATGGCCGCGCCCAGGTCGCGGCCCGCGCTCTTCTTCTGCGGGCGGGGCGCCGGCTGCGGGGCGTCGGGCATGGGCTCCGGATTCTGCTGCGCCGCCGGGTAGGGCGGCGACTGAGGGGGTTCGTCGCGGAACAAGGGGCCGCTCAGCCGAGCGGCCCCCCGGTCGTCATCCTGGTCACCGCCGTACGCGGGTACCTCGGGCACGATGGGCATGGGGCGAGTCTGCTGCGCCTTGGGCGCATCGTACGCGGGACCCGCCGGGGCTTCCCCCTGGACAGGTCCCTGGTCGGACGGCCCCCAGTACCCCGCCTGCGACCCGGTGTGGGGCGGCGTTCCCCAGGAAGAGTCGTTCATCAGACCTCGAGCAGCTCCGCTTCCTTGTGCTTCAGGAGCTCGTCCACCTGAGCCACGTACTTGTGGGTGGAGTCGTCGAGTTCCTTCTCCGCACGGCGGCCCTCGTCCTCGCCGACCTCGCCGTCCTTGATCAGCTTGTCGATGGCGTCCTTGGCCTTGCGGCGCACGGAGCGGATGGACACGCGTGCGTCCTCGGCCTTGCCCTTGGCGACCTTGATGTAGTCGCGACGGCGCTCCTCGGTGAGCTCGGGGAACACCACCCGGATGATGTTGCCGTCGTTGCTCGGGTTGACGCCCAGGTCGGAGTCGCGGATCGCCTGCTCGATGTTGCGCAGCGCCGTCTTGTCGAACGGGGTCACTACCGCCATGCGCGGCTCCGGCACGGAGAACGAAGCCAGCTGGTTGATCGGCGTCGGCGCGCCGTAGTAGTCGGCCACGATCTTGTTGAACATCGCCGGGTGCGCACGACCGGTGCGGATCGCGGCGAAGTCCTCCTTGGCGACCACGACGGCCTTCTCCATCTTCTCCTCGGCCTCGAGGAGGGTCTCTTCGATCACCACTTGCTCCTGCGTGTCTTGAGTAGGCCCGGCTGCTGTTCCATAAGCGTGGGGGCGGCGGCCGGCTGCGTCGCGTCTTCTTCCTGCACGGTTCCCGACCTGCGGGACATTGTCCATCCCCCGGTCAGGGTCCGTGGGTGTTGCTGGTCAGTCCCGGCTGCCGTGGTCACCCACAAGCGTGCCGATCTTCTCACCCTTGACGGCGCGGGCGATATTGCCCTCGGCCAGGAGCTCGAAGACGAGGATCGGGAGCTTGTTGTCGCGGCACAGCGTGATCGCGGTGGCGTCGGCGACCTTGAGGTCGCGGGTGATGACCTCGCCGTAGCCGAGGGAGTCGAACTTGACGGCGTCCGGGTTGCGCTTGGGGTCGGAGTCGTAGACCCCGTCCACGCCGTTCTTGCCCATCAGCAGCGCCTCTGCGTCGATCTCCAGGGCGCGCTGGGCGGCGGTGGTGTCGGTGGAGAAGTACGGCATGCCCATACCGGCGCCGAAGATGACGACCCGGCCCTTCTCCAGGTGGCGCACGGCGCGCAGCGGGATGTACGGCTCGGCGACCTGGCCCATGGTGATGGCGGTCTGCACCCGGCTGTCGATGCCCTCCTTCTCCAGGAAGTCCTGGAGGGCGAGGCAGTTCATCACGGTGCCGAGCATGCCCATGTAGTCGGAGCGGGCACGGTCCATGCCGCGCTGCTGCAGTTCGGCGCCGCGGAAGAAGTTGCCGCCGCCGATGACGACCGCGATCTGCGCCCCGTCCCGTACGACGGCCGCGATCTCGCGGGCGATCTTGTGCACCACGTCGGGGTCCACTCCCAGGCCCCCGCCACCGGAGAAGGCCTCACCGGACAGCTTCAGCAGGAACCGGCCGCGTACTTTGCCGTCGTCGCTCTTCTGGGGCTTGGTGGTGGTCATGGAGATCCCGCCTCTTTCACGTGTTGCACATACGAAGAAGGCCATTGCCGCTGGGGTGTTGGCATCCCATGCTCGGCAATGGCCTCCTCGTCAGATCTGCTGTCGTCCGGCACGCGCGTGCGTGCCGGACGGCCGGACGGCTGCACTCGACCCTATCGGGCCGAGACGCCGATCGCGGCACGGACTCAGATGCCGACCTTGATACGCGTGAAGCGCTTCAGGGTGACACCGGCCTCGTCCAGGACCTTCTGGACGGACTTCTTGTTGTCGAGCGCGTACGGCTGGCCGAGCAGCGTGGCGTCCTTGAAGAAGCCGTTGAGGCGACCCTCGACGATCTTCGGCAGGGCGGCCTCGGGCTTGCCCTCGGCGCGGGTGGTCTCCTCGGCGACGCGGCGCTCGGACTCGATGACCTCGGCCGGGACGTCCTCCTTGGAGAGGTACTTCGGCGCGAAGGCGGCGATGTGCTGGGCGACGCCCTTGGCCAGGTCGGCGTCGGCCTTGTCCAGCTCGACCAGGACACCGATCTGCGGGGGCAGGTCGGGCATGGTGCGGTGCATGTAGGAGAAGACGAAACCGTCGGCGAACTGCGCGAAGCGGTCCAGGACGATCTTCTCGCCGAGGTTGGCGTTGGCCTCGTCCACGAACGCCTGGACGGTCTTGCCGGCCTCGATCTCGGAGGCGAGCAGGGCCTCGAGGTCGGCCGGGGAGGTCTTGGCGACGTGCTCGGCGATCGCGTTGGCGACGGCCTGGAACTTCTCGCCCTTGGCGACGAAGTCCGTCTCGCACTTCAGCTCGACCAGGACACCGGAGGTGTTGTCGTCGGCGATGAGGGAGACCACGGCACCGTTCTCGGCGGAGCGGCCCTCGCGCTTGGCGACGCCCTTCTGGCCCTTGATGCGGAGCGCCTCGACGGCCTTGTCGACGTTGCCCTCGGCCTCGTCCAGCGCCTTCTTGCAGTCCATCATGCCGGCGCCGGTGAGCTCACGAAGCTTCTTGACGTCGGCGGCGGTGTAGTTCGCCATGAGTCTGTGAATCTTTCTCGAAGTCTGGAAGATCGAAGATCTACGGGGTCTACGGCCCCCATGTAGCCGGGGGCCGCTGACTCGCCGCTGACCTACGGGTGAACGGCGGGGGCGGACTTCACGCCGCCCCCGCCGTCAACCTCTGACGCTGACGGGGTCAGGCCTGCTCGGCGTCCGCGGCCGGAGCCTCGGCGGCCGGAGCCTCAGCCGCGGGGGCCTCGGCGGCGGGGGCCTCGGCAGCGGCCTCGGCCGGCTTCTCGGCGGCTTCCTCGGAGTCGGCCTTCTTCTCGCCCTCGAGCAGGTCGCGCTCCCACTCGGCGAGCGGCTCGCCCGCGGCCTTCTCGCCCTTGTCGCCGGTGGCGACGCGCGAGCGGCTGATGAGGCCCTCGGCGACGGCGTCGGCGATCACACGGGTGAGCAGGGTGACGGAGCGGATCGCGTCGTCGTTGCCCGGGATCTTGTAGTCGACCTCGTCCGGGTCGCAGTTGGTGTCGAGGATCGCGACGACCGGGATGTTGAGCTTCCGGGCCTCACCGACCGCGATGTGCTCCTTCTTGGTGTCCACGATCCAGACGGCGCTGGGCACCTTCTGCATCTCGCGGATACCACCGAGGGTCTTCTCCAGCTTGGCCTTCTCGCGCGAGAGCACGAGAAGCTCCTTCTTGGTCAGACCCGAAGCGGCGACGTCCTCGAAGTCGATCTGCTCGAGCTCCTTGAGGCGCTGCAGACGCTTGTAGACGGTGGAGAAGTTGGTGAGCATGCCGCCCAGCCAGCGCTGGTTGACGTAGGGCATGCCGACGCGGGTGGCCTGCTCGGCGATGGCCTCCTGCGCCTGCTTCTTCGTACCGACGAACATGACCGTGCCGCCGTGGGCGACGGTCTCCTTGACGAACTCGTAGGCGCGGTCGATGTACGACAGCGACTGGAGCAGGTCGATGATGTAGATGCCGTTGCGCTCGGTGAAGATGAAGCGCTTCATCTTCGGGTTCCAGCGACGGGTCTGGTGACCGAAGTGGACGCCGCTCTCCAGCAGCTCCCGCATCGTGACGACGGCCATGGCCGTATCTCCTTGAGTTTCTCGGTTGTGCCGCGGGGACCGGACGGCTCCCGCGCCTGACGCCCGCGATGCGCCTTGCCACGAGGGACCGAGAGGCGCTGACACCGACCGCGTGGCGGCTCGATGTCGGGGCGTGCGAAGTCGACCCGGTGACCCGGATCGCCAGAAGAAGTGTACGGGACCCGCGAGGCACCGGGTGACGCCGCTGTCCACAACCGGGGAGTAGTCCACAGCTACCGGCCGTGATCGGGGGCGGCGCGGGAGGCTTCTCGCATGCGAGCGAGGCGATACGTGCAGATGACGTGGGCGGCACTGCTGGGACTGGCGTTGACCGCCCTGTCCCCCTGGGCCTGGGCGGACGACCCGCCCCCTGCCCCGGACCCGCCGGTCCCTGCCGTCGGCCGCGCCTGGCCGGTGGGCACCCACCCCACTGTCCTACGAGGCTGGGAGCCCCCGGCGACGGTCTACGGCCGCGGCCACCGGGGCGTGGACCTGGCAGCCCCGGCCGGAACCCCGGTGAGAGCGGTGGCAGCCGGCCGCGTCTTCTTCGCGGGCCGGGTGGCAGGCCGCGGCGTGATCTCCGTACAACTGACGGCCACGAACCTGCGAACGACCTACGAACCGGTGACGGCCTCGGTGCAAAAGGGCGACGAGGTGACGCCGGGCGAGGTGGTGGGGACGGTGGAACCGGGATCCGGCCACTGCACGGTCACATGCGTGCACTGGGGCCTGCTGAGGGGCGACACCTACCTGGACCCCTTGTCCCTGCTCCCGCCGTGGCTGCTGCACCGGGGCCCGTCGAGGCTGTTGCCGGTCCTGGGGGTGCCGCTGCCGTAGCCTGCGGGCGATCGTGCCGCTCGGGGCGGCTCCCGCCCCAGAGAGAGGCGGCACCCCGCAAGCGCGGGCCGGCGACATGCCCCCGAGGGCAACCCGCAGCACCGTCAGCCGCGAACTCCCCGCAGCGCCATGGCCACTGCAGCCTCAGTGATCGCCGAAGGCTCCTCCGCCGCCCCCAGCTCGATCCGCCGCACAGCCGCGTCCACAATCCCCTGCACCAACATCGCGGCCAACCGGGGCGAAGCATGCCCCATCTCCCCGAGCGCCTCGACGATCATCGCGACCAGCCCCCCGTGCGCGGCCCGGATCTTCTCCCGGGCCCCCGCATCCAGCTCGCTCGCGGAGATCGCCACCACGGCCCGATGCCGCCGGTCCCCGACCAGCACCAGCTGCTGGCGCACATACGCCTCGACCTTGCCCTCGGCCGACCCCGCCCGCTCCATCGCCGCCGAGACCTCCGCGGCCCACACCGGGAAGTCGACCGCGCACAGTTCCTCGACGACGGCCGCCCGGGAGCGGAAGTACTCGTACACGGACGACCGTGCGAGCCCCGTCCGCTCGGCGAGGGCCGGGAACGTCAGCGCCTCCGTCCCACCCTCGGACAGCAGAGACCGGGCCGCGTCCAGCAGGGCGGCTCGCTGCATCGACCGGTGTTCGGCCACCGAGGCCGCTCGAATCCTTGGCACGTCAACCACTTTACGGACGGACCACCCCTGACGGGAGTGAGTCGGGCCGCTCAGCGTCCGAAGCTCGCCAGCTTCGCCCGCAGCTGCAGCACCGACTTGGTGTGGATCTGGCTCACCCGGCTCTCGGTCACGCCGAGCACGTTCCCGATCTCGGCGAGCGTGAGGCCCTCGTAGTAGTACAGCGTGACCACGGTCTTCTCCCGCTCGGGCAGGGTGTTGATCGCCCGGGCCAGGAACCGTCTGAGCTCCCGGTCCTCGGCCACCTCCACGGGGTTGTCGGCGGCGGTGTCCTCCAGCGTGTCCATCACGCTGAGCCCGTCCCCGCCCTCGCCCCCCACGTGCAGCAGCTCTTCCAGGGCCACCACGTTGGCCAGCGACAACTGGCTGAACACGGCGTGGAGTTCATCGACGGGGATGCCCATCTCGACGGCCACCTCGCCCTCCGACGGTGTCCGTCTCAGACGCGCCTCCAGGGTCGCGTACGCCCGCTCCACGTTCCGCGCCTTCTGCCGCACCGATCGCGGGATCCAGTCCAGAGCCCTGAGCTCGTCGATCATCGCGCCCCGGATCCGGGTGATCGCGTACGTCTCGAACTTGATCTCCCGGTCGATGTCGAACTTCTCGATCGCGTCGATGAGCCCGAAGACCCCGGAGGAGACGAAGTCGGCCTGCTCCACGTTGGGCGGCAGACCGACGCTCACCCGTCCCGCCACATACTTCACCAGCGGCGAGTAGTGCAGGATCAGCTGCTCCCGCAGCCGCTCGTCGCCCGTGTCCTTGTACGACCGCCACAGCTCGTCGAGCGTCGAGGGAGCGGGCGGCCGCACGCTGCCACCGTCACGGGCGGCTGGGGGGATCGCCGCCCGGTCGGACCCGGAGGTGTGCTGGGGCATTCGTCGCCTTGTGCCGTTCTGCCGTGAAGTGGGGGTGCCTGGGTGAGCTGTCGGTCTGGTGTCGAGATGCCGGTCTGTGCCGGAATCCTCGTGAGCGTAGCGTGACTGAAGTGTCGCGGTGCGCGAAGACCGGCGCGGAACGGGTGCGCAGATACGTTCCGCAGGACGCCCCACAGAGTCATGACGATCGCTGTGCGTGACCGCCGGAGGACGTCAACTACGCGCATTTGCACAGGTGTCAGGCTTCCCCCGGACGGCCGAACACGCTCGGTCAACACGGACTGCGACCCCCGCGGACGGAGATCATCGCCTGGCGTGTCAACTTCCAGCCGTCGCCGTGTCGTTCGACGTAACCGAGTGATCGGAGTTCGTACAGTCTCGCGATCGCGTCGTCCTGCGTGGTCTGCGCACCCCGCGCGATGTCACCGGGCGGCGCCGAGCCGCGGCCGGGCAGTGCGGCCAGGACGCGGCGGGCGCCGGGCTCCAGCAGATCGCGGGGCAGCACGGGTCCGCGCCGGTCCGGGGCGAGCTGGCCCATGTCGCCGACCAGCTCGACGACTTCCGCGGCGTCGGTGACGAGCACGGCGTCGCCCCGCAGAAGCTCGTGCACTCCGGCGGACAGGCCGCTGGTGGCCGGCCCGGGCACGCCCATCGTGTGCCGCCCCAGCCGCTGCGCGGCCCGTGCCGTGACCAGCGAGCCGCTGCGGTGCGCGGCCTCGACGACCACGGTGCCCCTGGTCAGGGCGGCGATCACCCGGTTGCGCACGATGAATCTGCTCGGTGTCGGGTGATCGCCGGGCGGCAACTCCCCGATCACCAGTCCCTGTTCCGCGATCCTGCCGAGCAACTCGGTGTGTCCGCGCGGGTAGGCCCGGTCGGCCCCGCAGGCCAGCACCGCGACGGTGGCACCCCCGGCGCCGAGGGCGCCCCTGTGGGCGGCGCCGTCGACCCCGTAGGCGCCGCCGGACACCACCACCCAGCCGTGCTCGGCGAGCCCGGCGCCGAGCGTGGCCGCCATGTGCGCCCCGTACTCGGTGCAGGCCCGTGCCCCGACGACGGCGACGGATCTGAGCGCCCACATCCGCAGACTGGCCCGTCCCCGCACCCACAGGCCCACCGGCCGGGCGTCCCCCAGGTCGTCGAGCTGCCCGGGCCACTCGCCGTCCCCGGGCGCCACGAACCGCATGTCGGCCTGCTGGGCGGCGGCGAGATCCCGCTCGGGCTCGGCCTGCCCGGCCCGGTCCAGCAGCCCCGCCCACCGCTTGTCGGTGATGCCGACGAGCTGCGGCCCGCCCTCGCGCAGCCGTCGCGCCACTTCCACCGCGCCGAGTTCCCGCAGCCACCGCCCGCCGACCTCGTCCCCCGGTTCGAGCACACGGCTGAGAAGGACACGGGCGAGCAGCTCGTCGGCCGGACTGTCACCGGGGCTCATGTCAGCGCCCCGATGGCCATGGGCACTCCGCGCGGCACGCCGGTGCGCAGTTGCAGCGCCAGGGCGACGTCGGTCGCGTCGGGCCGGTCGTGGCCCACGAGGTCCGCGACGGTCCAGGCGACGCGCAGCACGCGGTCGAGCCCGCGGGCGGTCAGCACGCCCCGCTCCAGATTCCGCTCCGCCTCGTCCATCGCACCGGCCGCGGCGTGCCAGCGGCTGCGCAGCTCCCGCCCGGGGACCTCGCTGTTGGTCCGCCACGGCGTGCCCACGAGCCGGGCCGCCGCACGCTCCCTGGCCGCCCGCACGCGGTCGGCGACCGTCGTGGTGGACTCGCCGCCGGCGCCCCGCTGGGTCAGCTGGGCGCGGGTGACCCGGTCGACCTCGACGCGCAGGTCGACCCGGTCGAGCAGCGGGCCGGACAGCCGCGCCTGGTAGCGGCGGATCGCCGAGGGCGGACACTCGCAGAAGTCGTCCGCCTGGGAGAAGCGGCCGCAGGGGCAGGGGTTCGCCGCGAGCACCATCAGGAATTTCGCCGGGAACCGCACGACACCCGCGCTGCGCGCGATCACCACGTGCCCCGCCTCCAAGGGCTGCCGCAGCGCGTCGAGGGCGTGGCTGCTGAACTCGGGCGTCTCGTCGAGGAAGAGCACGCCCCGATGCGAGAGCGAGACCGCGCCGGGTCGTGCGATGCCCGGGCCGCCGCCCACCAGCGCCTGCATGGTGGCCGAGTGGTGCGGGGCGCAGTAGGGAGCGACGTCGATCAGGGGCTTGCCCGGCGGCAGCAGACCTGCCACCGAGTGCACCGCCGTGACCTCCAGGGACTCCTGCCTGCCGAGCAGCGGGAGGATCGCGGGGAGCCGCTCCGCGAGCATGGTCTTCCCGGCGCCGGGCGGGCCCTCCAGGAACAGATGGTGGCCGCCCGCCGCGGCGACCTCCACCGCCGTCCGCGCCGAGATCTGGCCCACCACGTCGGCGAGGTCATGGCCCTGGTCGTGCTGGGCGGCGCCCAGGCTGTGCATCCCCGTGGCCGCGCCCGTGCCGGGCACCCGCAGACCCGCGAGCAGCGGATCGGGACGGCCCTGCTCGTCCGGTTCCTCCTCGGGTACCGGCTCGTCCGCCAGGACGGCGATCAGCTGGCGCAGGCTGCGCACGCCCAGGACGGAGACACCGGGCACCAGCGAGGCCTCGGCGGCCGCGCACTCGGGCACGACCACCTGCTCGTAGCCGGCGTCCGCCGCGGCCAGCACCGCCGGCAGGATGCCCCGCACCGGCCGGACGCGGCCGTCCAGACCCAGCTCTCCGATCATGACGATGTCGGCGAGCACCCGTGGGTCGATCCGCTCGCAGGCGCCGAGCACGGCGCAGGCGACGGCCAGATCGAAGCCACTTCCGGCCTTCGGCACCGAGGCCGGGCTCAGCCCCACCGTCAGCTTCTTCTGCGGCCATTCGCCGCCCGAGTTGACGACGGCCGCCCGCACCCGGTCCCGGCTCTCGCTCAGGCTCTTGTCCGGCAGCCCCACCAGCGTGAACGCCGCCACCCCCGGCTCCAGATCCGCCTGGACCTCGACCACCACACCCTCGACGCCGACGAGCGCCACCGAGCACGTACGCGCGAACCCCATCACGCCACCCCCCGCGCGTGTTCGACCACAGGTGCGCCGCGGTCGGGGAGCACGACGCCCACCAGGTCGATACGGACGCCGCCCGGCGGAGCCCCGCCGTGTTCCTGCGCCCAGCGTTCCGCCAGGCCGCGCAGGCGCTGCGCCTTCGTCGGCGTGACCGCAGCCATCGGGTGCTGGAAAATGCCCGCCCTGCGGGTCTTCACCTCGCAGACCACCAGGACGTCCCCGTCCCGGGCCACGATGTCGATCTCACCCGTCCTGCCCGAGCGCCAGTTGCGCTCCAGGACCGTCATACCGGCGTCCGCCAGCCGCCGCGCGGCCAGATCCTCGCCGTACCTGCCCATGGCGCTGCGTTGTGCGTTGCGTGTCCTCATGTCGGCACCACCTCCGGCGCCAACCGTCACGCATCCGCTCCCACCAAGTGGATCTTGGTGGACTACTCGGCGGTTGTGGACAAACTCGTCACCCACACGAGCGACCTACCGTGGCCGTCAGCCGCCCGGCAGCTCGAGATCGCTCTTGTTCAGCTCCTCGATGTTCACGTCCTTGAACGTGAGTACCCGCACCTGCTTCACGAACCGAGCCGGCCGGTACATGTCCCAGACCCAGGCGTCCGCCATCGACACTTCGAAGAACACCTCGCCCTGGACCGAGTGCACCTGCATCTCGTAGTCGTTGGTCAGGTAGAAGCGCCGCTCGGTCTCGATCACGTATTTGAACAGACCGACGACATCGCGGTACTCCCGGTAGAGCTTCAGCTCCATCTCGGTCTCGTACTTCTCGAGGTCCTCGGCGCTCATGGCAGCTTCCCCTTCAGCCGTGCGATCCCACCATTGTGCGCCAGTCCCGTGAGCCCCTAGACGATTTCGGGGTCAAGGGTCACGGGGCCGGCCGGGGGACCTTCGTCGAGCAGCCTGCACAGCAGCTCGGCGAGTCTGGTCGGGTACACGGTCTCATGCGCCCGGGCAAGTTCCCGACACGTCCACCAGCGTGCTCCGGCGACGCTGCGCCGCTCCAGTTCCGTGAGGCCGGTGGCCCCGGGCACCACCCTGGACGTGTCCCTCGTACGGGCCAGGTAGTACCACTCGTCCTGGTCCCAGCGGCGGCCCGCGAACGGGAACGAGCACATCCGCCGCCACAGCACCGGGCCGAGTTCGACATCGGTGATGCCGGTCTCCTCGGCGAGTTCCCGGAGAGCGGCCTCCTCACGACTCTCGTCGCCCTCCAGTCCGCCGCCGGGCGTGAACCACCAGTCGTCGGCCGGATCGTCCGGCTCATGGCCGTGCAGGAGCAGGATGCGGTCCTCGGGGTCGAGCAGCACCACCCGGGCCACCTTGCGCAGCCCGCCCCGGTACGAGTCCTCGTACCCACCCGCAGCCTCAGCGGGCACCCACGGGCTCCGTCCGCGCACGGGTGCGGCGCCCGCCCGTCCGCTTGGCGATCGGGCCGTACGCGCCGCCGCCGAGGACGAGCACGGCGCCGGCCACGATCAGGGTGACGATGGTCCGCAGCGGGCCCGGCTGGGAGAGCACGCCGAGGGTCTCGAAGCCGGTGGGGCGTTCCAGCATGCCCTTCATGGGCCAGACGACGGCATCCACGCGGGCCGTCACGGCGGAGCGCGCGACGGTGCCCTGGGCGGCGTCACTGAGGTGGGCGGAGGAGTCCAGCGACCCCTGGCGCTCGTCGCCGAGCAGGAACAGGCGGCCCTGGGGGACCTTCACGGTCGGGATGTTCTTGTCCTCGACGACGCTGCCCTTGAGGTAGCCCTCGTCGATCTGCTTGCCGTTGACGGTCAGCTTGCCGTTCGTGCAGCAGGAGACCGTGTCACCGCCGACCGCGACCACGCGCTTGACCACGGAGGCGTTGGTCACCCAGGACTTGTCGTTGAACACGACGACGTCGCCCCGGCGGATCTCACTGCCGTCGACGCGCTGGGCCAGGACCCGGTCGCCGGCGTCGATCGTCGGCGTCATCGAGGTGGTCGGCACGGTGTACGGCCGGTAGACCACCGCTCCCCAGCCGAATCCGCCGAGGAACAGCACAATGCCCAGTGCGACGGCCAGTCCGGACAGTCGCTGTCCGGTCCTGCTGCCCACCGGGCCCGTGCTCTTGCCACCGCTGCGCGGGGCCGTACGCGTAGTGCTCTCGCCACCCATGGGTCCGCACCCTACCCGGCAGTACCTGACCCGGTCAGCCCCTCATGGCCGACCGAGGTCACAGCTGCACCAGGGCTTCACCAAGGCACGGTCAGGCGGAGTGCTCCGCGTCCGCTTTGCGGGGCTCGGCCGCCGCGATCTTCCTACGACGCCACAGGGCCGCCGGAACCACCCCGGTCAGGGCGAGCGCGTTCGGGGCGGCCGTCAGGGCGGCGGACGCCGAGGACTGGTCGTTCAGTCCCGGCTGGTCGAAGGTGTCCGGGATCGGGAGGGTGTCCCAGCGAGTGATGGGCCAGGCGATGACGATGGCACGTCCGACGACCTTGCTCACCGGAACCATGCCGTTGTGCTTGTCGCTCTGGTTGTAGCGCGAGTCCCGCGAGTTCTGACGGTGGTCGCCCATGACCCAGATGTAGCCCTTGGGGACCTTCACCGTGAACTGGCCGCCCTGGTCGTCGACGCTGCACGGGGTGTTGCCCGCGTACACGAACGACGCGTCGTTGAGCGCCTTGCCGTTGACCCTGAGCGGGCCGGAGCCCTTGCAGGAGACGGTGTCGCCGCCGACGCCGATGACGCGCTTGATGAGGTCCTTCTCTTCGGCGGACGGCATCAGGCCGATCCAGCTGAGGGCCTTCTGCAGCGGGTTCGGATTGGCCGTGGGCTCGCCCGCCAGCCAGTTGTCCGGATCGTGGAAGACGACGACCTCGCCACGCTCCGGCTTCGAGCCGAACCAGGGGGTGAGTTTGTCGACCAGGACCCGGTCGCCCTGCTGCAAGGTGTTCTGCATCGAGTCCGAAGGGATCGAGAACGCCTGCACCAGGAACGTCTTGATCAGCAGCGCGAGCACGAGCGCGATGCCGATCAGGATGGGCAGCTCCTTCCAGAAGGAGCGTTGCTTCTTGGACTTGGGGGGTGTCCCGTCCGACCCCTGTTCCTCGGTCCGGTTCCGCTCGCCCGGCGTCCTGCCGTCGTCGGTCGCCCCGGAGTCACTCCCGGAGGTCACGGCGCTGTCCGCGGCCGGGACGGCTGCGGAAACCCCTTGGACGGGCTGTCCGCGGTGCTCCTCGCCGTCGTGTCCGGACCGTGCGCCAACCGCCACATCCCCCACGCCAACTCCTTACTCTGTGCCGCTGCCTGCCCCAGACGCGGTGCAGGCCCACCACTCCCATAACGAGCGGGAGTTCCGCAGGGCTCGGGAGTTGGACCGTTCCGTTGAAATAGTCAGGAGCAACCCTATGCGACAGCTGCGGGGACGCGGTCGTCCCCGACACGGAGTTGGAGACGGAGGAGAAAGTTTTAGGTTCTTTCAAGGAGGTCCAGTGGCCGAAGGGCCAGGCGATGACCATCGCCCGTCCCACCACGGAGTCCTCCGAGACCGTGCCGCCGTACGGCGTGTTCTGATGCGCGCGGGAGTCCGCGGAGTTGCCCCGGTGATCGCCCATCACCCACAACCGCCCCTTGGGGACGGTGATGTCGAACGGCTGTGTGGAGGGGGCGTTTCCGGGATACAGATAGTCGCCCTCGGTCAGGGGAACGCCGTTGACGGTCACCCGCCCCTGCGTGTCACAGCACTTGACGTGGTCGCCGCCGACGCCGATGACCCGCTTGATGAGGTCCTTCTCGTTGTCGGACGGCAGCAGGCCGATGAAGGTGAGCCCCTCCTTGACCTGCTTGACGACGACGGGGTCGCTCTTCTTGGTCGTGGTCTGCTCGCCCGCGAGCCAGCCGCCCGGGTCCTTGAACACGACGACGTCCCCGCGCTTGGGCTTCGAGCCGAACCACGGGGTGAACTTGTCGACGAGGACACGGTCGCCGATCCGGATCGTCTGCTCCATGGAGCCGGACGGGATCACGAACGCCTGGACGAGGAACGTCTTCAGGACCAGGGCTATGAGGACCGCGACGCCGACGAGGAGGGGTATCTCCTTGACCGCGCTGCGCCTGCGCTTTCGTTTGACCTTGCGCTGCAGCTTGCGCCGCTCGGCGCGGGTGCGACCGCCGCCCCCGGCCACCGGTCCGGAGGCGCGTCGGGAGCCGGTGGGCAGCAGCCCGTCGGCCGGGCCGCTCGCGACACCGCGCGGTTTGCCACGGTTACCCATGCGCACCGTCCGCGGCGGGCACGCGCGCGTAGGCGCCGGGACGCTGCAGGCGGGTCCAGTGGGCGCTGGGCCAGACGATCCAGTCGGCGCGTCCGATGACGTCCGAGACGGGGATCATGCCGCCGCCGGGCGAGCCCAGGTGGTCGCGGGAGTCGCTGGAGTCGCTGCGGTGGTCGCCGAGGACGAAGAGGGTGCCGTCGGGCACGACGACGGTGAAGGGCACCGTGGAGGGGCTGTCACCGGGGTGGAGGAACGTCGACTCGTCGACCGACCGGCCGTTCACCTCGATCCTCCCCTCCCTGTCGCAGCAGACCACATGGTCTCCCCCTACGCCCACGACGCGTTTGATGTAGTCGGCGTTGCCGAAGTACCCGGTGCCGTCGAACACGACGACATCGCCGCGCCGCGGCTCGGCACCGAAACGGTACGCCAACTTATTTACGAGAACGCGGTCGCCGATCCTCAACCCGTTTTCCATGGATCCGCTGGGAATCTGGAATGGTTGGACCACGAAAGTGTTGAGGAGCAGCAAAAACACCAGGCAGACGAGGAGCGTCAGACTGATCCGCCCCCCGGGCAACAAGTCGGCGACCCGCGACACCAACGCGAAACGCGACCGTCCCTCCGGCCCCTCTGTGTCCGAGATCTCCCGGGAGACGTCCTCGGAATCGGAAGGGCGGGAGGAGCGGTCGCGCTCCGTGTGCTGTGCTTCGGTGTCCATCGGGGCCAGATGCTATCCGGCCCCGGTATGAACGCCTGCGCGAGCTCAGCTGTCGCGCTTCTCCTTGATCTTCGCGGCCTTACCGCGCAGCTCGCGCAGGTAGTACAGCTTGGCGCGACGCACGTCACCGCGGGTGACGAGCTCGATCTTCTCGACGATCGGGGTGTGCACCGGGAAGGTGCGCTCGACGCCGACGGAGAAGGAGACCTTGCGGACCGTGAAGGTCTCGCGGACACCGGCGCCCTGGCGGCGGATCACAACGCCCTTGAACTGCTGCACACGGGAGCGGTTGCCCTCGATGACGCGGACGTGGACGTTGACGGTGTCACCCGGGCGGAAGGCCGGGACGTCGCTGCGCAGCGACGCGCTGTCGACGGAGTCGAGCAGGTGAGACATTTCGTCTGCTTTCTTCGCCCATGCCACAGGTCATAGGCGGGAACTAGGTTTTCCAGGAGGATGCTGTCCGTGTCGGGGCGGGCGTCGTGTCCCCCTGTGGCAGGGGCGCACGCCGGACGACGCACAACAGCGGCCTATTCTTCCACGCCCTCGGTCCTGCGCCAAAATCGGCCGTACGGCTCCCCCGCCGGGTCCGGGGCCCAGCCCAGGATGGAGAGCATCTCGCGGTCCTTCTTGTCGAAGGCCTTGGGGTCGCAGCGCTCGATCAGGTCGGGCCGGTTGGCCGTCGTACGCCGCAGGGCCTCGTCGCGGCGCCAGCGGGCGATCTTGCCGTGGTGGCCGCTGAGCAGCACGTCGGGGATGCCGCGGCCGCGCCACTCGGGCGGCTTGGTGTAGACGGGGCCTTCCAGGAGGTTGGCCATGGCGCCGGGAGCGAAGGAGTCGTCGCGGTGGGACTCGGCGTTGCCGAGGACGCCGGGCAGCAGGCGGGCCACGGCCTCCGTGATGACCAGCACGGCCGCTTCCCCGCCGGCGAGGACGTAGTCGCCGATGGACACCTCGTGGACGGGCATGCGGGTGGCGTACTCGTCGATCACCCGGCGGTCGATGCCCTCGTAGCGCGCGGGTGTGAAGATCAGCCAGGGGCGCTCGGAGAGCTCGACGGCGAGTTCCTGGGTGAAGGGGCGGCCGCTGGGGGTGGGGACGATCAGCGCGGGCGCGTGCGAGCCGGTTTCGTAGCCGTCCGCGAGGGCCGAGTCCAGGGCGTCGCCCCAGGGGTCGGTCTTCATGACCATGCCGGGGCCGCCGCCGTACGGGGTGTCGTCGACGGTGTTGTGGCGGTCGTAGGTCCACTCGCGCAGATCGTGCACATGGACGTTCAGCTGTCCACGCGCGCGTGCCTTGCCGACGAGCGAGACATTCAGGGGTTCCAGGTACTCGGGGAAGATCGTGACGACGTCGAGGCGCATGTCTTACGACTCTTCCCGGGTGGTCACGATCTCCGCCTGGTCGTCGATCAGGCCGGGCGGCGGGTCGATGACCGCCTTCTGCTCCTCGAGGTCGATCTCCGTGACGATCTCCTCGACGAAGGGGATCAGGACCTCGCTGCCGTCCGGGCGCTCCACGATGAACAGGTCCTGGGAGGGCAGGTGCGAGATCTCGGTGATACGGCCGACCTCGACGCCGTCCTTGGTGACCACGTCCAGGTCCATCAGCTGGTGGTCGTAGTACTCGTCCTCCTCCTCGGGGAGCACCTCGGGGTCCACCTCGGCGATCAGGAGGGTGTTGCGCAGCGCTTCGGCCGCGGTGCGGTCGCGTACGCCCTCGAAGCGCAGGAGCAGGCGGCCGCTGTGGACGCGGCCCGTCTCGATGGTGAGCGGACCCGCCGAGGCGGGATCGGTGGCGAGTACGGCGCCGGGTGCGAGCCGCAGTTCGGGCTCGTCGGTACGGACCTCGACGGTGACCTCGCCCTTGATGCCGTGGGCACGGCCGATCCGTGCGACTACGAGCTGCACTTCCCAGGATCTCCTGTCGTAACGGCTGGTAACGACTACGGGCCGGGGACGGCGCAGTGGCCCTCCCCGGCCCGAGCCGGTGTTGCGTTTGGCGTCAGCGGACGTGGTCCACGTCGACGAGGTCGACGCGGACACCGCGGCCGCCGATGGCGCCCACGACGGTACGCAGAGCGCGCGCGGTGCGGCCGTTGCGGCCGATCACCTTGCCGAGGTCGTCGGGGTGGACCCGGACCTCGAGCACACGGCCGCGGCGCAGGTTGCGCGAGGCGACCTGCACATCGTCAGGGTTGTCGACGATGCCCTTCACGAGGTGCTCGAGAGCCTCCTCGAGCATGCTCAGGCCTCGGTCGGCGCAGACGCAGAGGACTCAGCAGCAGCCTCGTCCTTCTTCTCAGCCTTCTTCTTCTGGGTGATGGCCTCACCCTTGCCCTCGTCGTCGCCGCCAAGGGCCTCGAACGACGGGCGCGTGGCCTTCTCGGCCGGCTGCAGCAGCGGCGCCGGGGCGGGCTCGCCCTTGAACTTCTGCCAGTCGCCGGTCTTCTTCAGGATGGCGAGCACGGGCTCGGTCGGCTGGGCGCCGACACCGAGCCAGTACGCCACGCGCTCGGCGTTGACCTCGATGCGCGAGGGGTTCTGCACCGGGTGGTACAGACCGATCTCCTCGATCGCACGGCCGTCACGACGGGTGCGGGAGTCGGCGACGACGATGCGGTAGTGAGGCGAACGGATCTTGCCCAGACGCTTCAGCTTGATCTTGACTGCCACGGGAGTGGGTTCTCCTGGTTTTGACGTGGTTGGGCACGGCGAGATTGCCGCGTGGGGTTGCGGTACCCGAGTGCCCGATGGACGCGTCAGCCGGAGGCGAGAGGGTTCCTGTGCGGCTGTCGAGTACAGCTAGCCATTGTGCCACACCCTGCGGGTCGCTTTTGGCCGAGGGGGGCGAGCCGCGCCTGGGCATGGCTGAGGGGCACCCGGCGCCGCAGGTGCCCTTGGGGTGGTCGCGCGGACCGGCGCCACGGGGTGCCGTCTGCGTCCACCCGTGCCGCGCCAGCGGCACGACTGCCCGCAGACGGCGGTCGGCTCCCCGCGCGCGGTGCTCCGGATTCCGGCAGCCACGAGATGCCGGTGCTCCAGGACCCGCGCTTATGCAGCTCCCACGACCTCCGGGATCCGGAACGGCTTGCCGCAGCCGCCGCAGACGATCGGCGCCTGGGCCAGCACCGACGGGACGACCCGTACGTTACGGCCGCAGTCGCACACCGCCTTCACTCGCACCCCGCCCCCGGACGAGCCGTGCCGGGCCGCCGGGCCGCGGAAGCTCTTCGGGGTGTCGGCGGAGGTGGCTGCCGTGTGGGCCTTGAGGGCGCGCTGCAGCCGCTCGATGGTCGGGCGGTAGCGGCGCTTGGCCTCGGGGTTGAGCGTGACCAGTGAGAAGCCGCTGCTGGGGTGCGGTTCCTCGGGGTGGTCCAGGCCCAGCTCCTCGGCGATCGCGAGGAATCTGCGGTTGTGGTACCGGCCGGCGCGGGACGTGTCGCGTACGCCGCGCGCGGCGGCGATGCCATGGACTGCCTCATGGAGCAGTCGCTCGAAGGAGAGCTCGTGACCGCACGCGGACGACGACTCTCCGATCAGGGACTCTGGCGCGGCAAGGTCCGGCAGCTCGGGGTGGTACCGCTGAATGTCGGCCCACGCCTCTGCCAGCTCTGCGGCGAGAACAGGTGGTGTCTGTGTCGTGCTCACGTAATGACAACGAGCGGGGCCTCGAATGTGTTCCTATTCCGGGCCATCCCAAATAATTTGCACGTACCCGTCAGTTGCCGCTGATGCGTCCCGACGAGGGCGGGTGCGCTGATCTGCGGAGAAACCTCACAGCTCGTCCCAAGCCGGTACGTAGCCCGCTCTACGACCCGGCGCGTAGACGGTGTCCACGCGCCGGTGCGGGGGTGATCCGCAGGTGCGCAAGGGGCGTTTCGGTCGCGTCCACGGCGGAACGGCCCTGTATCAGTAAGCGCGCGCGACGACCGCGACGTTACCGGGCGCGTCGTCGGCCGCCGGCACCGACCCGTCGGCAGCGACCAGACACCGTACGGTCACCGCGTGCGCGGCCAGCCTGGCCTCGCCTTCTTCGCCGAGATCCGCCCAGGGGATGCGCGCCCAGCCGCCGGCGCCGACCGCCTCGACGGCTTCCTCGATCGTCGACACGTCGGCCGTACGGGACTCGCGGCGCTCGCGGGACTCGGCGAGCAGGAGCGCCTGGTCCTCCTCGAGGATCGCGGGCAGGAGCGGCACGAGGGAGTCGACCGGCACCGGCTCCTTGCCGCCGGGGATGCGGCGGGCCAGCATCGCCGTGCCGTTCTCCAGGTCACGGGGCCCGACCTCGATGCGTACGGGCACGCCCTTCAGCTCCCAGTCGACGGCCCGGCGCCCGAAGGGGGTGTCGGTGCGGTCGTCGACGTGGACACGCAGGCCCGCTGCCCGCAATCGGTCACCGAGCTCACGGACCTTGGCCAAAACCGCCTCCTCGCCCTTGATCGCGAGGACGACGACCTGGATCTGCGCGAGCCGCGGCGGGACCCTGAGGCCGTTGTCATCTCCGTGAGTCATCACCAGGGCGCCGATCATGCGGGTGGTGGAGCCCCAGGAGGTCTGCCAGACGAGCTCCTGCCTGCCGTCCCTGGACAGATACCGGGTGTTGAAGGCCTTGGCGAAGTTCTGGCCCAGCTCATGACTGGTGACCATCTGGAGCGCCTTGCCGTCGCCCATCATGCTTTCGAGGGTGAGGGTGTTGACGGCGCCGGCGAAGCGCTCCTTGGCCGTCTTGCGGCCGGAGACGAAGTCCGTCGCGAGGACCTCGGTCAGGAAGTTCCCGTAGACGTGCTGCTGGATGTGCGCGGCGAAGTCGCGGGCCTCCTCGTACGTGGCGTGCGCGGTGTGGCCCTCCTGCCACAGGAACTCGGTCGTACGGAGGAAGAGACGGGGCCGCAGTTCCCAACGGACCACGTTCGCCCACTGGTTGATCTGCAGGGGCAGGTCGCGGTAGCTCTGCACCCACTTCGAGAAGTAGTCGTTGATGATCATCTCGGAGGTGGGGCGGACGACCGCGGGCTCCTCCAGTTCCTTGCCGCCGCCATGGGTGACCACGGCCAGCTCGGGCGCGAAGCCCTCGACGTGGTCGGCCTCCCTCGCGAAGTACGACTGCGGGATCAGCAGCGGGAAGTACGCGTTCTGGGTGCCCGTCTCCTTGATCCGGGCGTCCATCTCCGCCTGCATCCGCTCCCAGAGCCCGTACCCGTACGGTCGGATCACCATGGTGCCGCGCACCGGGCCGTTGTCGGCCAGTTCGGCCTTGGTGATCAGATCCTGGTACCAGCGCGGGAAGTCGTCCGCGCGCGGGGTGAGAACGGGAGCCTTTGCCATGGGCGCGATGGTAGGGGCCCACGTTGCCGGGATGTGAATTCTTTTCGCCCGCATATGCAACCCACAAGCCGGGCCCCACTACCCCTGGACGAGCGGTCGAGTGCGGAGTTATCTGGCATACGGGGGGAGTGCGAGCGCACGTCACGGGGGCCATGGAATCGGGTACAGGGGCAACTCTCGGCGGATTGGGGCGCTTTACATGACACCTACGCTCGTGCGGCAGCACCCGTCCCCTGCGGGCCAGGCGCCCCGTGTGGACCTGTGTGCACGCGCGCGTGACTGGTCCGAGATCCAGGAGCGGATGCTGGTCCCGCTCTACGAGGCCGTCTACGAGCGACTGGAAGTGGGCCCCGGCACCCGGCTGTTGGGCCTCGGCTGCGGCAGCGGGCTGGCCCTTTTGATGGCGGCCTCCAGAGGCGCGGCGGTCACCGGTGTCGACCACTCCTCCCCCGAACGCCTGGCTCTCGCGCGGGAGCGGCTCCTCCCGGACGCGTGGGGCACGCGCGCACGTGCAGGGACCCGGATCGTCGACGGCTCGCCCGAAGACCTCGTGGCCGCGGGCGACGCGGAGACGCCCGCGTTCACCCTGGTGACGGCTTTCGAGCCGATCGGGTGTCTGGCGGGCGACTCGGAGGGGCTCGGCGGGCTGCTGCAGGCAGCGACACCGCTCGCCGGGCACGGGGCGCCCGTGGTGCTCGCCGGCTGGGGTCCGCCGGAACGTTGCACCACGTCGTCCGTGCTGCGGGTGGCCACCAGGCTGGCGGATCCGCTGCGCAGCGCGGGCAGTTGGCGCCCCGCCCTTCGTGACGACCTGGAGGAGGTCGCGCAGCGGGCGGGTCTGAAGCCCGACGGCTCCGGGCGGGTCGCCTGCCCGTTCGGGTACGCGGGCGTGGACAGCGCGGTGCGGGGCCTGCTGTCGACGGGCCTGTTCGACGCGGCGATCTCCGCGACGGACCAGGCGCAGGTGGACAAGGAACTGGCGGAGGCCCTGCACCAGTATCAGCGCCGGGACGGCACGGTGTGGATGCCGAACGTGTTCCGGTACCTGATCGCCCGCACCCCTTAGACCCCGGACGCGTCAGGCGCCTCCGCCTTTTCCAGCCGTGTGATCCCCGCGATCCGGTACGCGTCCGCCTCTTCCAGAGTCTCCCGCTCCAGCAGGGCCCGGGCGAGGGCGTCCAGTTGGCCGCGGTGGTCGGTCAGCTTGCGGCACGCCTCCTCGTAGCACTCGTCGACGATCCGGCGCATCTCGCCGTCGATCACGTCGAGGGTCTGCGGGGCGGCGGCCAGGCCGTACGCCTGCTGGGCGTCGCCGGGCAGGGCCGACAGGCGGCCGACGCGCTCGCTCATGCCCCAGCGGGCGACCATGCCGCGGGCGATGCCCGTGACCTGCTCAAGGTCGTTCTCCGCACCGGTGGTGACGACGCCGTAGACGACCTGCTCCGCCGCCATGCCGCCGAGCGCGCCGATGATCCGGCCGCGCAGGTACTCCTCGGTGTACGCGTACTTGTCGGACTCCGGTGTGGAGAGCGTGACGCCGAGGGCCCGGCCGCGCGGCACGATGGTGATCTTGCGGACGGGGTCGGCGCCGGGCTGGAGCATGCCGAGCAGGGCGTGGCCGCTCTCGTGGTAGGCGGTGCGGCGGCGCTCCTCCTCGGGCATCACAAGAGGCCGTTCGGCGCCCAGTTGGACCTTTTCCAGGGCCTCGGAGAGGTCGGCCTGGGTGACCCGCTCCTGTTTGCGCTTGACGGCGAGCAGGGCGGCCTCGTTGGCGAGGTTGGCCAGTTCGGCGCCGGTCATGCCCGGGGTCGTACGGGCGACCTGGCCGAGGTCGACGTCCTTCGCGAGGGGGATCTCGCGGGTGTGGATCCGCAGGATGGCCTCGCGGCCACCGCGGTCCGGGGGCGAGACCATGACCACCCGGTCGAAGCGGCCGGGGCGGGTCAGCGCCGGGTCCAGGACGTCGGCGCGGTTGGTGGCGGCGATGACGATGACGCCCTCCGAGCCGGAGAAGCCGTCCATCTCGGTGAGGATCTGGTTCAGCGTCTGTTCGCGTTCGTCGTGGCCGCCCATGCCGGAGCCGCCGCCGCGGGCCCGTCCGATGGTGTCGATCTCGTCGATGAAGATGATCGACGGCGCCACCTTGCGGGCCTCCGCGAACAGTTCACGCACCCGTGAGGCGCCGACGCCGACGATCATCTCGATGAACTCGGAGGCCGACGCCGAGAAGAACGGCACGCCGGCCTCACCGGCGACGGCACGTGCGAGGAGGGTCTTTCCGGTGCCGGGCGGGCCGGCGAGCAGCACGCCCCGGGGCATCTTCGCGCCCATCCTGCGGTAGGCGTCCGGGTTCTTCAGGAAGTCGACGACGTCGTTGAGCTCACCCTCGACCTCGTCGATGCCCGCCACGTCCTCGAAGGTCGTGCGCTGGGCGCCCGGCTGCAGTTCGACCGGTTTGGGCGGCGCCTTGCGGCCGAGCATTCCGCCCGCGCCGCCGAGCCCCGTGTTCATCCGCCGCGCGACGAAGACCCATACGGCGATCAGCAGCAGCATCGGGGCCAGCGAGATCAGCAGATTGGCCAGAAAGCTGCGGTGCTGGACGACCGGTTCCGCCGTCACGGTGACGTTGTGCTTGGTCAGGTCGTCCCAGATCTTGTCGCTCGCGAACGTCGGCCGCTCGGTGCTGAACTTGGTGTACTTGCCGCCGCCGTGCGGGCTCTTCTGCCCCTTCTTGAGCTGGCCCTGGATCGCATTGCCCTTGGCGTAGATCTTGCTGACGTTGCCCGCGTCGACCTGCTTGCTGAACTCGGTGTACGAAATCGTGGGCTCGTTGCCCTCGTTGAAGAACGACAGGATCAGATTCGCGATCAGATACACGACCAGCGCGGTCAGGATCAGGCTCCACCAGCCGCCGCGCATCTTCCGACCGCCCGGTGGCCTCGGCGGCTCCTCGGGAGTGCCCTCGGTACGCCAGGGCTGGTCGGGCGACTTGCGCGGCGGGGCGGGGTTGGTCATAAGCGGACGTTACGACAACGCCCCGCCCCTGGCACGCGCACCGGGTGAACTCAGCCCATGAACTTCTTGAACTCGTCCGGGAGCTCGAAGTCCTGCGGCGCCGGCTGACCCGGCACACCGAAGGCGCCTCCGCCCTGAGCGGCGGCGGCCCGGCGGGCGGCCTCCTCCTGCTCCTGCTGCTTGCGCTTCATCGGGTTGCCGGAGCGCTGCTTGCCCTTGGCCTTCTTCGGCTGCTTCCTGGCCCGGCCGGCACCGCCACCCATGCCCGGCATCCCGGGCATACCCGGCATACCGCCACCCTGGGCCATGCGGGACATCATCTTGCGGGCCTCGAAGAACCGCTCGACGAGGTTCTTGACCGCGCTGACCTCGACGCCGGAACCCTTGGCGATACGGGCCCGGCGCGAACCGTTGATGATCGTCGGTTCCTGGCGCTCGGCCGGGGTCATCGACTTGATGATGGCGGCGGTGCGGTCGACGTCCCGCTCGTCGATGTTGTTGATCTGTTCCTTGATCTGGCCCATGCCGGGCATCATGCCGAGCAGCTTGGAGATGCTGCCCATCTTCCTGACCTGCTCCATCTGGGCCAGGAAGTCGTCCAGGGTGAAGTCCTGGCCCTTCTTGGAGGCGAGCTTGGAGGCCATCTTGGCGGCCTCTTCCTCGCTGAACTCCTTCTGCGCCTTCTCGAACAGGGTGGCGAGGTCACCCATGTCGAGGATGCGGCCGGCCATCCGGTCGGGGTGGAAGACGTCGAAGTCGTCCAGCTTCTCGCCGTTGGAGGCGAACATGATCGGCTTGCCGGTGACCGAGGCGATCGACAGGGCCGCACCACCGCGGGCGTCGCCGTCGAGCTTGGAGAGGACCACACCGTCGAAGCCGACGCCGTCGCGGAAGGCCTCCGCCGTGTTGACGGCGTCCTGACCGATCATCGCGTCGACGACGAAGAGGATCTCGTCCGGCGAGACCGCGTCCCGGATGTCCGCGGCCTGCTGCATCATCTCCTGGTCGATGCCGAGGCGGCCGGCGGTGTCGACGATGACGATGTCGTGGACCTTGGTCTTCGCATGCTGGATCGAGTCCTTGGCGACCTGGACCGGGTCCCCCACGCCGTTGCCCGGTTCCGGGGCGAAGACGGCCACGCCGGCCCGCTCGGCGACGACGCTCAGCTGGGTGACCGCGTTCGGGCGCTGGAGGTCGGCGGCGACCAGGAGCGGCGAGTGGCCCTCTTCCTTGAGGTGCTTGGCGAGCTTGCCCGCCAGGGTGGTCTTACCGGCACCCTGCAGACCCGCGAGCATGATCACGGTCGGCGGCTGCTTGGCGAACCGCAGGCGGCGGGTCTGGCCGCCCAGGATGGTGACCAGCTCGTCGTTGACGATGTCGAGGACCCGCTGGGCGGGGTACCGCGTATCGGCGAGCTCGGGGCCGAGGGCGCGCTCCTTGACGTTCTTGATGAACGCGCGGACGACGGGCAGGGCCACGTCCGCTTCGAGCAGCGCGATACGGATCTCGCGCGCGGTGGCGTCGATGTCCGCCTCGCTCAGACGCCCCTTGCCGCGCAGATTCTTGAAGGTCGCTGAGAGGCGATCGGAGAGAGTGTCGAACACGGCGGCGTCGGTCCTCGGAGTCGGGGTCAGTGTGAGCGTCTTCCAGGGTATCGGGCCGCGCAAGACAATCGTCCCCGCCCGCTCCTACGGCTGGGTCACCCCCGCAATGTCTCCTCCAGTTTCCGCGCCACGGCCGACGCCTCGTCGCCCGGCAGGGGCGCGCCCTCGGGTCCGGTCACGTAGAAGGCGTCCACGGCGTTCGCGCCCAGCGTGGAGACGTGCGCACTGCGGACCCGTACGCTCGCGTCCTCCAGCGCCCGCCCGATGCGGAAGAGCAGTCCGGGGGCGTCCTGCGCACGTACCTCGATCACCGTGGCCAGCCGGGACGCGGCCGAGGCGACCGTCACCCGCGCCGGCGGCGCCACGACACCCCGGCGGCGCGGATACGCGGCATCGCGCTCGGCGAGGCGCCCGGCGATGTCCAGGGACCCGTCCAGTGCCCGTACGAGATCGGCCCGCAGCCGGGCCGCCTGGGGCAGCGAGCCGTACTCGGCGGCGACCCGCCAGTCCAGCAGCAGGACCGAGCCCTCGACGCCGTCCGGCAGGTCCAGGGTGCGCAGCTCGGCGGTGCGTACGGTCAGCCGGTGCATGGCGAGGACACCGGCCACGGCGGGCAGCACGCCCTCCTGGTCCGGTACGGCGATGAGCAGTTCGACGCCGAGCGGCTCCGGGTCACCGGAGGGCTGTTCCTCCGTCGGCGGCTCGGTCTGGGCGCGCAGGGACAGCACCGGGCTGCCGGTGGCGACCGCCTCGATGGCGAGCCGTTCCTGCTCGGCGGTGGGCGCGGCGGCCTCGGGCTCGTCGAGGACGTCCCCGGCGAGCACGGCGGCGACCCGCTTGACCAGGTCGGCGACGAGCGAGCCGCGCCAGGACGACCAGGCGGCCGGTCCGGTGGCCAGGGCGTCCGCCTCGGTCAGCGCGTGCAGCAGTTCCAGGGTGTGCTGCGAGCCGACCGCCTCCGCGACCGAGCGGACCGTGGCCGGGTCCTCCAGGTCACGGCGGGTGGCCGTGTCGACCAGGAGCAGATGGTGGCGTACGAGGGTGGAGAGCACGGCCACGTCGTCGCGGTCGAAGCCGATACGGGCGGCCACGTCCTTGGCGATGATCTCGCCGGCCACCGAGTGGTCGCCGGGCCAGCCCTTGCCGATGTCGTGCAGCAGAGCGGCGACCAGGAGCAGGTCGGGGCGGTGCACGCGGCGGGTGAACTCGGAGGCGCGTACGGCGGTCTCGATCAGGTGCCGGTCGACGGTCCAGATGTGCACGGCATTGCGCTGCGGGCGGCAGCGCACCCGTTCCCAGTCCGGAAGCAGCCGCGTGATCAGGCCTTCCGCCTCCAGTGCCTCCCAGACGTCGATGGTGGGGTGTCCGGAGCCGAGCAGGGTGACCAGCTGTTCGCGGGCCTCGGCGGGCCAGGGCGTGGGCAGGGGGCGCACGGTCGCCGCCAGGCGCCGTACGGCGTGCAGGGAGAGCGGAAGGCCGGCCTGTGCGGCGGCGGCCGCGGCGCGCAGCGGCAGGACGGGGTCGCGCTCGGGGCGCGCGGCCCGGGCGAGCACCACCTCGCCGTCCTGCTCGACCACGCCCTCGGCCAGCGGGGAGCGCTCCGGGACGGGCTTGCCGCCGCCGAGCATGGCGCGCAGCCGCGGCCGTACGGCACGCGACCGCAGCACGCGTGCCACTTCGCGCCAGGTGACGTCACTGGCGTACGAGATGACGCGTGCGGCCTCATAGACCTGCCGCAGGAGGGTGTCGGCGTCGAGCAGTCCGAGCTCGGCGGCGACCTGGTCCTGCTCCTGCAGGGCGAGCCGGTCGGTCGCCCGACCGGTCGTCAGGTGCAGGGCGTCGCGTACGTCGAGCAGTCGGCGCCGGGCGTCGTCGAGGCCCTCGCGCGGGGCGTCGGCCAGCCAGGAGGCGGCGACGGCCCGCAGGGTGGTGGCGTCGCGCAGACCGCCGCGGGCCTCCTTCAGGTCCGGCTCCAGCAGGTACTGCAGCTCGCCCTGGCGTTCGGCGCGCTCGGCGCACAGCTCCTGGAGTTCGGGGAGACGTTTCGGCGCCTGGTTGCGCCAGTCCGCCAGCACGGCCGTCCGCAGACCGGCCGTCAGGCCCAGGTCTCCGGCGATGTGGCGGGCGTCCAGCAGGCCGAGCTGGACCTTCAGGTCCTCCCCGGCCGTCCTGCGGGCCTCGGCGGGGGTGCGGACCGAGTGGTCCAGGGCGAGGCCGAGGTCCCAGACGGGGTACCAGATGCGGTCGGCCAGGGCGGCGACCGCCTTGGGGTCGCTGCCGTCGTGGAGGAGGAGCAGGTCCAGGTCGCTGCGGGGGGAGAGCTCACCGCGGCCGTAGCCGCCGACAGCGACCAGGGAGACCCCGCGCAGCCCCTCGGCGCCCGCCGCGAACAGTCCCGTCAGCCAGTCGTCCGTCAGCTCGGACAGGGCGGTACGGCGCGGCGGCCCGGACTGCGCCCCCTCGGTGAGGAGGTGCAGCCGGGCCGCCGCGTAGCCGCTGGGTCCCGAGTCTTCCGCTTCCTTGTGCACGTCCGTGCTCGACACCCAGCAGCTCCTGTCCTTCTTCTTCGGTTAGAGCGCGTCCGGGCCGCGCTCGCCGGTCCGGACCCGTACGGCCGTCTCGACCGGGAGGGACCAGACCTTGCCGTCACCGATCTTGCCGGTTCGGGCCGCCTTGACGATGACGTCGATCAGCTGCTCGGCGTCGTCGTCCTCGGCCAGTACCTCGATACGGATCTTGGGAACCAGGTCGACGGTGTACTCGGCACCGCGGTAGACCTCGGTGTGGCCCCGCTGACGACCGTAACCGCTCGCCTCGGTGACCGTCAGGCCATGGACTCCGAAGGCCTGCAGGGCCTCCTTGATCTCGTCGAGCCGGTGCGGCTTCACGACGGCGGTGATGAGCTTCATGCGTCCACCTTCTTGCTCTCCGTGGCGGCCAGGACCGAAGCGGCGGATCCGGCGATGCCGCCACCCGCGCCGCTGAAGTCGTATGCGGTCTCGGCGTGCTCCGCCTGGTCGATACCGGAGATCTCCTCGTCCTCGGTGACCCGCATGCCGATGGTCTTGTCGAGGAGGAAGGCGAGGACCGCGGAGGCGATCAGGGAGTAGGCGAGGACCGCACCGACACCGGCGCACTGCTTCCACAGCTGGGTGAAGGAGTGGTCGCCGTAGAAGACGCCCGTCGCGGTCGACTGGCCCTTGCCGGTGGCGAAGAAGCCGATGAGCAGGGAGCCGATGATGCCACCGACCATGTGGACGCCGACGACGTCGAGGGAGTCGTCGTAGCCGAACTTGTACTTCAGGCCCACGGCCGCGGCGCAGGCGACACCGGCGATGGCGCCGACGGCGATCGCACCGAGCGGGGAGACCGCACCACCGGACGGGGTGATCGCGACCAGACCGGCGACCGCGCCGGAGGCGGCGCCCAGCGTGGTGAACGCGCCGTGGCGGATCTTCTCGTAGGCGAGCCAGGCCAGCATGGCGGCACCGGTGGCGACCTGCGTGTTGACGAACATCAGCGCGCCGACGCCGTCGTCGTTGCCGAGCCACGAACCGGCGTTGAAGCCGAACCAGCCGAACCACAGCAGACCCGCGCCGAGCATGACCAGCGGGAGGCTGTGCGGGCGCATCGGGTCCTTCTTGAAGCCGACACGCTTGCCGATGACGAGGATCACGCCGAGCGCGCCCGCACCGGCGTTGATGTGGACCGCGGTACCACCGGCGAAGTCGATCACACCGAGCTTGAAGGCCCAGCCGTCGGCACCCCAGACCCAGTGGGCGACCGGGACGTAGACAACCGTGAGCCACAGGGCGACGAACAGCGCCCAGGCCGAGAACTTGACGCGGTCCGCGAGGGCGCCGCTTATCAGGGCCGGAGTGATGATGGCGAACATCATCTGGAAGACCATGAACACGAAGATCGGGATCGTGTATCCGGGCCAGAGTTCCGTCAGACCGATCTTGCTCAGGCCGAACCAGTTGGAGTCCCAGCCGATGAGGCCGTTGTTCGTGCCGAAGGCGAGGGAGAAGCCGTAGAGCACCCACAGAATGGTGACGATACCCATGCTGATGAAGCTCATCATCAGCATGTTGAGAGTGCTCTTGACGCGGACCATGCCTCCGTAGAAGAAGGCGAGGCCCGGCGTCATGATCAGTACCAGAGCGGATGCAATGAGCATGAAGCCTGTGTTCGCGGAGGACAGCTTGGGTGCCTCCGCGGCAAGCGTGATGGCTGGTGCCATCGGCGTCTCCTCGTCGTTGGTACGGCCCCGTGCGGGCGAAGCCTGAAGCGGTCATGAGGGGTGGGCCGGTTATGCGCCATGAGATTGGCGCAGCGCGGTTTCGTTGGAAGCCCCTCGTTGTTTCGCCGCCGTGACGAAGGCGCCCTGTGTGTTACGCCTCGATGAACTGCCGGATGTCGGGCGGGTCCATCGTTATCGTGGCGCAACCTTCACCGAAGGAGAAAACCGGCCACGGGCGGCCTTCCGATGACCTGGCATGGGGGAGCCGAGTCGGGCAGTTCGGGAGGGCCGGCCGCGGCCGGGGCCAAGGGTTTTCAGACCGCCTCGGCGGTCTCCGGTAGTTCGACGGCGAGCTTCTCGGTGAGGTCCACGACCTCGGCGAGATCCCCGAAATCGCGTACGGCCGTGTCCACCGTCTTTCGAATACGAGTGTTCACGCGCTCGGAGCGGACCTTCTTGGCGATGTGCATGGCCTGCTCGGCCAGCACCGCGCTGCGCTCGGGCTCACGCTGCAGCAGATGCACCGTGGCCATGCCGATCAGGTTCAGTGCATACGAGCGCTGGTGCTCGGGGTCCCGGGAGAACAGCTCGACGGCCTGCTGCATCACGGGCTCGGCCAGGGACGCGTACGTGGGGCTGCGGCCCGCGACATAGGCGAGGTCACGGTACGAGTGGGAGTTCTCGCCGTGCAGCTCGGCCTCGGAGAAGAAGCGGATCCAGTCGGGGTCCGGCTCGTCCCACTCGTCCGCGTCCGCGAAGGTGTCCTCGGCCATCCGGACCGCCCGCTTGCACTTGCCGGGCTGCCCCATGTTGGCGTAGGCGCGGGCCTCCATCGCATACAGCATCGACTGGGTGCGGGGGCTCGCGCAGTCCCGGCTGCCGTACTGCGCGAGATGGATCAGTTCCAGCGCGTCGTCGGGCCGGCCGAGGTGGATCATCTGGCGGCTCATGCTGGAGAGGATGTAAGAGCCGAGCGGCTTGTCCCCCGCCTCCTTGGCGGCGTGCAGGGCGAGGACGAAGTACTTCTGGGCGGTCGGCTGGAGCCCGACGTCGTACGACATCCAGCCGGCCAGCTCCGCCAGCTCCCCGGCGACCTTGAACAGCTTCCTCGTGGTGGCCTCGGGCTGGGGCTCCTGGAGCAGGTCCGTCACCTCGTGCAGCTGGCCGACCACCGCCTTGCGGCGCAGGCCGCCGCCGCACTGGGCGTCCCACTGCCGGAACATCACCGTCGTGGACTCCAGCAGGTCCAGCTCGGGCTTGGAGAGCCTGCCGGGCCGGCGGGACGATGCCGGTGGTTCCGGCTCCGGCTCCGACTGCGGGGCCTGGGGCGAGGGCACCAGCCAGCGCTGCATGGGCTCGATGAGGGACGGGCCCGCGGACAGGGCCAGCGAGGTCCCGAGGAAGCCGCGCCGCGCCAGCATCAGGTCGCTGCGCGAGAACTCGCTGAGCAGGGCCACCGTCTGCGGGCCCGTCCAGGGCAGGTCGACGCCGGACACGGAGGGTGACTGACGGGCCGCGCGCAGGCCGAGGTCCTCGACGGAGACCACACAGCCGAAGCGCTCGGAGAACAGCTCGGACAGGATCCTGGGGATCGGCTCGCGGGGGTTCTCGCCGTCCAGCCAGCGGCGCACCCGGGAGGTGTCCGTGGAGATGTGGTTGGCACCCAACTGACGCGCCCTGCGGTTGACTTGACGGGCGAGTTCGCCCTTCGACCAGCCGCTGCGCACGAACCAGGACATGAGCAGCTCGTTGGGGCGCTTGTCCATGCTGGTCGCGGTCGTCCCGCTTC
Source organism: Streptomyces longisporus (assembly GCF_039532765.1). Classification (NCBI taxonomy): domain Bacteria; kingdom Bacillati; phylum Actinomycetota; class Actinomycetes; order Kitasatosporales; family Streptomycetaceae; genus Streptomyces; species Streptomyces longisporus. The sequence continues at coordinate 151,618 of NZ_BAAASG010000017.1, forward strand.
CGCCGTTGCCGCTCACTGGAACGCCCCCATCCCTGAGACCACTTGTCGCTGAGTGCGCCAAGCCCTATCAGAATGCCGGTGAACACTGCCGCCCGTCCGCCGGTTCTCACCCTTCGAACGGGATGCCTACTTGCCTCCGGCATACCCACGAGTGCATGTGCCCCCAGGACTCGCACACTCACAGTAATCCTACGATCACCCGTCCAGCCATGGCGATCCCGGAAACGCCACCATTCGCCACCCCTTCGAATGAACTCAGTGTCGCCTCGGCGCGATTCACTTGACATAGACCAACCCGGAGTAGGCGGAGCGATGCACTCAGGGGCGTGCGCCGCCGAGTTCACCACCCGGGGCACTTCGAGCGCCGCCCGGACCACGCGGGGCCGATGCGTCCGGAACACAGGGTCACGTTCCGCATCCGCGTCGTAACCACCGACGCGTCGGACCCGTTGGAGGGGGCATGGGCTTCACGATCGGCGGCATCCGGGAGATTCGCTCCGGCGCGCGTCGGCGCGGCCGCTCCTCGGAGTGCACCGCCGTCGCCGAGTTCACGGGGCTGTGGGGCTGGGACGCCGTCCCGGGAGCCCGGGCCGCGGCGGGCGACTGTTCCTGCGGCCGGGCGGACTGCAGCGCACCGGGGGCGCACCCCCTGGAGTTCGCGCCCCAGGTCCAGGCCGGCGCCACGCTCGACGAAGTGACCAAGGCGTGGGGTGAGTTCCCCGGAGCGTCGGTCATGCTTGCGGTCGGCCGGGCGTTCGACGTCATCGAGGTGGCCGAGCCCGCGGGCCGCCGCGCCCTGGTCCGCCTGGAGCGCATGGGCCTCCCGGTCGGCCCGGTCACCGCGACCCCGGAGGGGCGCGCCCAGTTCTTCGTCGCCCCCGGAGCCGCCGCAGAACTCCCCGAGCTGCTCTACCGCATGGGCTGGGACGATCCGACCTCCCTCGACCTGCGCGGCCTGGGCCCCGGCACCTACATCACGGCCCCGCCCTCCGACCGGGGCGGTCTGGGCCCGGTCCGCTGGCTGCGGCCGCCCGCCCTGGACTCGGCCACAAAACCCCCGGCGGCACGGCTGCTGCTGGGGACGCTTGCCTATGTGGCGCATCGGTCGCGGGCGTAGGCCCCGGGTCGCCCCCCGGTCGTACACAGCGAAGCGCCCGTCTCCCAACTGCACCTTGGGAAACGGGCGCTTCTTCGGCCACAGGCCACATACCAACGTCGGTAGGTGGGGGATCACTCCCCGATAAGGGCGTCAACGAACGCCTCCGGCTCGAACGGCGCCAGATCGTCGGCGCCCTCGCCGAGACCCACCAGCTTGACCGGTACGCCCAGCTCGCGCTGGACGGCGATCACGATGCCGCCCTTCGCCGTACCGTCGAGCTTGGTGAGCACGATGCCGGTGATGTCGACGACCTCGGCGAAGACGCGGGCCTGCACCAGGCCGTTCTGCCCGGTCGTCGCGTCGAGGACGAGCAGGATCTCGTCCAGCGGGGCGTGCTTCTCGACGACACGCTTGACCTTGCCGAGCTCGTCCATGAGCCCGGTCTTGGTGTGCAGGCGCCCGGCGGTGTCGATGAGGACGACGTCGGAGCCCATCTCCTTGCCCTCCTTCACCGCGTCGAAGGCGACGGAGGCGGGGTCGCCGCCCTCCGGCCCGCGCACGGTGTGGGCGCCGACCCGCTCGCCCCAGGTCTGCAGCTGGTCCGCGGCGGCGGCACGGAAGGTGTCGGCGGCACCGAGGACGACGCTGCGGCCGTCGGCGACCAGGACGCGGGCGAGCTTGCCGGTGGTGGTGGTCTTGCCGGTGCCGTTGACGCCGACGACCATCACGATGCCGGGCTTGCTGGTGGCGGGCTCGGTCCTCACCGTGCGGTCGAAGTCGGTGCCGACCAGCTTGAGGAGCTCCTCGCGCAGCAGGCCGCGCAGCTCGGCGGGGGTGCGGGTGCCGAGCACCTTCACCCGCGCGCGCAGGCTCTCGACCAGCTCCTGGGTGGGGGCCACGCCGACGTCGGCGGTGAGCAGTGTGTCCTCGATCTCCTCCCAGGTCTCGTCGTCGAGGTGCTCGCGCGACAGGAGCGCGAGCAGCCCCTTGCCGAGCGCGTTCTGGGAGCGGGAGAGGCGGGCGCGAAGGCGGACCAGGCGTCCGGCGGTCGGCTCGGGGACCTCGATCTCGGGGATTTCGAGGACGGGCGGCTCCTCGACGGCGACCGGGGCCGAGCCGTCGGGAAGATCCACCTCCTCTATCGTCCGGCGCGGTTCGTCGCGGGGTGTCTCGGCCTCGTCGCCGACGTGCGGCTCGGCCGGAGGGGCGGTGATGTCGGGCGCGGCGGGCGGCGGCGGGGGCAGCGACTTCTTCCGTCGGCTGCCGATGACGAGCCCGCCGAGCGCGCCGAGCACGACCACGGCGATGACTAGGGCAAGGATGAGGATTTCCATAACACGCTCCAGTATGGCGTGACCTCCCCCTCGGCCGTTCGTCGTCCACGCGGGGCTATGGTCCCCTCCGGGCCGGGCCGGCCCGCGGTCCGACCTCGCGTCGACCGGAAGCCCTCAGGGGCGGAGTCACAACGCGTCCAGTACGGCTGGACTCGTCGGGTACGCAGAGGAGCGTCCCCAGGGGGTGTCACGGCCCATGCGGTGGGCCGTGAGACCCCCTCCTTACGATCGGAAGGCGAGCCTCTAGCAGTCTGACGCCCCGTCAGCTATGGTCCCCGCACACCGCCCGGTGAAGGGGGACCCCATGCCCGTCACAGTCGTACGCTTCAACCTCGTCGAACCCGGCGCCACCCCCGCCTCGCTCGCCGCCCGCTACCGGGCCGCCCTGGAGATGGCCGCGTACGCCGACGAGCACGGGATCACCACCGTCCAGACGGAGGAGCACCACGGCGTCGACAACAACTGGCTGCCGTCGCCGTTCGCCTTCGCGGGGGCGGTCTTCGGGGCGACCCGGCGGATCGCGGTCACCGTGTCGGCGGTGATCGGCCCGCTGCACGACCCGCTGCGGCTGGCCGAGGACATCGCCGTGCTGGATCTGCTGAGCGGCGGGCGGCTGGTGACCGTCGCCGGGATCGGGTACCGGCCGGAGGAGTACGCCCAGTTCGACGTGGACTGGAAGCGGCGCGGCAGGCTGCAGGACGAGCTGCTGGAGACGGTGCTGAAGGCGTGGACCGGGGAGGAGTTCGAGTACCGGGGCCGTACGGTACGGGTCACCCCGCGCCCCTTCACCGAGCCGCACCCCCTGCTGCTGGTCGGCGGCTCGTCCAGGGCCGCGGCCCGGCGCGCGGCCCGCCTCGGCCTCCCCTTCTTCCCCAGCGCGCATCTGCCGGAGCTGGAGGCGTACTACAAGGAGCGGCTCGTCGAGTACGGCACCGAGGGCTGGACCATGATGCCCGCGGCCGAGACCCCGCTGCTGCACCTCGCCGAGGATCCCGACCGGGCGTGGGCCGCGTACGGCGAGCACTTCCTGCACGAGGCGCGGACGTACGCCTCCTGGCAGTCCGGCGACATCCGTTCTGCGGTGAAGTCGGCGGCCACGAGTGTGGACGAGCTGCGTGCGGAGGGTGTCTACCGGATCCTGACGCCCGAGCAGTGCGTGGAGCAGGGGCTGGACAGCCTCGTGCTGCATCCGCTGGCCGGCGGGATGCCGGTGGACGAGGGATGGCGCAGTCTGCGGCTGCTGTGCGAAGACGTACTGCCCCGGCTCGGTGGATGAGCCGGGGCAGTACGTCCTAGGGGTGTCGAGGAGCGGGCAGCGGGGACTTGGCCCGGCTCCTCGAGTTCAGGGGGCTCAGCCCATCTCCTCCAGCGCCTTGCCCTTCGTCTCCTTCACGAACTTCAGGACGAACGGGACGGAGAGCGCCGCGAAGACCGTGTAGATCACATAGGTCGCGGAGAGGTTCCAGTCGGACAGCGACGGGAAGCTCGCGGTGATGGCCCAGTTGGCGATCCACTGCGCGGAGGCGGCCACGCCCAGGGCGGCGGCGCGGATCTTGTTCGGGAACATCTCGCCGAGCATGACCCAGACGACCACACCCCAGGACAGGGCGAAGAAGAGCACGAAGACGTGCGCGGCGATCAGGGCGGTCCAGCCCTGCGCGGCCGGCAGCTTGCCGTCGACCAGGTGGTACGAGAAGGCCCAGGCCTCCAGCGCGAGACCGACGACCATGCCGATCGAACCGATCAGGGCCAGCGGCTTACGGCCGATCCGGTCCACGAAGACCATGGCGATCACGGTGCCGACGATGTTGATGATCGACGTCGTGAAGGAGTAGAAGAACGAGTCCGTCGGGTCGACGCCGACCGACTGCCACAGGGTCGAGGAGTAGTAGAACGCGACGTTGATGCCGACGAACTGCTGGAAGACCGAGAGGCCGATGCCGATCCAGACGACCGGCTTGAAGAAGAAGCCGCCGCCGAGCAGGTCCTTGAAGGCCGACTTGTGCTCGCTCTTCATCGCGTGCTCGATCTCGTTCACGCGGGCGTCCAGGTTGCCGTGCTCGCCCTCGACCTCGGAGAGGATCTCACGGGCGCGCTCACGCCGGCCGACGGAGATGAGGAAGCGGGGCGACTCGGGGATGGCGAAGGAGAGCAGGCCGTAGAGGACGGCCGGGATCACCATGACGCCGAGCATGACCTGCCAGGCCTCCAGGCCCATCAGCTTGCCGCGCTGGTCGCCGTCGGCGGCGTTCAGCAGACCCCAGTTGACCAGCTGCGAGATGGCGATGCCGATGACGATCGCGGCCTGCTGGAAGGAGCCGAGACGGCCGCGGTACGCGGGCGGGGCGACCTCGGCGATATAGGCGGGGCCGATCACGGAGGCCATGCCGATGGCGAAGCCGCCGACCACACGCCAGAGGGCGAAGTCCCACAGCGCGAAGGGCAGCGCCGAGCCGACGGCGCTGACGGTGAACAGCACGGCGGCGATCTGCATGACCCGGATGCGGCCGATCCGGTCGGCGATGCGGCCGGCGGTCGCGGCACCGATGGCGCAGCCGATCAGGGCGATGGCGATGACCTGGGCCAGGGCCGCGGAGCCGATCCCGTAGCGGTCCCTGATGGCCTCGACGGCGCCGTTGATCACGGAGCTGTCGTAGCCGAACAGGAAACCGCCCATCGCGGCCGCCGCCGCGATGAAGGTGACGCGCCCGAGGTGCTCGGGACGAGCCGTTCTGGCTCCTGACTTCTGTGCCTGCGCTGTGCTGGTCACGTTCAACTCCTCGGGCCACCGGCAACGCTGCCGGGTGGGGGACCCTTCCCGGTAGGTAGTACCTGAAGGTAAAAGCAACGTTGCCGAGACTATGCCTTCAAGTTTCGAAGTCAAGGGGTCATGCCTGTGACTTTTCAGCGCACTTGTGACGGGAATGTGTTCAAGTCTTGAAAGGATTGCCCAGCGCAGCCGCGCGCTGAGGTCAACGCAACCGCTGGCTGATGACCTTCGACACACCGTCGCCCTGCATGGACACGCCGTACAGCGCGTCGGCGACCTCCATGGTCCGCTTCTGGTGCGTGATCACGATCAGCTGCGAGGCTTCCTGCAGCTCCTGCATGATGCGGATCAGCCGCTGCAGATTGGTGTCGTCGAGCGCGGCCTCGACCTCGTCCATGACGTAGAAGGGGCTCGGCCGGGCCTTGAAGATGGACACCAGCAGCGCGACGGCCGTGAGCGAGCGCTCACCACCCGAGAGCAGCGACAGCCGCTTGACCTTCTTGCCCGGCGGACGGGCCTCGACGTCGACGCCCGTGGTGAGCATGTTGTCGGGGTCGGTCAGGACCAGCCGCCCCTCACCGCCGGGGAACAGCCGGCTGAAGACGCCCTCGAACTCACGGGCCGTGTCCCGGTAGGCCTCGGTGAAGACCTGCTCGACGCGTTCGTCGACCTCCTTGACGACCTGGAGCAGGTCGGCGCGGGTCTTCTTCAGGTCTTCGAGCTGCTCGCTGAGGAACTTGTGGCGTTCCTCCAGCGCGGCGAACTCCTCCAGGGCGAGCGGATTGACCTTGCCGAGCTGCTGGTAGGCCCGCTCCGCGGCCTTGAGGCGCTTCTCCTGCTCGGCGCGGTGGAAGGTCTTGGGCTGGTTGCGCGGGTGCTCGGGATCCTCGGGCAGCTCCTCCCCCTCGGCGGGCGGGGAGGGCGGTACGAGCTGGTGCGGGCCGTACTCGGACACGAGCCCGGCCGGCTCCACGCCCAGCTCCTCCAGCGCCTTGGTCTCCAACTGCTCGATCCGCATGCGCTTCTCGGCACCGAGCACCTCGCCGCGGTGGACGGAGTCGGTCAGCTTGTCGAGCTCGCCCTTGAGGTCGCGGCCCGCGTTGCGGGCGGCGGTCAGCTCCTGCTCGCGCCGCGCCTTGGCCGCGTCGGCCGCGGTGCGTTCCTCCTCGGCCCGGGCGAGGGAGACCTCGACATGCGCGAGCAGCTGGCGTGCACCGGAGGCGACGGCTTCCGCCACGGCCGCCTCGTGCCTGAGGCGCGCCCGGCGCTGTTCGGCACGCGCGCGTGCCTCGCGTTCCGCTCGGGCGGCGCGGTCGAGGGAGTCGGCGCGGCCGGCCAGTCCTTTGACACGCTCTTCGTGCGTACGGACCTGAAGCCGGGCCTCCATCTCGGTCTGGCGGGCGTTGGCGCCGTCGGCGGCGAGACGGTCCCGTACCGAGGTGTCCGGCTCCTCCTCGACAGGCATCTCCTCGGCGACGGCGAGGCGTTCTGCGAGCACCTCGACCTCTTCGAGGGCCTTGTCCAGCGCGTCCTGCGCCCGCGCGGCGGCGGCGACGGTGCGCTCCGCTTCGCCCGCCGCGCCCCGTGCCTGTCCGGCGAGCCTTCCGAGCTGCTGGGCCACGGCCGACTTCTCCCGGTCGGCGGCTCTCCGCTTCTCCCCCAGCTCCTCTACGAGCGTTGCGCATTCCCTACGGCGCTCGGTGGCCGCGTGCTGTGCCTCGGTGAGTTCCTCGCAGCGCACGGCGAGCTCTTCCAGCTCGGCGGCGGCCTCGTCGACGGAGGCCTGCACCTCCAGCAGGCTGGGTGCGCCGGCGGAACCGCCGTGGGCGAAGTGGGCGCCGAGGAGGTCGCCTTCGGCGGTCACTGCGGTGAGGTGGGGGTTCGCGTATACGAGGTCTTCGGCGGCTTCGAGGGTGTCCACTACGACGATGCCGTGCAGTAGGCGGCGGACGGCGGGCATGAGGTCGGAAGGGCCGCGGACGAAATCTGCCGCGTGCGGTTGTTGGGCGTCTGCGGCTTCGTTGTGGCTGGTCGCGCCCTGCGGCGGAGCCGCATATTGATACAGCCCCGCGCCCCTTTGGGGCGCGTCCGGCGCCCCCGCCAACAACAGCGACGCACGTCCGCCGTCCTGCTTGCGCAGCAAGCGGATCGCCTCCGCTGCGGCCGACGGGGAGGTCACTGCAAGGGCGTCCGCCGCCGCGCCGAAGGCCGCCGCCAGGGGGACCTCGTACCCGGGTGTGATCGTCAGCAGTTCGGCAGCTGGGCCGAGCAGACCGGAGAGACGATCCTTCGCCCCCAGCAGCACGCCCGTGCCGTCCTTGCGCCGCAACCCCATCGCCAGCGCTTCATGCCTGGCCTGGGTCGCAGCGCGCTTGCGTTCCGCTGCGGTGGCCGCCTCGCGGGCAGCGGTCAGGGCGGCCTCCGCCTCCGCCAGCTGCTGCTTTGCCGCGATGTGCTGCTCGCCCAGTTCCGCGTCGCCCGCGTCGAGGCCGTCGACCTCGGCCTTGAGCGCCTCGTACTCCTCCTGGGCCACGAGGGCCCGCTCCTGTGCCTCGTCCCGGGCCGCGGCCAGGCGGTCGATCTCCGCCTGGGCGGAGGCGGCGCGCGAACGGGCCGCGCCCACCTGCCCGTTCAGCCGGGCGAGGCCCTCGCGGCGGTCGGCGATGGCGCGGGCGACGTCCTTCAGCCGCCGTTCTTCCTGCGTGAGTGCGCGTTCCAGCTCGGCCCGGTGCGCGACCGTGTCCTCCAGGGCCCGCTCGGCCGCCTCCAGAGCGGCCTCGAGCTCGGCCTCCTGCTCACGGATACGGGCGGCCTCACGTTCCATGTCCTCGGGGTCGCGGCCCCGCCGCTCCTCCGGCGGCGCCGACGTCGCGCTCTTCACCCGCGCGTCGGCCAGTGAGATCGTGCCGCGCACCCGCTCGGCCAGCTGCGACAGCTCGTACCAGGTCTGCTGGGCCCGCTGCAGCCGGGGAGCGAGCTGCCGTACCTCGTCCTCCAGGAGCGCCTCGCGCTGCAGCGCCTTCTTCAGCTCCTGCTCGGCGGCTTCCTTGCGTTCCTTGAGCGCGGCCTCGTCCGCGACCTCGGCCTTCAGTGCCTCCCGCAGCCGTACGAGATCGTCGGCCAACAGCCTCAGGCGCGCATCCCGCAGATCCGCCTGGATCACGGCCGCCCGTCGGGCCACCGCCGCCTGCCGGCCCAGCGGCTTGAGCTGTCTGCGCAGTTCGTCGGTCAGGTCCTGCACGCGTGCGAGGTTGGCCTGCATCGCGTCGAGCTTGCGGAGGGCCTTCTCCTTGCGCTTGCGGTGCTTCAGCACGCCCGCGGCCTCTTCGATGAAGGCCCTGCGGCCCATCGGATCCGCGTGCAGGACCGAGTCCAGCTGGCCCTGGCCGACGATGACGTGCATCTCGCGGCCGATGCCGGAGTCGGAGAGGAGTTCCTGGATGTCGAGGAGCCGGCAGGTGTCACCGTTGATCTGGTACTCGCTGCCGCCGTTGCGGAACATGATCCGCGTGATGGTGACCTCGGCGTACTCGATGGGCAGTGCCCCGTCGGAGTTGTCGATGGTGAGGGACACCTCGGCGCGGCCCAGCGGCGGGCGCCCGGTGGTGCCGGCGAAGATGACGTCCTCCATCTTGCCGCCGCGCAGCGACTTGGCACCCTGCTCGCCCATCACCCAGCTCAGGGCGTCCACGACATTGGACTTGCCCGAGCCGTTCGGTCCCACGACACACGTGATGCCCGGCTCGAACCGGAGCGTGGTCGCCGAGGCGAACGACTTGAACCCGCGGAGGGTCAGGGCCTTGAGGTGCACGCCGCTGGACTCTACCTTCCGCCGGTATCCCACACGATGAAGCCTGGCGACCCCGCGGTTTCACCCTTGAACATGCAGGGCACACCAAACGTTAAAGAGGGTGAAAGGATGTGCGGGGGAAAGAAAGAAGGGACGCCGAAGCGTCCCTTGCAAACTCTAACTCTGACAACTTAGCGGTTGATACGGGCGGCCCAACCACTGCTGTCGTGGTTCGATGCAGTGATCAGGTGAGCGCAGGCTCCGCCTGGTGTGCGTCGATGCTCTCCATGATCCTGTCGTGAGAAGCGGCAGCCGCGAGCGCGTCGTTCTCCGCCTGGATCCGTACGAGCTCGGATTCCAGGTCCTGGACGCGCTGCTGGAGCCGTCGCATCTCGGCGAGGAGTCGAGGGTCGGAGCCGCCGACGTAACCGAGAAGCGCCTTTGCCATGATGGATGGTCCTCCACACTGAGTGACCGACCGAAGCGGTGTGGGTCGTGAGGGATTCGCACCCGCGGTGCTTGACACTATGGAGTTCATGCTGCCGTTCATCCATGCCAAACAGCTAAGGTGCGCGGGGTGCTTTCAGCGTCTCACCAAAAAGTTTGACGGTCAACACGATCACGCCCTGTATTGGCGGGCAACCCGGGGGCGCGCGGCCTGAAGGCGGCGGCGCTGCGACTCCTGCGGGGCCCTCAGGGCGTGGCGATCATTCTTGGGTGCGCAGCCTGCCACGACAAGCGCTTCTTGGCAACCACCAGGCAATTTCTGCTCCGGGCACCTGCCGGTGGCATGTCCGTCCGCTTTCACCGGGGCTGCTTTACAGAATCGGCTCAGCGGATGGCGAAGCCGTCGTACCCCCCTCGGGGTGTGTCCCAGATCTCGGTGACACCGTCGACGCGGCCGGGCGTGTCGTCTCCCTGGAGCCAGCCCAGGAGCCCTTCGCACCGCTCCCGGGAGCCCTCGGCGACCACCTGGACCCGTCCGTCGCCCAAATTGAGAGCAAAACCACTCAGGCCGCCGAGCTCAAGGGCCTTGGCCCGTGTGAACCAGCGGAAACCCACACCTTGGACGCGTCCCCGCACCCAGGCGACCAGCCGCACATCCTCGCTCATGGGTGCAACCTAACCGGCCAATGTCTCTCGGGACACATCCTCCTCTGACGCCATGCGGTACCGTCCCCACCCAATGAATCTCATATGAAACTCACTCGATGGGGTGAGTTGGATCACTCCGCAAGATCATATGGGACACGTTGATCGCAAGACGAGGAAGGCCAAGACATGGGACGCCACCGACGCTCCGCCGCCGGCCGCGCCGCCACGGGCCGCGCCACGGGGGTCACAGGTAGGGACGGCTCGTACGCGAGCAGCTACGACCCCCAGCAGTACTCGTACAGCTACGACCCTCCGGAGACCGGCGCGGACGACGAGCGGCCCACTCTGGGCACCGCCCCCTATCTGCACTCCACGGAGTACGCCGAGGCCTCCGCGAGGAGCGCCGCGTACCTGTTCGCCACCGAGGACGACTACGCGACGGTGTTCCCGGAGCACGGGTTCGCGCCCGACAAGGGCTCCCGGCGCGGAGGGGTCCGGCGCCGCCGGAAGAAGGCCGTGACGCCGGTGCGCACCGGTCTGCTCGGGGTCTCCGCCGCCGTCGCCATCGGTACGGTGGCGGTCGCCACGGGTGCGATGCCCGGCCTCGACAACTACAAGCTGGGCGGCAGCGGCAGCTCCGACAAAGTGCAGGCCGCGAACACGCCGACCAACTCGGCGACCGAGCAGGGCGGCACCTCCGGCAGCGCTTCCGGCCGCGACCAGGGCTCCTCGACGAGCCGCGACGCCGACCGCTCGGCCTCCCCCTCGCCGAGCCCCTCGACCTCCTCGGCCGCGCCGACCGAGGCGCCGAAGAAGCCGACGGCCACGCCCACCCGGACGCCGCAGACCACGCCGGCGCAGAAGGAGACCCAGCCGCCCACGCGGACCCCCGCTCCGGTGACGGTCTCCGCGGCGGCGGCCGCCGAGGCGGAGGTGCTCAAGCTGGTCAACGAGGAGCGGTCCAAGGTCGGCTGCAGCGCGGTCTCCGCCAACAGCACCCTGTCCCAGCTGGCGGAGAAGTTCAGCGACGCCATGGCCGCCGAGGGCTTCTTCGACCACACCGACCCCAGCGGCGCCTCGCCGTGGGACCGGGCGGCGAAGCTCGGCATATCCAACCTCGGCGGCGAGAACATAGCCCGGGGCCAGGCCGATGCGGCCGCCGTGATGCAGGCCTGGATGAACAGCCCCGGTCACCGCGCCAACATCCTGAACTGCGACTTCAAGACGCTGGGCGTCGGTGTGCACTTCGGGTCGGGTGGCCCTTGGTGGACGCAGGACTTCGGCTACTAGGCCGACATCAGCGGCCAGGTGCACTAACTCTCGGTTAGTGCAACCTGTCGGTTAGCGCTGCGCTCAAGTACGCTTGAGGTATGGACACCACGCAGGAGCTCATGGAGGCGGATGACCTCCCGTACAACGTGTTCGCCAAGGCCTGTCCCTCGCGCGGCACGCTGGAGCACGTCACGGGCCGCTGGGGCGGCCTGACGCTCTGCGCCCTGTTCGAGGGTTCCCTGCGCTTCAACGAGCTGCGCCGTCGCGTCGACGGCGTGAGCGAGAAGATGCTCTCCCAGACCCTGCACGCGCTGGAGCGCGACGGCCTGGTGCACCGCGAGGCCCAGCCGACGAACCCGCCCCGCGTGGACTACGAGCTCACCCCGCTCGGTCGCGAGGTCGCCGAGCGGCTGCTGGCCCTCGTCCAGCTGCTGGAGGGCCGTATGGACGACGTCCTCGCGGCCCGCGAGCGCTACGACACCACGCGCGGCGGCCTCTGACACTTCGGGCAGAAGTAGCTGGACCGGTTCATCCAGGGGCGCCGCCGCATCGGCGTGGCGCACCTCTTGCAGGGCAGGCCCTCGCGGCCGTACGCGTCCAGCGACCGGTCGAAGTAGCCGGACTCCCCGTTGACGTTGACGTACAGGCTGTCGAAGCTGGTGCCGCCCACGGCGAGCGCCTGGTTCATCACATCCCGTGTGTGGCCGAGGAGTTCGGCGGTGCGCGGGCGGGTGAAGCTCGCGGTGGGACGTTCGTAGTGGATGCGGGCGCGCCAAAGGGCCTCGTCCGCATAGATGTTGCCGACTCCGCTGATCAACGACTGGTCGAGCAGGGCCCGTTTGATGGTGCTGCGCTTGCGGCGCAGCGCCTGGTGGAAGGCCTCGTCGTCGAACAGCGGGTCGAGGGGGTCGCGTGCGATGTGCGCGATGACGTCGGGCAGGCCCTCGGGGGTGTTGTCGTGCAACGACAGGCCGCCGAAGGTGCGTTGGTCGACGAAGCGGAGTTCGGTGGCAAGGTCGTCCGCGAAGCGCACGCGGATCCGGAGGTGCTTCTCGTCCGGGGCCGCGTTCGGCTGGACCAGCAGCTGGCCGCTCATGCCGAGATGGGCGAGGACCGACTGGTGGGTGTCCTCCAGGGGCAGCCACAGGTACTTGCCGCGGCGGCTGGGGACGCCGATGCGGTGGCCCTTGAGGCGGTGCGCGAAGTCGTCGGCGCCGGCCACATGACGGCGTACCGCACGCGGGTGCAGCACCTCGGCGTCGGCGACGACGCGATGGGCGACCCACCGCTCCAGACCGCGCCGGACGACCTCGACCTCGGGCAACTCGGGCATCGGGACCCCCGTACGGGCTGTGGATGAGCCGAGCGCCCGCCCCGGGGAGGGACGGACGCTCGGGTCGCTGTTCGTCAGAAGGAGACGTCCGCCGGTGAGACGTCGGTCAGGCGGAGACGGACGACGGTCCTTCGCCGTCCTGGGCGGCTTTCTCGGCTGCGGCCTTCTCGGCCGCCACCCTGACGCGCTCGTCCGCCGCGGCCCGGATGGACCGCCACGCGGATTCCGCGGCCTGCTGCTCCGCCTCCTTCTTGCTGCGGCCGGTGCCGGTGCCGTACGAGACGCCTCCGACGCGGGCGGCAGCAGTGAAGGTCTTCTCGTGGTCGGGGCCGGTCTCCGTGACCAGGTACTCGGGCACGCCGAGGCTCTCGGTCGCGGTGAGCTCCTGGAGGCTGGTCTTCCAGTCCAGGCCGGCTCCGAGGTTGGAGGACTTCTCGATCAGCGGGTCGAAGAGCCGGTGGACGAGTTCGCCCGCCGCTTCGAGACCCTGGTCGAGATAGACAGCGCCGATCACCGCTTCAAGGGTGTCGGCGAGGATGGACGCCTTGTCCCGGCCGCCCGTGCCCTCTTCGCCCCGGCCGAGCCGGATGAAGGAACCCAGGTCGAGCCCGCGGCCCACCTCCGCCAGCGCACGCGAGTTGACCACCGCGGCCCGCAGCTTGGCCAGCTGGCCTTCGGGCAGGTCGGGGTGGGTGCGGTACAGCGTGTCCGTGACCACGAGACCGAGCACGGAGTCCCCGAGGAACTCCAGCCGCTCGTTGGTCGGCAGACCGCCGTTCTCGTACGCGTACGAACGGTGGGTCAGCGCTCGCACCAGAAGGGCGGACTCGAGCTTGTACCCGAGCCGCCCTTCCAGAAGCGTGTGGGACGAGGCTGTGTTGTCCGACTTTTTCCTGGCGGTTGGGTCCGCCTTGGCGTCATCCGCCTTCTTGGCAGTGGACACGGTGCCTCTCACCAGCCGCTCAGACCTCGAGGACCTGGCGCTTGTTGTAGGTGCCGCAAGACGGGCACGCGATGTGCTGCTGCTTGGGCTCGTGGCAGCGCTCGCACGCAACCAGGGTGGGGACCGCAGCCTTCCACTGCGACCGGCGGTGGCGCGTGTTGCTGCGCGACATCTTCCGCTTCGGAACAGCCACGGCTACTTCTCCTGCTTCTCGTCGACGCCCGCTTCGGCGCCGCTCATCTCGTCCTTCTCGCCGTCTCCGAGTGAACCGGCGAGTCCCTGCAGTGCCGCCCAACGGATGTCGACGGCGTCATGGTGGTGGTCCGGGTCGTCCGCCAGCCGCGCTCCGCACTCGGAGCACAGACCGGGACAGTCTTCCTGGCACACCGGCTGCATCGGCAGTGCGAGCACCACCGCATCGCGCAGCACGGGCTCGAGGTCGAACAGGCCGTCCTCGATGAAGAGCCTGTCCTCGTCTTCCTCGGCGTCGTCGGCCGGCTCCGCTTTGGGGCGGCCCCGGTCATCGGCGTCAGGGTACGAGAACATCTCCTGGAATTCCGCTTCGACGTCCAGCTGAAGCGGCTCCAGACACCTTACGCACTCCCCCTCGGCCTGTGCACGGGCGGTGCCTGTGACAAGCACCCCTTCCATGACCGACTCGAGACGGAGTTCGAGCTCCACCGGGGCGCCTTCCGGCACTCCGACGACTCCCGCGATACCGAGGTCCTTGGGAGCGTCGACCGTGCGGGTCAGGCGCTGCAGCGCACCGGGCCGCCGCCCCAGCTCGTGTGTGTCGAACACGAGAGGCTTGCGGTGGTCGAGGCGGGCGTTCAGAGCCATTCCTGCTTTCGGTCTTCCAGCTCAGGGGGACGCTGCCCTTCGGTGTCCCCGGGCAGCGCTGATCGCGGACGTACACGCGACCGAAGAGCCAGGATACTGGACCTTTCGCTCACGGCCCAATCCGGTGGCTGCTTACTGGCCGCGCCCCTGTTCGTAGGCTCTCAGCTGCTCGGGCGTGATCATGCCGGTGTCGAAGAGGCTGGTCTCGTCGAGGGCGTACGGCTGGTGCGCCTGCTGCGTCTGGTGCCCCTGCTGCGCCTGGCCCGGGTCGTACGCCGCCTGCTGGGGGTCGTAGCCCTGGTAGGCGTACGGATCGGCCTGCTGATAGCCGTAGGCGTCCTGCTGGGCGTACGCCTGCTGCTGGTACGCGCCGCCGTAGGGATCGGCCTGCTGCTGGTAGCCGTACGCCGGCTGCGGCTGGGCGTAGTCCTGCTGCTGGGCTGGCTGCTCGGCCGCGGGCTTCGGCTCCGCGACGGCGGCGAGGTCGGCCAGGTAGTCGGCGTCGCTGGAGTGCTGGAAGGACGTGGAGTCGTCGGCGAGGGCGCCGAGGTCGTCGGTGGCGATACGGCCGTGCAGCTTCTGGCGGCCGCGGCCAACGGCCTCCAGGGTCTTGGCGAGGACCGCCTCGAAGGCGCCGAGCTTGGCGTCGACGTAGGCGTCGGCGTCCTTGCGCAGGGTCTCGGGGTCGTGGCTGCGCTCGGGGGCGTCCTCGTCCTCGTAGCCCTGCTCGTCGACGCCCGGGCCGGTGCCGAGGAGCTTCTCGCGGCCGCGGCCGACGGAGCCGAGGGTCTTGGTGAGGACGACCTCGAAGTTGGCGAGCTTGGAGTCGACGTAGTCGTCGGCCTCCGCGCGGACCTCCTCGGCCTCCTGGCGGGCCTCGGCGAGGATGCGCTCGGCCTCGGCCCGGGAGCGGCGGGCGACCTCGGTGTCGGAGATGAGGGAGCCGCGCTCGGCGTGCGCCTGCCCGATGATCCGGTCGGCCTCCTGACGGGCCTGCTCGACCATCTGCTCGCGGTCGCCGATCAGCTCCTGGGCCTGGGCGAGGGAGCCGGGCAGCGCCTCGCGCAGCTCTTCGAGCATCGAGAGCAGGTCGGCGCGGTTGACCACGCACGAGGCCGACATGGGCATCGACCGGGCGCCGGAGACCGCGGCGACGATCTCGTCGAGCTTCTTCTGCACGTCCACCGTGTGCTCGCCACTCTCTACAGCTGTGTTGGAGACGGACGGGACGACTGTAGCCCCATCAGTCCTTGCGCAGGCGTTTGTTGAGGGCCTCCAGGACCATTGGCGGCACCAGGTGGGAGACGTCTCCGCCCCAGGTCGCGACCTCCTTGACGAGCGAGGAGGACAGGAAGCTGTACGTGGGGTTGGTCGGGACGAAGAGTGTCTCGACGCCCGAGAGGCCGTTGTTCATCTGGGCCATCTGCAGCTCGTAGTCGAAGTCGCTGACCGCCCGGAGGCCCTTGACGATGGCCGGGATGTCCCGTTCCTTGCAGTAGTCGACGAGGAGGCCGTGGAAGGCCTCGACGATCACGTTGCCGTACTCGGCGGTGACCTGACGGATCAGGTCGATCCGCTCGTCGATCTCGAACAGGCCCTTCTTCGACTTGTTGATCATGACCGCGACATAGACCTCGTCGTAGAGACGAGAGGCACGGGAAATGATGTCCAGGTGTCCGTTGGTGATCGGGTCGAACGACCCGGGACAGACGGCGCGGCGCACTAGTGATCCCTCGCTCTCCGGTCCGGTCATCGTGCGTCTTCGCACGTAGAGGCGGCGCGACCGTACCAAAACGTTCCCTCGCCGTAGCGACGGGCCTTGACCGCGTCGAAACCCTCGGGCCACCTGAATTCGCCGCCTCTGGTGCTGCGCTCCACGGTGACGATCGCCTCCGGCGCGAGCCAGCCTCCCGAACGGAGTGTGAGGAGAATCTCCCGAAGATCGTGATCTGTGACTCGGTACGGGGGGTCGAGGAAGACGAGATCGTACGGCGGTGCCGGCGCCGGCATCTGGATGATCTGTTCGGCTTTGCCCGCCCTCACCTCGGCGCCGGGCAGGCCGAGAGATTTGACGTTCTCGCGGATGACACGGGCGGCGCGGGCGTCCGCCTCGACGAGGAGGGTGTGGCTTGCGCCTCGGGAGAGGGCCTCCAGGCCCACGGCGCCGGAGCCGGCGTAGAGGTCGAGCACGCGTTCGCCTTGCAGCGGGCTGCCCAGGAGGGATTGCCAGGTGGAGAAGAGGCCTTCGCGTGCGCGGTCGGAGGTGGGGCGGGTGCCATTGCCTGGCGGCACGGCGAGGCGACGTCCGCCGGCTGCGCCGGCGATCACGCGGGTCATCTTCAGTTCCTTGTTTTTGGGGCGGCTACAGGTCCATTGTGGCTGGTCGCGCAGTTCCCCGCGCCCCTTTCAGGGGCGCTCCACCTCAGCCCTTGTCCAAGTACTGCTCCCTTTCCTCGTCCAGAAGGGCGCCCAGGGCCGTCCGTAGGCCGGGAAGTCCCGTCAGTTCCGGATCCGCCGCCACCACCGCCGCCGCTTCCTCCCTCGCCTCCGCGATGACCTCCTCGTCCTCGATGACCGCCAGGACGCGGAGGCTGGTGCGGGCGCCCGACTGGGCCTGGCCGAGGACGTCTCCCTCGCGGCGCTGTTCCAGGTCGATGCGGGAGAGTTCGAAGCCGTCGAGGGTGGAGGCGACCGCGGTCAGGCGCTGGCGGGCTGCGCTCGCCTCGGGCATTTCGGTGACCAGGAGGCAGAGGCCGGGGGCCGAGCCACGGCCGACGCGGCCGCGCAGCTGGTGCAGCTGGGAGACGCCGAAGCGGTCGGCGTCCATGATCACCATGGCGGTGGCGTTCGGTACGTTGACGCCGACCTCGATGACCGTGGTGGCCACCAGGACATCGGTGTCGCCGGCCGCGAAGCGGCGCATGACCGCGTCCTTGTCGTCGGGGTGCATTCTGCCGTGCAGGACCTCGACGCTCAGGCCCTGGAGCGGGCCCTTGGCGAGCTGGTCGGCCACGTCGAGGACGGCGAGCGGGGGCCGCTTCTCCGCCTCGTCCTCCGGGGATTTCTTCTTGCCGGACTTCTTCGGGTCGTCCTCCTCGTCGCCGATGCGGGGGCAGACGACGTACGCCTGATGGCCGCTCTCGACCTCCTCGCGGACCCGCTCCCAGGCGCGGGAGAGGAAGTGGGGCTTGTCGGCGGCCGGGACGACGTGCGAGGCGATGGGCGAGCGGCCTGCGGGGAGTTGGTCGAGGACCGAGGTCTCCAGGTCGCCGAAGACGGTCATGGCGACCGTGCGCGGAATGGGGGTGGCCGTCATGACGAGGAGGTGCGGGGGCTGTTTGCCCTTGCCGCGCAGGGCGTCGCGCTGTTCGACGCCGAAGCGGTGCTGTTCGTCGACGACGACCAGGCCCAGGTCGTGGAACTGGACCTTGTCCTCGATCAGGGCGTGGGTGCCGATCACGATGCCGGCCTCGCCGGTGACCAGGTCGAGCAGGGCCTGACGGCGGGCGGCGGCGCCCATGGAACCCGTCAGCAGCACCACCTTGGTGGAGTGCTCGGCACCGCCCAGCATCCCGCCCTCGGCGAGCTCGCCCATCATCTCGACGACGGAGCGGTGGTGCTGCTGGGCGAGGACCTCGGTGGGGGCGAGCATGGCGGCCTGGCCGCCGGCGTCGACCGTGGCGAGCATGGCGCGGAGGGCCACCATGGTTTTTCCCGATCCGACCTCTCCCTGCAGCAGCCGGTGCATCGGGTGCTCGGTCGCCAGGTCGTCGAAGATCTCCTTGGAGACCTTCTGCTGACCCTCGGTGAGGGTGAAGGGGAGGCGGTCGTCGAAGGCGGTGAGCAGGCCGTCGGGCTTGGGTTTGCGGGCGACCGCCGGGAGTTGGGCGTCGGCGTGCCTGCGGCGGGCGAGGGCGACCTGGAGGACGAAGGCCTCGTCCCACTTGAGGCGGGCCCGGGCGTCCTCGATGTCGGCCTTGGTGTGCGGGCGGTGGATCTTGAGCAGGGCCTCGGGGAGGGAGACCAGGCCGCGACCCTCGCGCAGTCCCTCCGGCAGCGGGTCGATGGCCTCCTGGGCGGTGGGCAGGACCGTCTGGAGGGCCTTGCCGATCTTCCAGGACTCCAGTTTGGCCGTGGCCGGGTAGATGGGGATGAGGGCGCCGGCCCAGGTCTCGACCGTCTCGTCGCTGTCGCCCCGTAGCAACTCGTAGGCCGGGTGGGCCAGTTGAAGGCGGCGGTTGAAGACGGAGACCCTGCCCGCGAACATCGCGCGGGTGCCCGGCAGCAGCTCCTTGTGCGGCTTGTGGACGCCGTTGCCGAAGAAGACCAGTTGGAGGCGTCCGCTGCCGTCGGTGATGGTGACCTCGAGGCGCTGGCCCTTGCCACGGGGGGCCTTGGCGGAGGCGAAGCTGTGCAGGCGGGCGTCGGCGACCATCGCGACCACCGTGACGTGCTCGTCCATCGGGAGGTCGGCGAGGTGGGTGAGCTGGCCGCGCTCCTCGTATCTGCGCGGGTAGTGGTGGAGGAGGTCGCCGACGGAGTGCAGGCCGAGGTGCTCGGCCATCACCTTCGCGGTGGCGGGGCCGAGCACTGACTTCAGTGGTTGCTTCAGTGGTTCTTCCAGTGCGGGCACGAGATCCATTGCACACCACGCCACTGACAATCCCGTATACGTCCCGCGAAACCCCTGGTCAGACGGCTCGTTCCGGCCTTAGGATGGCGCGCTCCGGCCATCCCCCGCGGTCACCGCCCCACCAGGGACCGCCCGACCCCGCGCCGTCGCGAACCTCCCCCCACCGGCGCTGCGACGATGGACTCCCAGACTTCGAAGTCATCCCAGCCGTCCCAGTCACCCCAGTCACCTCATACGTTCCAGGTCGACCTGCGCGGGCTGGTGGACCTGCTCTCCCATCACCTGTACTCCAGCCCCAAGGTCTATCTGCGGGAACTGCTGCAGAACGCCGTGGACGCCATCACCGCCCGGCGCGCGGAGCAGCCCGGCGCGCCGGCGCGGGTGCGGCTGTCCACGCAGGCCGGTGCCCTGCGGGTCGAGGACACGGGGGTGGGGCTCACCGAGGCGGACGTGCACACCCTGTTGGCCACCATCGGGCGCAGTTCCAAGCGGACCGACCAGATCGCCGACGGGATCCAGGAGGCCCGCTCCGACTTCCTCGGCCAGTTCGGCATCGGGCTGCTGGCCTGCTTCGTGGTCGCCGAGCGGATCCGGGTGGTCAGCCGCAGCGCCCGTACTCCGGACGCGGCGGTCGTGGAGTGGACGGCGAGCGACGACGGTTCGTACACCGTGCGGACGCTGCCGCACGAGGCGCGGCCCGAACCGGGCACCACCGTGCACCTGGTGGCGCGGGCGGGGGCCGGGGAGTGGCTCGCGCCCGAGCGGGTGCTCACGCTGGCGCGGGACTTCGGATCGCTGCTGCCGTACGACGTCCGGGTCGGCGACGAGGCGGTCACCGACCTCCCGGCGCCTTGGGACCGGGCGTACCCCTCCCCCGCCAACCGGCGGGTGGCGCTGGCGCGGCACTGTCACGAGTTGTTCGGCTTCACCCCGCTCGACTCGATCGAGCTGAACGTGCCGCTCGCCGGGATCCGCGGTGTGGCGTACGTCCTTCCGTCGGCCGTGAGCCCCGCCCAGCGGGCGAGGCATCGTGTGCATCTGAAGGGCATGCTGCTGACCGAGCGGGCCGAACAGCTGCTGCCGGACTGGGCGTTCTTCGTGCGGTGCGTGCTGGACACCGACAGTCTGCGGCCCACGGCCTCGCGCGAGTCGCTGTACGAGGACGAGACGCTGGCGGCCGTACGGGAGGCACTCGGGACAAGGATCCGGTCCTGGCTTACCGGGCTCGCGGCCGGCGATCCGCAGCGGCTGGCGGCCTTTCTGTCCGTGCACCACCTGGGTGTGAAGTCCCTGGCGCGGCACGACATGGAGATGCTGCGCACGATGCTGCCGTGGCTGCCCTTCGAGACCACCGACGGGCAGCTGTCGCTGCAGGAGTTCGCGCAGCGGCACCCGGTGGTGCACTTCACGCGGACCGTGGAGGAGTACCGGCAGGTCGCCCCGATCGCGTCCGCGCAGGGCGTCGGGGTGGTCAACGGCGGTTACACGTACGACAGCGAGCTGGTCGAGGCGTTGCCTTCGGTACGGCCCGGGACGGTGGTCGCGCAGCTGGACGCCGACACGGTGACCGCGCATCTGGACGCGGTCGACCCGGCCGAGGAGCTGGCCCTGTCCGGCTTCCTGGCGGCCGCGCGGGCGAAACTCGATCCCCTGGGGTGCGATGTGGTGCTGCGGGCCTTCCATCCGCTGTCCGTTCCCGCGCTGCACCTGGACGACCGGGCGGCCCGTCACGAGCAGGCCCGTGCCGAGGCCGAGGAGCGGGCCGACGACCTCTGGGCGGGCATCCTGGGGTCGCTCCGTGGCAGCGCCCCACGCGCGCGTCTCGTGCTCAACCACCTCAGCCCGCTGGTCCGGCGGATCAGTTCCCTCCGCGATCCGGAACTGATCGGCACCGCCACCGAGTCCCTGTACGGGCAGGCTCTGCTCATGGCGCAGCGCCCGCTGCGGCCGGCGGACGCGGCGCTGCTGAACCGGGCGTTCATCGGCCTGCTGGAATGGGCGACCCACGGGGAGGACGGCAACTGATGAGCGGAATCACGGACTTCGACTCCCTGCGCCGCGCGATGGCGGAGAACTCCGAACGGCCTGAGGGGCCGGCGCGCAACGCGCGCGCGGAGCAGCTGCTCGTGGAGGCCGAGGGGCTGGGCATCCCGCTCGCCGTGATCGAGGCGCTCGGGCACCAGCTGAAGGTCTACAACTACAGCTCCGAGAAGGACAAGATGTTCGTCCCCTTCGCGCGTCTGCTTCGCATGTGGGACGAGCGGCCCGGGGACTTCGACGAGTACGAGGTGCACTCTCTGCACTGGGTCTTCAAGTGGATGTCGTCCGGGATGCTCGACCAGCCGCATGTGCCGCTCGCCTCGATCGAGAAGTGGCTGGGCGAGATGGAGCACCGCTACCGGCTGGCCGGGCACTCGGAGCGGGCCGTGCGCAGTGCCGAGTTCAGTGTGGCGGCGCACATCGGGGACATCGCGCGGGCGGAGCGGGCGTACGCCGCGTGGCTGGCCGCCGACCGGGACAGCATGGCCGACTGCCCTGCGTGCGAGCTGCACGGGCAGGGCTGGTGGCAGGCGGAGCGGGGGCGGGACGCGGAGGCGCTGCTGCTGTGGCGGCCGGTCCTGGAGGGCGAGTTCACGTGCGCCCACGAGCCGCATACGGTGCTCGCGTCGTCCCTGGTGCCGCTGCTGCGGCTGGGCAGCACGGACGAGGCGCGCGCCAACCATCTGCGGGGCTTCCGGCTGGTGCGGTCCATGGAGAGCATGCGGGGCGCGTACGCGGACCATGTCGAGTTCTGCGCGCTGACCGGGAACGAGGCGCGCGGTCTGGAGCTGCTCGCGGAGCGGCCGGCGTACTTCACGGACACCGGGCAGCCGCGCAGCCGGCTGGACTTCCTGAGCGTGGTGACGCTGCTCATGGAGCGGCTGGACGAGGCAGGGCTGGGAGACCGTGAGGTGCCCGGACCGGCCGGCCGGAGGTGGACGGCGCGCGAACTGGCCACGCACGCGCGTGCCGAGGCGCTTGCGCTGGCGGCGCGTTTCGACGAGCGCAACGGCAATGCGTACGTCGGTGAGCGGGCACGCGCGCGTATGGCGCAGCGACCGCTGGTCGAGCGGTTGCCGCTCGGGGTGCGGGCGACGCGCCCGGTCTCGACGCCTCCGGTGGCGCCGTCGGCCGCCGTGGCCGCGGACGCGCCGGACCTGCCCGCCCTGCTGGCCGAGGCACGCCGGCTCTCGCACACCCTGCAGCCGAAGGCCATGGACGCCTGGGCGGCCGTCTCGCGCGCCGCGGAGGGCGTCGAGCTGGACGCCCACGACCGCGCGGAGATCGCCGACCACGAGGCGATGGACCGGGGTCCGGAGGGCGCCGCACTCTTCGAACGGGCCGCCCAGCTTTACGCGGAGGCCGGCGACCCCGGTGAGGCGCTGGCGGCACGCACGCGTGCGGCGTATGTACGCGCGTTGTCCGGTCAGCTGGACGAGGCGCTGGCGGCGGTCACCGAGCCGTACGACCAGGTCCTGGCGCTGTACGCCGACGACGCCACCGGCGTACGGCAGACGGCCTCCGTGCTGATGGGACGGGCGCGGGTCCTGATGCGGCGGGTGCAGGAGGCGGGCGAGCCGGCTGAGGAAACGGTTCTCGCCGAGGCCGAGAGCGCCGTGCGTGAACTGCTCGCGCTGGTCGGCGGGTACACCGGGGGCGATGTGCGGATCGCCGCGCGGGAGGCCGAGGCCCAGGCCATGCTCGCGGATCTGGCGGTGCGCGGCGGCGACCTGGAGACGGCCGTGGAGCTGTTCGGGCGGGCCACGGCCGGGTTCGTGGGGGCCGGGCTGCCGTGGTTCGCGGTGGAGTACGAGGCGCGGCTGGCCGGGCTGGCGCATCACCTGGGCGACATCTCGGGGGCGGAACGGGCGCTGCGGGCGGCCCTGGAGCACGGCGGGGCGCATCTGGAGGCGGTCGGGCGGGCCCAGCTGCATCTGCAGCTCGCCGAGGTGCTGGGTGGCCGGGGGCTGTCCGTGGAGGCCGCGGAGCACGCCCTGGAGGCGGCGCACTGGGCGGACGAGGCGGGCGAGGGCCCGACGCTCGGGGCCTGGGCGCGGCAGCAGCTCGGCGGGTTCCTGCTGCGGCAGGAGCGGTGGGCCGAGGCCGCGGAGGTGCTGGAGTCGGCGCTGCCCGATCTGAGTGCCGAGACGCACGGGGACGGCGCGGTCGTCCAGACGATGTGGTGGCTCGGTGACTGTCTGAGTGAACTGGGCGAGCACCGCGAGGCGGCCGAACGGCGGCTGCAGGCTGCGGAGATCGCCGAGGAGTGGCCCGAGCAGCACGACCACGCGACGCTCGCCCACCTCGCCGCCGAGTCGCTCGGCGCCGCCGGGCTGCCCGCCGAGGCGGACCGGGCGTACGCGCGCGCGGGCGGCCTGTGGCGCTCGCTCGGCAACGTCCACGGCCTCGTACGCTCCCTGCGCGCCCGCGCCTGGCTGGCGCTGCGGGCGGCGGACGGAACGGGCGCGGCACGGGAGCTGATGGCGGGCGCGGTGCGGGAGTGCGAGACGGCGCTGGGCAGCGCCGGTGCCGACGAGGAGGCCCGGCAGCGGCTCGTCGCCGAACTCGGGCACACCCACCGCCAGTTCGGCGACCTGCTCGCCCGCTCCGCCACGGAGGACGCCGACGACGACTCGATCCGGGCGGCACTCGAAGACGCCCTGTCCGAGGTCACCGAGGCGATCGCTGTGTTCACCTCCCTGGGTGACGACGCCCTGCACAGCCGCACCGGCGCCGAACTGGCCGCAGGCTGGCTGGAAGCCGACCTCGCCCGCCCCTCCCGAGCAGCAACCCACGCCCGTACGGTCCTCGCCGCCTACGACGACGCCGACCCCAAGGACGAGACAGCCCGGAACCGACGGGCGGAGGCGGAACAGATGCTGCAGGTGGTGGAGGAACAGAGGGCGGACTGAAGACGGAAGGCGGGGCCGGCCCAAAGCCGGGGACTCTGGGGGCGGGTCGGGCCGAGAACTCCGGTCGGCACGCGCCAGGAACCTCGCAGCCGACCCGGGCCGGAGCGGTCGGGCCGCAGCGGCAGGGGCTCGCACCCGGCAGCGGGTCGGCAGTCCCCGAACCGGCCCGGGCCGGGAAGGTCGGACTGCAGGGGCCAGGAGTCCCCTCCTCCCCCGGGGAGCCGCGGAGCCCCCGAGCGCAAGGGCCTCGTGGCCAGAGCCCCGCCGCCCACCCGGGGTCCTCGCGGTCGGCCCGGGGCAGAAGCGGACGGGGCGTCGGGACCGCCGGCGCCAGGAACGGTGGGCCCCAGGGGGCTATTCGACGCCGATCAGGAGCAGGGCTCCCTGGCGGCCGCCCTGGTAGACCACCGTGTCCACGGCGAGGTACGACTCGCGGACTCGGGTCTGGAGGCGGTCCGCGACGGAGTCGGGGGCCTCGTCGCCCAGGACCAGGGTGACCAGTTCGCCGCCGGCCTGGAGCATGCGGTCGAGGACGGTTTCGGCGGTGAGGGTGACGTCGGTGCCGATCACGGCCACGTCGCCGTCGATGAGGCCGAGGACATCCCCTGCCTGGCAGATTCCGGCCATGGTCCAGGACTGGCGCTCGGCGACCGCGACCTCGGCGTAGCGGGTCGCACCGGCCGCCGAGGTCATCGACACGACGTCCTCGTCGAAGCGGCGCTCCGGCTCGTGCACGGCGAGCGCGGCGATCCCCTGGACCGCGGAGCGGGTCGGGATCAGGGCCACCCGGATGCCCTCGGTCCGGGCCTGCTCGGCCGCCGCGGCGGCGGTGTGGCGCAGGTCGGCGTCGTTGGGCAGCAGCACGACCTCGCGCGCGTGGGCGCGCCGTACGGCGTCAACGAGCTCACCGCTCGCAGGCGGCTCCCCGGGGCGCGCGAGCACGGTGGTCGCGCCCGCCTCGCTGTACAGCCCGGCCAGGCCCTCGCCCGGCACGACGGCCACGACCGCCCGCTGTACCTGCTCCCTGGGCGGCCGCTGCCCACCGGTGGTGTGCACATCGCCGACACCGAAGTGAGTGATCCGGATCCGGTACGGCCGCCCCGCCTCGACCCCCGCCTCCACGGCGGCGCCCGCGTCGTCCACGTGTACGTGCACGTTCCACAGCCCGTCGCCGCCGACCACGACCAGCGAGTCCCCGAGAGCGTCGAGCCGCGCCCGCAGCCGGTCCACGGCCGCGTCCTCGGCCTCCAGGAGATAGATCACCTCAAATGCGGGTCCGCCCTCCTCCACAGGGGGTACACAGTCCTCGGCCACGAGGGTGCTCTCCACCACGGCCGTGTCGGTCTGCACACGCGCGTGCCCGCCGAACAGCGCGACGGCCGCCGGCGCCTCCCCCGTGAACGTCTCCACCAGCGCCGCGAGCACCGCCACCAGTCCGCGTCCGCCGGCGTCGACCACGCCGGCGCGGCCCAGCACGGCCAGCTGCCCGGGGGTCGCGACCAGTGCAGCGCGCGCTCCCTCGTAGGCGGCCCGCGCGACCGCCCCGCAGTCGCCCTCGGCTCCCATGGCCGCGTCGGCGGCCGCGGCGGCCACCGACAGGACCGTGCCCTCGACCGGGTGCGCGACGGCCCGGCGGGCGGAGTCGGCCGCGTGCCGCAGGGCGAGCCGGAGGCCGGAGCCGTCGGTGTGAGGCGTCTCACCCTCGGCGGCCAGCACCTGCGCCATGCCGCGCAGCAGCTGCGCGAGGATCGTCCCGGAGTTCCCCTGCGCGCCTATCAGCGCCCCGTGCGCCATCGCGCGCACGGCCTCGGCAAGCGAGGGCTTCCCGGCGGCCTCGGAGCCCACCTCATGCCCGGCGAAGACGGCCTCCACCGCCCCGACGGCGGACTCCACGGTCAGATACAGGTTGGTGCCGGTGTCCCCGTCGGCCACGGGGTAGACGTTGATCGCGTCGATCTCCTCGCGCGCACGGCCGAGCGCCTCCAGCGCGAGGCCGCACCAGGTGCGCACCGCGAGAGCATCGAAGAATGTCTGCGGCACCTGCGCCACCTGCGCCTCCTCAGGATCCGGACTGGACGCAGCGTAGACCCAGAGCGGGTGACCACCGGAAGAGGGCCGGGAGCGGGGCCCTGATCAGCCATGGTAGTTTCGTTGTACTGGCGCAGTCGTTGTATGCTGCTCCGGTTGCCCGATCCACATCGGGCTCTCCCCTGGCACCGCCACTCAGATCTCTGATCCTGCGATCTCGATCCCGGCATGCCGGGACTCAACCGTAAGTGCATCTGAAGTCTTTGGAGTGACCCGTGGCTGCCAACTGCGACGTCTGCGGCAAGGGGCCGGGCTTCGGCAACAACATCTCGCACTCGCACCGCCGTACGTCCCGTCGCTGGAACCCGAACATCCAGCGCGTCCGTACCGTGGTCGGCGGGACGCCGAAGCGCGTGAACGCTTGCACCTCGTGCATCAAGGCCGGCAAGGTCTCGCGCTGACGCACAGCTAAGCGCGCGGCCACTGCTGGTTCGCTGCACTGAGCCGGTCCACCTCGGTGGGCCGGCTTTTTGCTGTACCTGACAAGGCGGCGGGCCTGACAAGCTGGGCGCATGCGCTTCGGCATCCTCGGCCCCCTGGAGGCACGCACCGACAACGGCACCCCCGTCGACCCCGGAGGGCCCCGCCCCCGCGCCCTGTTGACTCTCCTGCTGCTCGACGCGGGCCGATCGGTCTCCACGGGCCGGCTGATCGACGGACTGTACGGCGCCGAGCCGCCCGCGGGGGCCGCCAACGCCCTCCAGTCGCAGATCTCCCGTCTGCGCCGGCGTCTGGCCCCGCACACGGAGATCGAAGCGACCCCCACGGGCTACCGCATCGCCACCGCTCCCGACACGGTCGACGCCCTGCGGTTCGAGCAGTTGGCCGCGCAGGCACGCACTGTTGCCGGCGATCACCGGCAGGTCGCCGCACAGCTCAGGGAGGCCCTCGCCCTGTGGCGCGGCCCCGCACTGCCCGACCTCCCGGACGCGCACGCCGAGGCCGCCCGGCTCGAGGAGCTCAGGCTGGCCGCCGTACAGGACCGGATCGAGGCGGACCTGGCGCTCGGCGGCGGCCCGGAACTCGTACCGGAGTTGCGGGCGCTGCTGTCCGCGCATCCGCTGAGCGAGCGTCTGTACGGGCAGCTGATGCGGGCCCTGCACGCGGGCGGGCGCCCCGCCGAGGCGCTCACGGTGTACGAGGAGGCCCGGCGCACCCTCGCCGACGAACTGGGCGCCGATCCCTCGCCCGAACTGTCCGCGCTGCACCTGGAGCTGCTGCAGTGCGGCGGACCCGAGCGCCGCCGCCTCCCGGTCCAGCTCACCCGTTTCGTGGGCCGCGAGGGCGAACTCACCCGGATCGCCGGCCTCCTGGCCGAGGCTCGCCTGGTCACCCTCACCGGCCCGGGCGGTGCGGGCAAGACACGGCTGGCGATCGAGGCGGCGACGCGGCACGCCGATGTCCGTTTCGTCGAGCTGGCCCCGCTCACGGATGGCCGGCAGATCCCGTACGCCGTCCTCGCTGCGCTCGGCGTGCGTGAGGGTTTCCGCACGGCCACGGCCGACAGCACGGACCGGCTGCTGGCCGCACTGGAGGAGCGCGAGCTGCTTCTGGTGCTCGACAACTGCGAGCACCTGGTCGAGGAGGCCGCCCGGATCGCCGCGCTACTGCTCGGCTCGTGTCCCGGCGTGCGCGTCCTCGCCACCAGCCGCGAGTCCCTGGGGATCACCGGCGAGGTGCTGGTCCCCGTGCCGCCGCTGCCGCCGGAACCCGCGGTGCGGCTCTTCGCCGACCGGGCCCGGGCCGTACACCCCGCGTTCGAGGCCAACGCGCGCGTGCACGGCATCTGTGCCGCCCTCGATGGGCTCCCGCTCGCCATCGAGCTGGCGGCGGCCCGGCTGCGCACCCTGACCCCGGACGAGCTGGCGGACCGCCTGGACGACCGGTTTCGCGTGCTGTCCCGGGGCGACCGCTCCAAGGCGCCCCGGCACCGTACCCTGCGCGCCGTCGTGGAGTGGAGCTGGGACCTGCTGGACGAGGAGGAGCGGGAGCTGGCGCGGCGACTGACGGTGTTCTCCGGGGGCGCGACGCTGGAGGCGGTCGAGGCGGTGTGCGCGCTGCCGTACCCGGAGGACGTCCTGGCCTCGCTGGTCGAGAAGTCGCTCCTGGAGGTGTCCGAGGGGCGTTACCGGATGCTGGAGACGATCAGGGCGTTCGCCGCCGAGGACGGACCGGACCGGGGCCACCTCAAGGACGCGCACGCCCGGTACTTCCTGCGGCTGGCCGAGCAGGCCGAGCCGTACCTCCGCAGCGGCGGCCAACTGCCCTGGCTGGCCCGTCTGGCCGCCGAGCGCGGCAACCTGGACGCGGCACTGCGCCATCTCGTACGGGCCGCCCCCGCGGACGCGCTGCGCCTGATGGGCCTCCTGTCCTGGTTCTGGCGGCTGCGCGGGCTGCACGGCGAACAGGTGCCGACGGCCCGCGAGCTGCTGGCCGCCGTGGGGGACGCGCCGCCACCGGGCCTGGAGGAGGAGTACGTGCTGTGCGCCATCAACGCGCTCTCCGCCGACGGGGACCATCCTGTCGGTCAGGACGGCCTCCTCGCGCGCGTGGACGCCGTCCTGAGCACGTACGAGGGGCCGCTGCGGCTGCCGTACGTCTTGGTCCTGTGGTCGGTCGCGGCCGGCCCGCGGCCCGGCTCCGACGACCGGGCCCTCGCCCTGGCCGGCGACGCCCCCTGGGTCCGGGCGCTGCTGGACGTCGGGCTCGGCTTCCAGGAGCAGTTCGCGGGACGGGCGCGGGAGGCCGAGGAACGTTTCGCCCGTGCACTGGCCGGGTTCCGCACCACCGGTGACCGGTGGGGTATGGCCAACTGCCTGGATCCGCTTGGGATGTTCGCCCACGCGCGCGGGGAGTCGGGCCGCGCGCTGGAGCTGATCGACGAGGGGCTGGCGTATGTGCGGGAGCTGGCCGCGCCGGAGGAGACCGCCGATCTGCTGCGCGGCCGCGGGACCGTACTGCTGCACCAAGGGGACGCGTCCGGCGCGGCGGCCCACTTCGAGCAGGCGTTGACGCTCGCGCGTGACGCCGGTCTGCCCGACAAGGTGGCGAGCGCGCGGCGCGGCCTGGGCGACACGGTCCGCCTGTCCGGGGACACGGCACGCGCGCGCGTGCACTACGAGGACGCCCTGGCGGCATGCGCGGCCAACTGGTTCAGTGCCGGCGAGACGGTAAGGATCATGGTCGGACTCGGCCGTACGGCCGCCGCCGAGGGCCACACCGGGCAGGCCCGCGACTGGTTCCGGCAGGCCGCCGAGCTCGCCGCCGAGGGGCCGGGCGACCTCGAACTCGCCGATTCCGTCGAGGCCTTGGCATCCGTCGCCGAGTCCCCTCAGCGGGCGGCCGTCCTGCTCGGCGCGGCGACCGCCCTGCGCGGCATGCGCAACGAGCGTGACCCCGATCTCGTACGCACGGAGAGGGACGTACGCGCGCAGCTGTCGCCCGAGGCGTACGACAACGCCTTCGAGCGGGGCCGAAGCCTGCGGTCAGCGGCGGTCAGCGAACGGTAGGAGGACGGTCAGCGGCGCCCCCGAAGCTCATCCCATGACGAAGACACAGAGCACGACGGACACACAGCGCCTCAGCCACCTGAACGTCCTCATCTCCGGC
The DNA here is from genome assembly GCF_039532765.1 of Streptomyces longisporus. Taxonomy (NCBI): domain Bacteria; kingdom Bacillati; phylum Actinomycetota; class Actinomycetes; order Kitasatosporales; family Streptomycetaceae; genus Streptomyces; species Streptomyces longisporus. The sequence continues at coordinate 181,376 of NZ_BAAASG010000017.1, forward strand.
GCCAGCGTCGCCGGTCCGGCCCTCGCCCTCAACCTGCTGCGCCACGGCGCCCGCGTCACCGTCATCGAGAGGGCGCCCGACCTGCGCGGCGGCGGCTTCGCGGTCGACTTCCGCGGGCACGTCCACCGCACCGTCCTCACCACCATGGGCATCTGGGACGAGATCCACGCCCGCCAGACCCACATGGGCCGCCAGATCGTCGTCGACGCGAACGGTTCCCCGAAGGTGGACCTGCCCTCGGAGATGATGAGCGGCGACGTCGAGATCTTCCGGGGCGAGCTCGCGCGGATCATGTACGAGCGCACACGCGATCGCATCGAGTATGTGTTCGGCGACTCGATCGTCACACTCAACGACACGGCCGACGGGGTCGACGTCACCTTCGAGCAGGGGCCCGCCCGCCGCTTCGACCTGGTGATCGGCGCGGACGGCCTGCACTCGAACACCCGCTCCCTCGCCTTCGGCGACGAGTCGCGCTACCTGCACTTCCTCGACCACTACGTGGCGGGCTTCGAGGTCCCCAACCACCTGGGCCTGGACCGTACCGGCCGCACCTACAGCGAGCCCGGCCGCGCGATCGTGATCGGCAACTACGACGGCGACCCGGACCGCGCGGGCGCACTGCTCGTCTTCCGGTCGCAGGAGCTGTCGTACGACCGCCGGGACATCGCCCAGCAGAAGCGGATCCTCGCCGACCGCTTTGCGGGGATGGGCTGGGAGGGGCCGAACGTCCTCAAGGCCCTCGAACAGACCGAGGACCTCTACTTCGACGCGATCGCCCAGATCCACGTCGACCGGCTGACCAAGGGGCGGGTGGCGCTGCTCGGGGACGCGGGCTATGGAGCAACCATGGGCGGCATGGGGACGGGCGTGGCGATCGTCGGCGCGTACGTCCTCGCCGGTGAACTGGCGCTCGCGGGCGGCGACCACCGCACCGCGTTCGCCGCTTACGAGGCCCGGATCACCGACTTCGCCAAGGGCTGCCAGAAGACCTCCGGCAACGCGGGACCGTTCTTCGCGCCGCCCACCGAGCGGCGCATCCGCAGCCGGGACCGCATGTACCGGCTGCTCGCCTCCCGCCCGCTCGCCGCGTTCTTCAAGAAGATCACCGAGAAGTCGGCGACCAACATCAGGCTCCCCGAGTACCCCGCGTAAGGGCCCACCCGTGGTCCACGGGCCCGATCCCCCCACCGAGTGCGAACCCGGCCGCGATCGCCCCGGTGACGTACTCCTTGGCCGCCGCCACCGCCTGAGGCACGGACTGCCCCTTAGCGAGCTGCGACGCGATCGCCGACGCGAGGGTGCAGCCCGTGCCGTGCGTGTGCCGGTTGTCGTGTCGCGGGGCGCGCAGCCAGTGCTCCTCGGAGCCGTCGGTGAGCAGGTCGACGGCCTCGCCGGGCAGATGACCGCCCTTGATGAGCACCCAGCGCGGCCCGTACGACAGCACGGCCGCCGCCGCCTCGCGCAGATCCGACTCCGACCCGACGTGCACCCCGGCGAGCTCCGCCACCTCGTCGAGGTTCGGCGTCGCGACGGTCGCCGCGGGCAGCAGCTTCGTCCGTACGGACTCCAGTGCGGAGGCCGCCAGCAGCGAGTCCCCGTGCTTCGAGATGCCGACCGGGTCGACGACTGCGGGGGCATCGGTCGCGGCGATCAACTCGGCAACCGCCTCGACGAGTTCCGCCGAGGCCAGCATCCCGGTCTTGACCGCCTGTACGCCGATGTCGTCGACCACGCTCCGGAACTGGGCCCGCACGGCCTCCACCGGCAGCTCCCAAGCCCCCTGCACGCCAAGGGAGTTCTGTGCGGTGACCGCCGTGACGACACTCATGCCGTGCACGCCGAGCGCGAGCATCGTCTTCAAGTCGGCCTGGATCCCGGCCCCGCCGCCGGAGTCGGAGCCCGCGACCGTCAGCACCCTGGGCGGGGCGCTCATGACTCGATGTCCCCGAAGTGGTCCCAGCCGCCCTTGCTGGTCCACGGCGCGCCGTCCACCGTCACCTGGGGCAGCGCCGAGGGGTTGAGCACCTCGCCGATCACCTTCCAGCGGGCCGGCAGTTTCACGTCCGGCGGGAAGGTCGCCACGATCGCGTGGTCCTCTCCCCCGGTCAGCACCCACTGCATGGGGTCGACACCGACGGCCTGCCCGATGTCGTTCATCTGGGAGGGGATGTCGATCGCGCCGGAACGGATGTCGATACGGACCTTGCTGGCCTCGGCGATGTGCCCCAGGTCGGCGATGAGCCCGTCGCTGACGTCGCACATCGCGGTCGCGCCGAGCCCCGCGGCCGCCGGACCCGCGTGGTACGGCGGCTCGGGCCGCCGGTGCGCCTCCACGAAAGCGCGCGGCGAACGGAACCCCCGGGAGAGCACCGCGTAACCGGCGGCGGACCAGCCGAGCCAGCCGGTCACCGCGACCAGGTCGCCGGGCTGGGCGCCGCCCCGGGTGATCGGCTCCTGGTTGCGCAGATCGCCGAGGGCGGTGATCGACACCACGATCGTGTCGCCCCGTACGACATCCCCGCCGACCACGGACGCGCCCGCGACCTGGCACTCGTCGCGGATGCCGTCCATCAGCTCGCTGGGCCAGGTCACCGGAAGCTCGGCGGGCACCACCAGGCCGAGCAGCAGGGCGGTCGGTACGGCACCCATCGCGGCGATGTCCGCGAGGTTCTGCGCAGCGGCCTTACGTCCGACGTCGTAGGCGGTGGACCAGTCGCGGCGGAAGTGCCGTCCCTCCAGGAGGATGTCGGTGCTGGCCACGACCCGGCGGTCGGGTGCGGCCACCACCGCGGCGTCGTCGCCGGGGCCGACCCGGACCGCCGGGGTGGTGGTGAGACGGGAGGTGAGCTCCCTGATGAGCCCGAACTCCCCGAGCTCACCAACAGTGCCCTTCATTGCCCTTGCTCCCCTTCTGTCCCTGGCCGTGCCCGGTCGCGCGTCATCAGTGTCCTCGATACGGTCGAGGTGACCGTCAACCTTTGCCGTGCCTGCACCCCGGCGCGCAAGCCCCGGCCTCCGCAGGTCTCCCCGCGGCGAGCGGCGACGCGATACCGTGGCGTTCCTTTTCCCCACATGATCCTCGTGGCCGCCCTGGAGGTTCCGTGGTACAGGCGTACATCCTGATCCAGACGGAGGTCGGCAAGGCGTCGACCGTCGCCGAGACGATCAGCAAGATCCCTGGAGTCATCCAGGCCGAGGACGTGACAGGACCTTATGACGTGATCGTGCGGGCCCAGGCCGACACCGTGGACGACCTCGGACGCATGGTGGTCGCGAAGGTCCAGCAGGTGGACGGCATCACCCGCACCCTGACCTGCCCGGTCGTCCATCTGTAGCCCCCGTCTACCCTTGGCCGGTGAAGTCTTTCAGTCGCCGGCGCCCCGTTCCTGCCGGGCTTCCCGTACTCGTCCTGCTGATCGCCGCCGCGGGCTGCTCATCAGCAGACGACAGCGCGTCGGCGGCGGTTCCCTCGCCCGGGGCGAAGGTCGCTGCGCTGTGCCGGAGCCTGGACAAAGTGCTGCCGGCCAAGGTCGACGGTCTCAGTCGCCGGGATCCCGAGCCCGCGTCCGCGCTGACCGCGGGCTGGGGGAACCCGGCGATCATACTGCGCTGCGGTGTTTTGCGGCCCGCGGAGATGAGTGATCCCGAGGCCGACGGGGTCGAGGTGAACGGGGTGGGGTGGCTGTTGCAGAAGCAGAAGGACGGGTCATTCCGCTTCACCAGCACCCTGCGCAAGGCTTATGTCGAGGTGTCGATCCCTGCGAAGCGCACCGGTGATGGCATGGCGCCGTTGGTTGATCTGGCGCCTGCCATCAAGAAGGCGGTGCCGGCGGGTATTGCCGACTAATCGCCGTCGGCGGAAAGGTCATACGTCGACTGCGAGTCGTGTGGGGTTGCTCGCGCCCACGCGGCGGTAGCCGCATATCGATACAGCCCCGCGCCCCTTGCGGGGCGCTTCACCTCAGCCCGGTTGACCTGCGCAGGGCCGCCTGGATGAGCTCGTCCACCAGCTCGGGGTAGGTGAGGCCGCTCGCCGCCCACATCTGGGGGTACATCGAGATCGGGGTCATGCCGGGCATGGTGTTGATCTCGTTGATCACGAACTCGCCGTCCTCGGTGAGGAAGAAGTCCGCGCGGACCAGGCCCTCGCAGGACGCGGCCTCGAAGGCGTCCACCGCGAGCCGCTGCACCTCGGCGGTCTCCTCGGGCGTCAGCGGTGCCGGCACGATCCCCGGGGTCGAGTCGATGTACTTCGCCTCGAAGTCGTAGTACGCGTGCGCGTCCGGCGGGGGGATCTCGGACGGCACCGAGGCACGCGGCCCGTCCTCGAACTCCAGGACACCGCACTCGATCTCACGGCCCCGCAGCGCCGCCTCGACCAGGATCTTCGGGTCGTGCCGCTGGGCCTCCGCGATCGCGTCGCCGAGACCGGCGATGTCGTCGACCTTGGTGATGCCGATCGACGAGCCCGCGCGCGCGGGCTTCACGAAGAGCGGCCAGCCGTGCTCGCCGGCGAAGTCGACGATCTTCTTGCGGGCGGCCGACTCGTCCAGCTCCCACTCGCGGGGCCGGATCACCACGTACGGGCCGACCTTGAGCCCGAAGGAGGTGAACACCCGCTTCATGTACTCCTTGTCCTGGCCGACGGCCGAGGCGAGCACGCCCGAACCCACGTACGGGACGCCGGAGAGCTCCAGCAGGCCCTGCAGGGTGCCGTCCTCGCCGTAGGGGCCGTGCAGGACGGGGAAGACGACATCGACCTCGCCGAGCGCCTTGGGCACCGATCCGGGCTCGCTGACGACGACTTCGCGGTTGCCGGGGTCCAGCGGGAGCACCACGCCGCCCTCGCCCGACTCGGCGACGTCCTCCACCTCGGGCGTACGGCGGTCGGTGATCGCCATGCGTTCGGGCTCGTCGGCGGTGAGGGCCCAGCGGCCGTCCCTGGTGATGCCGATCGGCAGGACGTCGTACTTGGTCCGGTCGATGGCCTTGAGGACGGCGCCCGCGGTGACCACGGAGATCCCGTGTTCGGAGCTGCGCCCGCCGAACACGACGGCCACGCGCGGCTTGCGAGGCGGCTGCTCAGGGCTCTGGGGGAGGTTCTCGGTGCTCATATCGCGTTGAGCGTACCCGTTGGTAGAGCCCCGATACAGCGTCGACTCAGCAGGTTCGCTCAGCGTCGTTCGGGCTTTGCGCTGCGCGACATCAGCTCCTTGAGAGCGACCACCGGAGGCTTGCCCTCGTGCACGATGTCCACGACGGTCTCGGTGATGGGCATCTCCACGCCGTGCCGACGGGCCAGATCCGCCACGGACTCACAGGACTTGACGCCCTCGGCGGTCTGCTTGGTGACCGCGATGGTCTCCTGCAGGGTCATGCCCTTGCCGAGGTTGGTGCCGAAGGTGTGGTTGCGCGACAGCGGCGAGGAGCAGGTCGCCACCAGGTCGCCCAGGCCCGCGAGTCCGGAGAAGGTCAGCGGGTCGGCGCCCAGCGCGACGCCCAGCCGGGTGGTCTCGGCGAGGCCGCGGGTGATGAGCGAGCCCTTGGCGTTGTCGCCGAGGCCCATGCCGTCCGCGATGCCGACGGCGAGCCCGATCACGTTCTTGACCGCACCGCCGAGTTCGCAGCCGACCACGTCCGTGTTCGTGTACGGCCGGAAGTACGGGGTGTGGCAGGCGGCCTGGAGCCGCTGGGCGACCGCCTCGTCGGTGCAGGCGACGACGGCGGCGGCCGGCATCCGGGCGGCGATCTCGCGCGCGAGGTTGGGCCCGGTGACGACGGCGATCCGATCGGCGCCCACCTTGGCGACGTCCTCGATCACCTCGCTCATCCGCATGGCGGAACCGAGTTCGACGCCCTTCATGAGCGAGACGAGGGTCGTGTCGGGCGCCAGCAGCGGAGCCCACTCGGCGAGGTTGCCGCGCAGCGTCTGCGAGGGGATCGCGAGGACGGTGAAGTCGGCGCCGCGGGCGGCCTCGGCGGCGTCCGCCGTCGCCCGTACGTTGTCCGGGAGTTCGACACCGGGGAGGTAGTCGGGGTTCGTCCGCGTGGAGTTGACCGCGTCCGCGAGTTCGGCGCGCCGGCCCCACAGAGTGACCTCGCACCCCGCGTCGGCGAGCACCATGGCGAACGCGGTGCCCCACGAACCGGTGCCGAAGACGGCCGCCTTGACGGGCTTGCTCACGTACCCTGCCCCTCTTCCTGCTCGGCCCTCTCCTGGACCAGCTTCTGCTCGTGCGTCCTGCGCCGCTGCTCGATCCGCTCCCGTCGCGGGTCGTACGGCGTCTCGGGCGCCTTCTCGCCGCGGATCTCCTCCAGCTGGCGGGTGATGGCGGCCATGATGACCTCGGTCGCCTCCTTCAGGAGGTCCGGGGTCATCTCCTTGTCGTAGAAGCGCGAGAGGTCGACGGGCGGTCCCGCGAGCACGTGGTGGGTCTTGCGCGGGCGGAGGTTGGGCTTCTTGGCGTACGGCGGCAGCAGTTCGTTGGCGCCCCACTGGGCGACGGGGATCACCGGGCACTTGGTGGTCAGGGCGACGCGCGCGGCACCGGTCTTGCCGGTCATGGGCCACTGGTTCGGGTCCCGGGTGATGGTGCCCTCCGGGTAGAAGGCCACGCACTCACCGCGTTCCACGGCGTCGATCGCGGCGCGGAATGCGCTCAGCGCGTCCGTGGTCTCGCGGTAGACGGGGATCTGTCCGGTGCCGCGCATCGCGGCGCCGACGAATCCCTTCTTGAAAAGGCCGCTCTTCGCCAGGAATCGCGGAACCCGTCCGGTGTTGTACTGATAGTGCGCATACGCGAAGGGGTCCACATGGGAATTGTGGTTCACCGCGGTGATAAATCCGCCCTCGGCCGGAATGTGCTCCATTCCGCGCCAGTCCCGCTTGATCAGAACCACCAGTGGCGGTTTGCAGAGCACCGCTGCGAAGCGGTACCAGAAGCCGATTCTGCGGCGGGGCACGCGGACACCTTCCTCTAGGGCCTTGGGGGGCCGCACAAGTGTCGCCCCAGGCCGCCGGTCTGTCGAGAACACCGTACGCCCCGACGACGCGACCGCCAGATGGTCCGGGTGACGGCTGAGTGACAATGGCCGCGACAAGAGAGGGACGGAACACCGGTGCTGTGGACCTTGGTCATACCCCTGAAACCCCTGACGCGCGCCAAGAGCAGGCTCTCGGACACCGCGGCCGACGGGCTGCGTCCCGGACTCGCCCTCGCCTTCGCCCAGGACACCGTCACGGCGGCGCTGGCCTGCCCGGCGGTCGGGGATGTGGCGGTCGTCACGGACGACGCGCTGGCCGGCCGCGAGCTCGCCGCGCTGGGCGCCCGGATCGTTCCCGACGAGCCCCGGGGCGGCCTCAACGCGGCCCTGAGGCACGCCGTGACCGCCGTACGCGCCGCACGGCCGGGCAGCCGCGTCGCGGCCCTGAACGCCGATCTCCCGGCGCTGCGCCCCCTGGAATTGTCCCGTGTGCTGGACGCGGCCACGGAATTCCCCCGCGCTTTCCTCGCCGATGCGGCCGCAATCGGCACGACGCTGCTGGCCGCAGCCGCCGCCCAGGAATTGCTCCCGGCATTCGGCCCGGATTCCCGTGCCCGGCACCGGGCGTCCGGGGCCGTGGAGCTCACGCTCGGGGACGTGGATTCCGTACGCCAGGACGTGGACACGGGCGACGACTTGCGCGCGGCGCTGGCGCTGGGGGTGGGGCGGTATACGGCGGTGGTGTCCGCGGGACTTCTGATCCCGGGTACCTGAGGCGCCGGTGCGGGGGCGCTGCTCGCTTGGAGGTGCCGCCCTACAGGGGCGCGGGGAACTGCGCGACCAGCCACAACGCACCTGCAGTCGGCAGGCGACCCGCACCCCCACGGCGAGCCGCCGCAGGCACTACGCTGGCCGCCATGCAAGCCACCGCATACACGTACGACGCCGAGACAAGAACCGGCAGCGTGCTGCTGGACGACGGCACCCCGGTGCCCTTCGACGCACCGGCGTTCGACGCGGGCGGCCTGCGGCTGCTGCGTCCCGGGCAGCGGGTCCGCATCGAGACGGAGGGCGGCAAGGACGGCCTCCGGATCACCCTGGTGACACTCCAGACCCTCTGACCAGGCCATCTGCCCCCGAGAACACGCCGCGGGCCGGACTCCGACACGGAGTCCGGCCCGGCGCGTGAGTGCCCCTGTGCCCTTACCTCTTACCTCTTGCGGGCCGTGGCCGTCTTGGCGGTGGTGGTCTTGCGGGCCGCCGACTTCTTGGCGGGGGCCTTCTTGGCCGTCGCCTTCTTCGCCGGGGCCTTCTTCGCGGTCGCCGTCTTGGCGGTGCTCTTCTTCGCCGCGGTGGTCTTGGCGGCGCCCGTGGTCTTCGTGGCCGTCGTCTTCTTCGCGGTCGTCTTCTTCGCGGCGGGCGTCGTCTTCTTCGCCGTCGTCTTCTTCGCCGTGGTCTTCTTGGCGGCGGCCGCCTTGGTGGTCTTCTTCGCGGCCGCCTTCTTCACGGTCGCCGAAGCGCCACCGGTCAGGCTGCCCTTGGGCGCCTTCTTGACGGCGACCTCGCCGCCGCGCGGGAGCTTCTTCGAGCCGCTCACCAGGTCCTTGAAGCCCTGGCCCGCGCGGAAGCGCGGAACGGAGGTCTTCTTGACCCGAACCCGCTCGCCGGTCTGCGGGTTGCGGGCGTAGCGGGCCGGACGGTCGACCTTCTCGAACGAGCCGAAGCCGGTGACCGAGACCCGGTCCCCGGCGACGGTCGCGCGGACGATGGCGTCCAGGACCGCGTCGACAGCCTCGGCGGCCTGCTGTCGGCCGCCCAGCTTGTCGGCAATCGCTTCTACGAGCTGCGCCTTGTTCACGTCTTCCCCTTCGGAGACATTGCCAGAACGAAAGTGTTCAAGCTTTTTCGCACGTTAGGCAGATATATACCGCAAATCAAACACGAAACGGGCTAATCACCCGTGCGCCGCAACGAACTCGGCTGTCTCGAACGCGTTCAGCGGTCCTCTTCGGGGAATCGACCCTCGTCGAGGTCCGTGGTGAACGCCTCCAGACGCCTTGCCGCGTCGGCGAGATCGTGCTTGGCCGCGGCCGTAATGACCAGCAGCTTCCGGGTCAGCGCCATCCGTACGCCCTCCGGGACTTGCAGTGCGCGCACCCTTGAGTGCGCTTCCTTCAGTTGGTCCGCGACTGCCGCATAGAGCTCGAGTTGGCCGTCGTGTTCCATGCACAGATTGTGCCATCTGGGGCGAGTTGTCGCCTGCGGGGGTCGCAACTGATGCCTCAAACGGCCTTCCGGGCTTCGGCGGAAGTCGCGTCTTCACAACTCGGCTACCCCGGCAACAACCGTCGTAACGTGGGAAGTTGGGAGCAGGCCCGAGCGCGCCCGGGGCCGCTCGGGCCCGGATACAGCTGTACCCCCGATCGGGCTGATCGGGGGTACAACGGGGGTGTTCGGGTGGCTGAAACCCGACCTGCTCAGGGGCCCTGGATCAGACCTTGAGCGTCCGCGGCTTGTACGACGGGCGCTTGGCCTCGTACGCGGCGATGTCGGCCTCGTTCTGGAGGGTGATGGAGATGTCGTCCAGCCCGTTCAGCAGCCGCCAGCGGGAGTTCTCGTCCAGCTCGAAGGAGGCGGTGATGCCCTCGGCGCGCACCTCGCGGGCCTCCAGGTCGACGGTGATCTCGGCCTCGGGGTCCTTCTCCGTGAGCTCCCACAGGGCGTCCACGATCTTCTGCTCCAGAACGACCGTGAGCAGGCCGTTCTTCAGCGAGTTGCCGCGGAAGATGTCGGCGAAGCGGGAGGAGATCACGGCCTTGAAGCCGTAGTTCTGCAGCGCCCACACCGCGTGCTCACGGGAGGAGCCGGTGCCGAAGTCTGGGCCGGCGACCAGGACCGTGGCGCCCTGCCGCTCGGGGCGGTTGAGGATGAAGGTCTCGTCCTTGCGCCAGGCCTCGAACAGGCCGTCCTCGAAACCGTCCCGCGTGACCTTCTTGAGCCAGTGAGCAGGGATGATCTGGTCGGTGTCGACGTTGGAGCGGCGCAGCGGGACGGCCCGGCCGGTGTGCGTGGTGAATGCTTCCATGACTCTCAGACTCCAGCGGGCGTACGGGTCTCGGCGTCGGACAGGTCGGCCGGGGAGGCCAGGTGGCCCAGGACCGCCGTCGCGGCGGCGACCTGCGGCGACACCAGGTGCGTACGACCGCCCTTGCCCTGCCGGCCCTCGAAGTTGCGGTTGGAGGTGGACGCGGAGCGCTCACCCGGGGCCAGCTGGTCGGGGTTCATGCCCAGGCACATCGAGCAGCCCGCGTGCCGCCATTCGGCGCCGGCCTCCTTGAAGACCACGTCCAGGCCCTCGGAGACGGCCTGCAGGCCCACCCGCGCGGAGCCCGGGACGACCAGCATCCGTACGCCTTCGGCGACTTTGCGGCCCTCGACGATCGCCGCCGCGGCGCGCAGGTCCTCGATGCGGCCGTTGGTGCAGGAGCCTACGAAGACGGTGTCCACCTTGATGGAGCGCAGCGGCTGTCCGGCCTCCAACCCCATGTATTCCAGGGCCTTTTCGGCGGCGAGGCGCTCCGATGCGTCTTCGTACGAAGCCGGGTCGGGGACGGACGCCGAAAGCGGCGCGCCCTGGCCCGGGTTGGTGCCCCAGGTGACGAACGGCGACAGCGAAGCGGCGTCGATGACGACCTCGGCGTCGAACTCGGCGTCCTCGTCCGTCTTCAGCGTCTTCCAGTACGCGACGGCGGCGTCCCAGTCCTCGCCCTCGGGGGCGTGGGCGCGGCCCTTGATGTACTCGAAGGTGGTCTCGTCGGGGGCGATCATGCCCGCGCGGGCACCGGCCTCGATCGACATGTTGCAGATGGTCATCCGGGCCTCCATCGAGAGCTTCTCGATGGCGGAGCCGCGGTACTCGAGGATGTAGCCCTGGCCGCCGCCGGTACCGATCTTGGCGATGATCGCCAGGATCAGGTCCTTGGCCGTGACGCCCTCGGGCAGTTCGCCGTCGACCGTGATCGCCATGGTCTTCGGACGGGCCAGCGGCAGCGTCTGGGTGGCCAGCACGTGCTCGACCTGCGAGGTGCCGATGCCGAACGCCAGCGCACCGAAGGCACCGTGCGTGGAGGTGTGGGAGTCACCGCACACGACCGTCGTACCGGGCTGGGTCAGGCCCAGCTGCGGGCCGACGACGTGCACGACGCCCTGCTCGACGTCGCCCAGCGGGTGCAGCCGGACGCCGAACTCGGCGCAGTTCTTGCGCAGCGTCTCCAGCTGGGCCCGGGAGACCGGATCCGCGATCGGCTTGTCGATGTCGAGGGTCGGGGTGTTGTGGTCCTCGGTCGCGATGGTGAGGTCGAGACGGCGCACCGGGCGGCCGTTCTGACGCAGGCCGTCGAAGGCCTGCGGGCTGGTCACCTCGTGCAGGAGGTGGAGATCGATGAAGAGGAGGTCGGGCTCGCCCTCGGCGCGCCGGACGACGTGGTCGTCCCAGACCTTCTCCGCGAGTGTCCTACCCATCGCTTTCCCTCCGGCCGGCAAACGTCCACCGGCCCAACTAGAGATCTTGAGGAGACGGCGCCCGGCCCCAATTCACGGGCATCCGTCATCCGGCCCGTTCGGTCAGCGGGCCGCTGTGCATACAAGGGTTGCGCGTCTCACGAAAAAAGGAACTTGCGTTTCACAGAGTGAGACGTGAGTATCGTTTCATGGACAACAGTAGCGGCGTGGGCGTTCTGGACAAGGCAGCCCTTGTCCTCAGCGCCCTGGAGTCCGGGCCGGCCACCCTCGCGGGACTGGTGGCGGCCACCGGACTGGCACGACCGACGGCCCACAGACTGGCCGTGGCCCTGGAGCACCACCGTATGGTGGCACGCGACATGCAGGGCCGTTTCATCCTCGGCCCGCGCCTGGCGGAGCTGGCTGCGGCCGCCGGCGAGGACCGTCTCCTCGCGACCGCGGGCCCGGTCCTCACGCATCTGCGGGACGTCACGGGCGAGAGCGCCCAGCTCTACCGCCGCCAGGGCGACATGCGCATCTGCGTCGCCGCGGCGGAGCGCCTGTCCGGACTTCGGGACACCGTCCCGGTCGGCTCGACGCTCACGATGAAGGCCGGTTCCTCGGCGCAGATCCTGATGGCCTGGGAGGAGCCGGAGCGCCTGCACCGGGGTCTGCAGGGCGCCCGCTTCACGGCCACCGCACTCTCGGGGGTACGGCGCCGCGGCTGGGCCCAGTCCATCGGCGAGCGGGAACCGGGCGTCGCGTCCGTCTCCGCGCCCGTACGCGGCCCGTCCAACCGCGTGGTGGCCGCCGTGTCCGTCTCCGGCCCCATCGAGCGCCTGACGCGCCACCCGGGCCGTATGCACGCCCAGGCGGTCATCGACGCCGCCGCCCGCCTCTCCGAGGCACTGCGCCGCACCGGCTGACGCTCGGGGCCGTGGGAACGTCAGCGGGGAGAGCCCGCCTCAACGCCGCGGCAGGCCCTCCCCGCTCCCCCGATCCCTCCTGGTCACCCGGTCTTCTCGGCCGCCGCCTCCTGCGGCGGGCGGAAGGCGAACCGGTCCTTCGCGTACCGGCCCCGCTTCTCCAGCGGGATCTGCCCATGCGCGGCCGCGAGGCCGAAGGCCGGCATGTCCCCGTAGATCGCCTCGTACGACCCCTCCGGCACGACGTACGCCTCGTGCCAGATCCCCACCTGCCCGCGCAGCCTTCCGCTGCGCTCCTTGCGGTTGATCGCGGCCCACGCCGTGTGGTGGAAGCCGTCCGGCGCGGTCGCGTAGGCGTACAGCTTCTCCTTCGACTCCCAGTACTGCACGACGTAGTACGTGCGGGGCGAGGCCGACAGCAGCACGCGGCTGAGCAGACCCCGCGCGGGGTCCTTCGCCAGCTCCCGCAGCATGCGGAACATGCCGAGCATCACCGGCAGCCACAGATGGACGGCCCAGAAGCGGTTGATGCGCATACCGATCAGCAGGACGACGACATCGCCCTTCGCGTCGGCCGTCGTACGGGACACCATGGCCATTTCCCCCTCATTGGTGAGCAGCGCTATCCGACTGGCGATGGTTGGATAGTGCCGGTATCCGAGAAGGGGCGCAAGACATGCGGCTCGCCGAACTGAGCAGACACAGCGGTGTGTCCGTCGCGACGATCAAGTACTACCTGCGCGAAGGGCTGTTGATGCCCGGCCGGCAGATCAACGCGACCACCGCCGAGTACGACGAGGAGCACCTGCGGCGGCTGCGGCTGGTGCGCGCGATGATCCAGATCGGCCGGTTGCCGGTGGCGACGGTCCGGGAGGTGCTGGGGCATGTGGACGACGACTCCCTGCCCCGTACGATCCGCCTGGGCGCGGCGCTCTGGGCGCTGCCGCAGGTGCCGGAGCCGGACGAGGACGACGAGTACGTCCAGGCCGCGCACCAGGAGGTCGACGCGCTGCTGGACCGGCTCGGCTGGGAGAACGCCAAGCGGCTCGCGACCATCTCCCCCGCGTACCGCTCGCTGGTGGTGGCGGTGGCCGCCTTCCGCCGGCTCGGCTATGGCTGGGGGGCCGAACAACTCGTGCCGTACGCCGAGTTGATGCACCGGACGGCCGTACTCGACCTGGACCTCATGGAGACGCACCCGTCTCAGGCGGAGCAGACCGAGTTCGCCGTCCTGGGGGCGATCCTCAACGAACCGGCGATGCGGGCGCTGCACCGGCTGGCCCAGGAGGAGGAGTCGTCGCGGCGGTACGGCTTCGAATGAGCCCCGGACACAGCGAAGGCCCTCCGCCGAAGCGAAGGGCCTTCATGATGTACCCCCGACCGGATTCGAACCGGCGCTACCGCCTTGAGAGGGCGGCGTGCTAGGCCGCTACACAACGGGGGCGAGGATCTTGCAAGCGTTCAGTACTGCATCGCCGCAGATCCGAGCTGGTCTACCTGGACTCGAACCAAGACTAACTGAACCAGAATCAGTCGTGCTGCCAATTACACCATAGACCAATGTGGTTTAGACCAGTTTGTACCCCCGACCGGATTCGAACCGGCGCTACCGCCTTGAGAGGGCGGCGTGCTAGGCCGCTACACAACGGGGGCCCTAGCGATCCCGAGTTGATCGAGATCAGTACCCCCGACCGGATTCGAACCGGCGCTACTGCCTTGAGAGGGCAGCGTGCTAGGCCGCTACACAACGGGGGCCTGCGGAAAGGATCCGCGGTTACGGATGAGCTCCGCGAGCTGGCCTACCTGGACTCGAACCAAGACTAACTGAACCAGAATCAGTCGTGCTGCCAATTACACCATAGGCCACTGGAACGCAAGCCCCTGCGGGGTCCTTGTTCTAGTTCGCTCCTCCGGTTCCCGGCCTTTCGGCCCGCTCTCCGGCGGCGCAGGAAGAACATTACCCGAAGGTGGACGGGGCTCCAAAACGGGTATCGGCGCCGAGGAGCGCAGGGAGTTCGGCGAGGGAGGCGATCCGGTGCGGACCCGTGGGCGCATCACTGCTGGTGTGCAGGCCGTTGCGGTCGATCCACACCGACAGCAGTCCGGCGTCGGCGGCGCCGCGCCCGTCGATCTCCGGGTGATCGCCGACGTACGCGACCTGGTGCGGTGCCAGTTCCAGGGCCTCGCAGGCTGCCAGGAAGGCGCCGGCCTCGGGCTTGGAGACGCCGAGTTCGGCGGCGCACAGGATGACCTCGAAGCGGTCGTGCACGCCGAGGGTGCGCAGCTTGCGGTCCTGGACGGTGAGGCTGGAGTTGGACAGCACCGCGTGCCGGTGGCTGGCCGCGAGGGCGTCCAGGGCGGGCAGGACGTCCGGGAAGAGGGCCCAGGCGGCCTCGTAGTAGGTCTTGTAGCGCCGGAACCAGTCGTCGGCCTCGTCGTCGGTGAGCGCCCGGCCGAGGAACAGCCGCACACGGTCCCGCCGCTGGCCGTCGAAGGAGACCTCCCCTGCCGAGAACCGCGCCCAGTGGACCTCGGTGGCCACCCGCCACCGCTCCAGCGCCTCCGCCACGGCCCCGCCCGCGTCGAGCAGCCCTTCGGCCACCAGGTACTCCCGCATGGCCGCACGGTCCGCTCCGCTGTAGTCGAAGAGGGTGTCGTCGACGTCCCAGACCACGGCTCGGATGCTCATGATCCGACGGTAACCCCGTGGTCGGGAGCGCGTCCGGGGATCGGCGATTGTCAGGCTGGGCCGCCGCGGGGTCCTGGCACGCCGAGGTCATGACCGAGTACCGCCGGGCGCAGTTGGACAAGGCCGTGCGGATACTGGCTCGCGATCCCTTCCGGAAGACCTCCACCGCGCCGCTGGGACCGGACGCCAATCTGCGCAAGGCCTACGTGGCTCCCGGCATGGTGGTGGAGTACATGGTGGCGGGCGCGACCATGGTCGTGGTCGTACTGGAGACCTTCGACGAGAGCGCCTACTTGATCGACGAGAACGACGCCGTCTGAACATGTGGAGGGGCGGCAACCGGGTACCGGTTGCCGCCCCTCCACACGCGTCTGTGCGTTACGCGGCCAGCTTCGCCAGCGCCGCGTCGATGCGGGCCAGCGTCTTCTCCTTGCCCAGGATCTCCAGGGACTCGAACAGGGGCAGGCCGACCGTGCGGCCGGTGACGGCGACGCGGACCGGGGCCTGGGCCTTGCCGAGCTTGAGGCCGTGGGTCTCGCCGGCGGCCAGGACGGCCTCCTTGAGGGACTCGGCGGAGGTCCAGTCGGCGGACTCCAGCTTCTCGCGGGCGGTGTGGAGGAGGGCGTCCGAGCCCTCCTTCATCGCCTTCGTCCAGGACGGCTCGTCGAAGACCGGCTCGGCGAGGAACAGGAAGTCGACGTTGTCCGTGATCTCCGAGAGGACCTTCACACGGGTCTGGGCGTGCGGGGCGACCGCCTGCCACTTGGCCTCGTCGAAGTCCTCCGGCGCCCAGGGGGCGAAGGGGGCCTTGAGCCAGGGGGCGCAGCGCTCCGTGAAGTCCTTCACATCCAGCAGGCGGATGTGGTCGGCGTTGATCGCCTCGCACTTCTTGAGGTCGAAGCGGGCCGGGTTGGGGTTCACGTCCGCGATGTCGAAGGCCGCCACCATCTCCTCGATGGTGAAGATGTCCTTGTCCGCGGAGAGCGACCAGCCCAGCAGGGACAGGTAGTTGAGCAGGCCCTCCGGGAGGAAGCCGCGCTCGCGGTAGAGGTTCAGCGAGGACTGCGGGTCACGCTTGGACAGCTTCTTGTTGCCCTCGCCCATCACGTACGGCAGGTGCCCGAACTGCGGGATCTCCTTGGCGATGCCCAGCTCGATCAGCGCCTTGTAGAGGGCGATCTGGCGGGGCGTGGAGGACAGCAGGTCCTCGCCGCGCAGGACGTGGGTGATCTCCATCAGAGCGTCGTCGACCGGGTTGACGAGCGTGTACAGCGGGGCGCCGTTCGCGCGGACGATGCCGTAGTCCGGGACGTTCTCCGGCGTGAACGTCAGCTCGCCGCGGACCAGGTCCGTGAAGGTGATCGTCTCGTCGGGCATCCGGAAGCGGACGATCGGCGTACGTCCCCGGGCCTGGTACTCCTCGACCTGCGCGGCCGTGAGGTCGCGGCAGTGGCCGTCGTAGCCGGACGGCTTGCCGGCGGCGCGGGCGGCCTCGCGGCGGGTGTCCAGCTCCTCCTGGGAGCAGTAGCAGTGGTAGGCGTGCCCGGCGGCGAGGAGCTTGTGCGCCACATCGGCGTAGAGGTCCATGCGCTGCGACTGGCGGTACGGCGCGTGCGGGCCGCCGACCTCGGGGCCCTCGTCCCAGTCGAAGCCCAGCCAGCGCATCGAGTCGAGCAGCTGGTTGTAGGACTCCTCGGAGTCGCGGGCGGCGTCGGTGTCCTCGATGCGGAAGACCAGAGTGCCCTGGTGGTGCCGGGCGAACGCCCAGTTGAACAGGGCGGTGCGGACCAGGCCCACATGGGGGTTACCGGTGGGCGAGGGGCAGAAACGGACGCGTACGGGGGAGCCGGGTGCGCTAGCCACGCTTGACAACCTTGTTGGTGAGAGTGCCGATGCCTTCGATGGTGACGGCGACCTCGTCGCCGACGGTGAGCGGCCCGACGCCTGCCGGGGTGCCCGTGAGGATCACGTCGCCGGGGAGCAGCGTCATGGCCTCGGAGATGTTGACGATCAGATCCTCGATGGGATGGATCATCTCGCTGGTGCGGCCGAGCTGGCGTTGTTCGCCGTTGACCGTGAGCTGGACGGTCAGGTCGGACGCGGTCGCGAGGTCGATGCCGGTCTCCACCCAGGGGCCGAGCGGG
This sequence comes from Streptomyces longisporus, assembly GCF_039532765.1. Classification (NCBI taxonomy): domain Bacteria; kingdom Bacillati; phylum Actinomycetota; class Actinomycetes; order Kitasatosporales; family Streptomycetaceae; genus Streptomyces; species Streptomyces longisporus. Next base: position 198,622 of record NZ_BAAASG010000017.1, read on the forward strand.
CAGGACGTGTCGAAGCCCTTGGCCCGGGCCCACTGCTTCTCACGCTTTTGCACATCGCGGGCGGTGACGTCGTTGGCGCAGGTGTAGCCGAAGATCACGTCGGCCACGCGCTCGCGCGGGACCTCGCGGCACATCCGGCCGATGACGACGGCCAGTTCGGCCTCGTGGTGCAGTTCCTCGGAGAAGGAGGGGTACTGGATCTCGTCGCCGGGGCCGATCACCGAGGTGGAGGGCTTGAAGAAGGCGAACGGGGCGTCGGGCACCTCGTTGCCCAGTTCGCGCGCGTGCTCCGCGTAGTTGCGGCCGAAGGCCACGACCTTGTTGGGGAGCACCGGCGGGAGCAGCCTGACCTTGCTGACCGGCACCTTCGTACCGGAGAGCTCGAAGTCCGCGAACGGGATGCCCTTGATGATGTCGAGGACGAGCTCGTCCGGCTTGTCGCCCTCGACCGCGCCGAAGGCGACGTTCCCGTCGATGGAGAACCTGGCGATGCGCACGGGATCCTGCGCCCCTCACTTGAGCCGGCTGGAGTCTGACGCTCCAGGCTAACGCGGTGAGGGGGCTGCGCTTCGCGCATTTGATCCGTGCGCGGCCGCGGTGAGTGATCTACGGCCGGTGTGCGTACTACTGCGCGACGGAGGCCGTGGCGGGGGCCTCCACCAGGATGGTGCGGCGCGGGTTGGCCGTCTGGGACGGGAGGTCGACGGAGTGCTCCGGCTGCTGCGGCGTCTGCAGTGCGTCGGCGTCCTCGAGGTGCGCCAGCGTGGTGCGCCGCGGGTTGGCTATGTTGCGGAACATCGTCGTCGTCTTCACTGTTGTACGTGACCTTGTCGTCTACGGGCGCCCCGGCCGGGGCCTCGGGCCCCTCGCGCAGGCGCGGTTGTCAAAGTGTTACGTCCTGTAAAGCGTCAGGCTAAACATGCAATTCCCTCCCCAAGGCGTGAAGACTCCATGATCAGCATGTGAGTTTGCTCACGACCTGACAGGCAAAACGGTCAATTCCGGCCCCTGGATGGCCTCCATGAAACGGACATTGCCCCCCTGAAGCCACCATTCCGCTCCTGATCATGGCGACTGGGACACCGCTCCCACCTGGGCGACTCGCTCGCATAAGTCCGTTATGGACGAGATCACTTTCTACGTCCGGTAATCCCGCACTCACGTGCAGTCACGTGCGTCACGGCATAGTGCTCGGCCCTTGTTGGAGATCCGGCACTGTGCTGGAATTCCACGGACCGCCGCAGGATCGAGCCGGCGCACAGGGGGCGCGACGAGCGTCGCGTTGCGGCGAGAAGGGGGATCCAGCGCCGGTCACTTCACGACCACAGGGGGCGCATTCAGGGCGCCGCCTAAAACGCCGACACCGTGTCTTTCCGTTCACGCGGAGGGGCGCCTGGTCCAGAGGTTGCGACGCTAGTGCAGGGACGTTTCAAGAGGGATGGCAGTGCTTCGGCGGAGCCGGAGCCGCACGGCGGGACTGGCCCCAATGCCGGCAGTCCCTCCCCCCAGCACGCCCAGAACCCGGGCCCGGCACCGTCCGGCGACGGCCAAGAGCGCTCCGGGCGCCCCGGCGCGTCGGCACCTCCCGGGCCCCCCGGCTCCGCCGCTCCGGCGGTCAAGCCGCCCAGCGGTCCGAGCGGTCCGGGCTCCCGTATGGCTCTGCGCAACTGGCGCATCTCCACGCGCCTGGTGTCGCTGCTCGCACTTCCCGTGGTGGCGGCCACCTCGCTGGGCGCCCTGCGCATCAGCGACAACATGAACGACATCCAGCAGCTCGACAACATGAAGCTGCTGACGGACATGACCAAGCAGGCCACCGAGCTGGCGGACGCGCTCCAGAAGGAGCGCGACCTGTCCTCGGGTCCGCTGGCGCACGGCTCCAAGGCGAGCGACTACACGGTCAAGGGCTACCGGGACAAGACGGACCGGGCCAAGACCAACTTCATCGACTCCGCCGAGCAGATCGACACCTCCAACAAGGACGGCTCGCTCCAGGGCGTCCGCGAGAGCCTCGTCGGCGTGGTCGGCGACCTCGAACAGCTGTCGAAGATCCGCTCCAGCGCCTACCAGGCCAAGAACAACTCGACCCAGACCGTCGAGGCGTACCACCGTCTGGTCACGCACCTGCTGAGCCTCTCCCAGGACATGGCCGAGGCCACCAGCAACCCCGAGATGATCCAGCGCACCCGCGCCCTGGCCTCCTTCTCCTCCGCCAAGGAGTACGCGTCGATGCAGCGCGCCGTCCTGGCGGCGGCGCTCCCCGCGAACAACACCACGGTCGGCGACCTGTCGGAGAACGACCGGCTCTACGCGCAGTCGGCGCTGGAGAGCCAGAAGTCCGAGCTGCGCAGCTTCCGGAGCATCTACGGCACCGACAAGGCCACCGCTCTCCTCAAGCCCATCGAGGAGAACAACACGACCATCACGGCCAGCGACAAGTACGCCAGCCGTGCCCTCGCCTCCCAGAACGCCCTGGACGACCTGCCGAAGCGCTCGTACCAGGACTGGGTGGACGACAGCTCGACCAAGATCGAGCAGATGAAGAAGATCGAGCACACCCTGCTCGAGGACATGGAGCAGAAGGCCCGCGAGCTGCGTTCCGCCTCCGAGCGTGAGGCGATCATCTCCGGTGCGCTGATCCTGCTCGTGCTCGGCGTCTCCCTCGTCGGCGCCTTCGTCATCGCCCGCTCCATGATCCGCTCGCTGCGCCGGCTGCAGGAGACCGCCAACAAGGTCGCCCAGGACCGGCTGCCCGAGCTGGTCAAGCAGCTGTCGGAGTCGGACCCGCAGGACGTCGACACCTCCGTCGAGTCGGTCGGTGTGCACTCCCGGGACGAGATCGGCCAGGTGGCCGCGGCCTTCGACGACGTGCACCGCGAGGCGGTCCGCCTCGCCGCCGAGCAGGCCCTGCTGCGGGGCAACGTCAACGCGATGTTCACCAACCTCTCGCGCCGCTCCCAGGGCCTCATCCAGCGTCAGCTGTCGCTGATCTCCGAGCTCGAGTCCCGTGAGGCCGACCCGGACCAGCTGTCCTCGCTGTTCAAGCTGGACCACCTCGCGACGCGTATGCGCCGTAACGGTGAGAACCTCCTCGTCCTCGCCGGTGAGGAGCCCGGCCGCCGCTGGACCCGCCCGGTCCCGCTGGTCGACGTGCTCCGCGCCGCCGCCTCCGAGGTGGAGCAGTACGAGCGCATCGAACTGGCCGCCGTGCCGACCACCGAGGTCGCCGGCCGCGTGGTCAACGACCTCGTGCACCTGCTCGCCGAGCTGCTGGAGAACGCGACCTCGTTCTCCTCGCCGCAGACCAAGGTCAAGGTCACCGGTCACGCGCTGCCCGACGGCCGCGTGCTGATCGAGATCCACGACACCGGCATCGGCCTCTCCCCCGAGGACCTCGCGGCGATCAACGAGCGGCTCGCCTCGCCGCCCACCGTGGACGTCTCCGTCTCCCGCCGCATGGGCCTCTTCGTGGTCGGCCGGCTGTCCCAGCGCCACGGCATCCGCATCCAGCTGCGCCCCTCCGACTCCGGTGGTACGACCGCGCTGGTCATGCTGCCCGTCGATGTCGCCCAGGGCGGCAAGAAGCCGCAGCCCAAGCCGGGTCAGGGCGCCGGTTCCTCCAGTGGCCCCGCCGCCGCGCAGGCCGCCGCTGGTGTGGCCGCCGCACGGCGCCAGGCCGGTGCCGGTGCGCCCGGTGGCGGCGCCCTCGGTGCCGGCTCCGGTGGTGGTCTGCTCGGTGCCGGTCAGGGCCCGCGGGCCGCGCTGCCCGGTGCCGGCGACGGCCGTCCGGGTGCGCCCGGCGGAGCGCGTGGACCGCAGTCCCCGGCAGCCCCGCAGCAGGGCCGGCCGGCTCCCGCGGGTGCGGGTGCCGGGTTCGGTCAGGCGCCGGGTGCGCCGCAGGGTCTGCAGGCCGCGGGCATGGGTCAGGACAGCTTCGGCGGCGCTCGTGGCGCCGTACCGCCGCAGTCCTCCAACAACGCCGAGGCAGGCAACGAGCAGGGCCGCGGCCGGCGTGGCCGTCAGCCGCAGCTGCCGGGCCGTGGCGGTCCGCGTGCCGAGCTGCCGGGCGGCAACCCGCAGTCCCGGCCGAGCTGGAGCGACGAGAACGCGCAGCCGCCGGTGCCGCGTGCCTCGCTCGACACCCCGCGCGGCCACGACGAGACCTCCCGGATGCCGCGCATCGACGCGACGTCCGAGATGCCGGCCATCCCGCGGTCCGACGACCGTCAGGGCCCCGGGTCCACCTCGGAATTCGCCCGCCCCGACTTCGGTGCTCCGGCGCCGGGCAACCCGCAGCACACCGGTCAGTTCGCCGCCCAGGACTTCGGGGCGCAGCAGCCGAGCAGCAACGGTTCGCAGAACACGGGCCAGTTCGTCCGCTCGGACGTCTTCGGCGCTCCGTCCGGCCAGAACGGGCGAGGCGGCCAGAACAACCCGAGCAACCCCGCCAACACGGGTCAGTTCGCGAGCCCGCAGGCGTACGACGGCAGCTCCACGGGCCAGTTCCCCACCCCGGGCTACGACAACGGCTCCACCGGGCAGTTCGAGCGTCCGGGCGGCGACTTCGGTGCTCCGCGGCAGCCGGCTCCGCAGCGTCCGCAGCAGCGGCCCGTCCGCCAGGAGCCCGAGGCGCTGCCGCCGGCGCAGGGTCCTGGAGACGGCCGTACGCCGCTGTACGACACGCTGGAGACCAACTGGTTCCACGGCCAGCAGGGCGGTCAGCAGAGCAACGGCTCCGCACCGGCCCCGCAGCAGCCGCAGGCTCCGGCGGCTCCCGCGGCCCCGCAGCACTCCGCTGCTTCACAACGTCCCGCCACCTCTTCCTGGCGCACCTCGCCGAACGACGATCTCGTCCGGCAGGCAGAGCGTGTCAGGCAGCCGGCGGCGGGCGGCGTCACCACTTCCGGCCTGCCGCGCCGGGTGCCCCGGGCGAACCTCGTTCCGGGCACGGCTCAGCAGCAACAGCACCAAGCCGGTCCGCAGGTCTCGCGTGCGCCTGACGACGTACGCGGTCGGCTGACCAATCTCCGTCGGGGCATCGCGCAGGGTCGCCAGGCCGGTACCGGTACCGGTCAGACCGGCAGTTTCCCGAGCCCCACTCACCAGCAGGAGCGTTAGTTGAGCCAGATGAGCCAAGCGGCACAGAACCTCAACTGGTTGATCACCAACTTCGTGGACAACACCCCGGGTGTGTCCCACACCGTCGTCGTGTCCGCCGACGGTCTCCTTCTGGCGATGTCGGAAGGCTTCCCCCGCGACCGCGCCGATCAGCTGGCGGCCGTCGCGTCCGGTCTGACCTCGCTGACGGCCGGGGCCTCCCGGATCTTCGAGGGCGGCAACGTGGCGCAGACGGTCGTCGAGATGGAGCGGGGCTTTCTCTTCCTGATGTCCGTCTCTGACGGCTCGTCCCTGGCCGTGCTCGCGCACCCCGAGTGCGACATCGGCCTGGTCGGCTACGAGATGGCGCTGCTCGTCGACCGGGCAGGTGCGGTCCTCACGCCGGATCTGCGCGCCGAACTACAGGGCAGTCTGCTCCACTGACCCGCCCAGGATCCACCCCCGTCACCACATCACCGTCCGGCCGCCACAATCCCCCCACGGCCAAGAAGACGGCCAGCCCGACCGACTTGCTGTCCCGCCCGGAGGATTCATGACCCCGCCCACCGCCTCTCATGATCCGTACGCGGAGCCGTACGAGGACGAGGGCGACCAGCCACTGGTACGTCCGTACGCGATGACCGGTGGCCGGACCCGGCCCCGCTATCAGCTGGCCATCGAGGCGCTGATCAGCACCACGGCCGACCCCGCAGCACTCATGGGGCTGCTCCCGGAGCACCAGCGCATCTGCCACCTGTGCCGTGAGGTGAAGTCGGTCGCAGAGGTGTCGGCGCTTTTGTCCATGCCGCTGGGCGTGGCCCGGATCCTTGTCGCGGACCTGGCCGAGGCCGGGCTCGTCGCCATCCACCAGCCTGGTGGCGACGAGACGACCGGTGCGCCGGACGTGACCCTGCTCGAAAGGGTGCTCAGTGGACTTCGCAAGCTCTGAACCGAGTCGTGCCACCACCTCCGCCAAGATCGTGGTGGCGGGCGGCTTCGGCGTGGGCAAGACCACGTTCGTAGGCGCCGTCTCGGAGATCAACCCGCTGCGCACCGAGGCCGTCATGACCTCCGCTTCCGCGGGAATCGACGACCTCACCCACACCGGGGACAAGACCACCACCACGGTGGCCATGGACTTCGGCCGTATCACCCTGGACCAGGACCTGATCCTGTACCTCTTCGGTACGCCGGGCCAGGACCGGTTCTGGTTCATGTGGGACGACCTGGTACGCGGTGCGATCGGCGCGGTGGTGCTCGTGGACACCCGGCGCCTGGCGGACTGCTTCCCCGCGGTCGACTACTTCGAGAACAGCGGCCTGCCCTTCGTCGTCGCGCTGAACGGCTTCGACGGGCACCAGCCGTATGCTCCCGAGGAGGTGCGCGAGGCGCTGCAGATCGGTCCGGACACTCCGATCATCACGACGGACGCCCGGCACCGCGCGGATGCCAAGAGTGCGCTGATCACGCTGGTCGAGCACGCTCTCATGGCACGGCTGAGGTAACACCCAAATCAGCCATGCCGTACGGCAGTTGTCGTAGACACATCGGAGCCGGCTGTGGCCTTTGACACGGTCGGCCCCGATGTTCATAACGTTTCGGCAGAGGAATCGGGTGGCACGGCCACGCGTCGTTGCCAAACGGTCTCGCTGCGCTCACATCAGCCCCGTCTTTTGACGGGGCTCGTTCTTTATGACCGTTTTATCTGGGGCTTACATCACACGGAATCCTTGCTTTCCACTGTTTGGAAGAGCGCAGGTCGTCGTGCTGGAATGCCTGAACTGCCCAATAGTCAAAGACGTACTCGGTAGTACTGCGTACTCAATGGCGTACTGGGCTCTGAGACACTGCGGCACAACGTTGGTGCCCGCCGCCGAGAGGTTGTTGGTCGAGTGAGGCGAAGCAAGAACGGTCCCGAGCCGTCGGCCCGGGGCAACTTCACCCCGCCGCCGCGCGGAGCGGCGCCCGCCCCTGTGCCCGGTTCGGAACCGACGGCCGTACCCGCTCCGAGCGGCGGTCGTTTCTCCCCCCGCAACTGGCGGGTGCCGACCCGGCTGAACGCGATCCTGCTCATACCCGTGACGGTCGGGCTCGTCATGGGCGGCTTCCAGGTGAAGAGCTCGATCGACACCTGGCAGGAGGCGCAGGACGCGGAGAACACCGCACGGCTGGTGCGGGCCTCCCTGACCTATGCCAACGCGGTGAACAACGAGCGCGACATCACCGCGGCACCGCTGCTCAAGGGCAAGAGCGCGACCGCCAAGGACAAGGCGACGGTCGACGCGGCCCGCAAGGCCACCAACGACGCAGCCGACGCCTTCGACGCGGCGGCGCAGCACATGCCGCAGAAGTCCGGCCTGCTGCGCCGCCTCAAGCTGTTCCGCCAGGCCGAGCCGCAGCTGGCCACCCTGCGCGCGACCGCCTACTCCTCCAAGGTGCACGGAGTGCAGACCGAGGAGGGCTACGTCGCCGTCGCCCACCCCCTGATGGAGTTCGCCAACGAGCTGGGCCTGGGCACGGGCAACATCACCAGCTACGGCAGGACCGTCTACGCCATCTCGCTCACCCAGGCCGCCCTGTCCCTGGAGCGGTCGATCGGCATGCATCTGCTGATCGCGCCCGGCCCCAAGAAGGACGACCTCGCCAAGCAGCGCGTCGCCCTCTCCTCCTACGCCTACCTCGAAGGCATCGCCATCGAGGAGTACAAGGCGGGCGGCACCGAGGCGGACGCGCAGAAGCTCGTCGACCTGGAGACGAAGGCCAAGGCCGAGGGCGTGGCCCAGGCCAAGCAGGCCGCCGCGCAGGCGGCCGCCAACAACCAGGCTTACGTGCCACCGCCGTCCGACCCGACCGCCATGGTCACGGCCCTGTCGTCGCTGCAGTCCACCGACACCGGCGACCGCGCCGTGCTCGCCGCGAAGGGCATCACCGCCGAGAACTGGTGGGGGGTCACCACCCTCCGCGCCAACGTCTACCGGCAGATCCAGTCGGACATGGCCGACAAGGCCGTGAACGAGGCCTCGAACATCGCCGACAACGCCAAGCGTGACGCCCTCATCACGGGTGCCGCCGTCGTCGTCGCCCTGCTCCTGGCATTCATCCTGGCCGGTGCCGTGGCCCGCCAGATGTCCCGCTCGATGCGCCAGCTGCGCAACGCCGCCTTCGGCATCGCCGAGCAGCGGCTGCCGATGCTGGTCGACCAGCTCTCGCGCACCGACCCGGGCCGGGTGGACACCCGCGTGCAGCCCATCCCGATCAACACCCGCGACGAGATCGGCGAGGTCGCCCGCGCCTTCGACCAGGTCCACCGCGAGGCGGTCCGGCTCGCCGCCGAGCAGGCCCTGCTGCGGGGCAACATCAACGCGATCTTCACCAACCTCTCGCGCCGCAACCAGTCGCTGATCGAGGGCCAGCTGACCCTGATCACCGACCTGGAGAACAACGAGGCCGACCCGGACCAGCTGGAGAACCTCTTCCGCCTGGACCACCTCGCGACCCGTATGCGCCGCAACGGCGAGAACCTCCTGGTCCTCGCCGGCGAGGAGCCCGGCCGCCGCTGGGACCAGCCGGTCCCGCTGGTCGACGTGCTGCGCGCCGCCTCCTCCGAGGTGGAGCAGTACGAGCGCATCGAGCTCTCCGGCGTCCCGGAGGCCGAGATCCACGGCCGCGCGGTCACCGACCTCGTGCACCTGCTGGCCGAGCTGCTGGAGAACGCGACGACGTTCTCCTCCCCGCAGACCAAGGTCCGCGTCACCGCGACCCGGCTGCCCGACGGCCGCATCATGATCGAGATCCACGACAAGGGCATCGGCCTGACCGCCGAGGACTTCGCGGACATCAACCACAAGCTCGCGAACCCGCCCACCGTCGACGCGGCGATATCCCAGCGCATGGGCCTGTTCGTGGTCGGCCGGCTGTCCGACCGGCACGGCATCCGCGTCCAGCTGCGCCCCTCCGGCGAGCAGGCGGGCACCACCTCGCTGGTCATGCTGCCGGACGCGATCACCCACGGCGGTGGCGGCGAGCAGCAGCAGCCCCGCGACGAGTTCACGGTCTCGCAGATCATCCCGGAGCAGAGCTACCAGGGTGAGGACTTCAACAACGGCCTGCCGATGCGCACGGCCGCGGAGCTCGGCTTCGACGACAGCCGCTACTCCGAGATCCCGGACGACATACGCGAGCTGGACCCCGTCGGCCGCTCGCTGATGCGCGAGGAGCGCCGTGCGGCCCTGGAGGCCCAGGCGCAGGACCAGCCGGCCCAGGAGTCCCCCGAGACCTCCTACGCCGACGCGTTCGACCAGCCGTCCTACGACAACGGCCTCGGCGGCTTCCCCGAGCAGCAGCCCGGCGGCTACGACCCGCGCCCGGCCTACGACGAGCCGCAGCAGACTCCGTACGAGGAGCAGCAGCGCCCCGCGTATGACGAGCCGGCTCCGCGCCCGTCGTACGACGAGCCGTACTACGCGCCGAACGGCGGCCTCCCGCACAACGACACGTTCTCGTCGAACGGCGGCTACCCCGAGCCCTCGTATGCGGAACCCGTCCGCGAGGAGCACGCGTCCGCGCCGGAGTCCTTCCCGGCCTTCCAGGAGCGCCGCCAGCAGGACGACTGGCCGCAGCAGGACGGCTACCAGAACGGGTACTCGTCCGAGTACGCTCCCGAAACGGAATCTGCGCAGGCCGCTGACGTCAGTGAGCGTGACCGCGTAGGCTTCGACCGTCCGGGACCGGCCTCTTCCGCCGCCCACGCGCTGACCGACGCCGGACTGCCCCGCCGCGGATCGTTCGCGACAGGTGCGAACGGCACGAGCGGTGCGAGCGGTCCGAACGGCGCGCGGCACGTGAGCCAGGAGGCGCCGGCCCCCAAGCCGGAGAGCAGCGGCAACGGCACCGGCGACTGGCGTTCGGCGAACGACGCGCGCTGGCAGCAGGCCTCCGCGCTCCGGAAGCCCAAGGCGGGCGGGGTCACCTCCTCCGGCCTGCCACGGCGGGTGCCCAAGGCCAACCTGGTCGAGGGAGCCGCCGAGACCACCCCCCAGGGCGGCCCACAGGTCTCCCGCGCCCCGGAGGACGTCCGGGGCAGGCTGAGCAACCTGCGCCGGGGCGTCCAGCGCGGACGCAGCGCCGGCGCAGGCAGTGAAACGAACGGTCAGGGCTTCGGTTCTGACAGCACCTACAACCAGGAGCGTTAGTGTGAGCCCGATGAGCCAGGCGGCACAGAACCTGAACTGGTTGATCACCAACTTCGTGGACAACACCCCGGGGGTGTCCCACACGGTGGTGGTCTCCGCCGACGGACTCCTTCTGGCGATGTCCGAAGGGTTTCCGCGCGACCGCGCCGATCAGCTCGCGGCCGTCGCCTCCGGTCTGACCTCGTTGACCGCCGGTGCCTCGCGCATCTTCGAGGGCGGCAGCGTGAACCAGACCGTTGTGGAGATGGAGCGGGGATTCCTGTTCATCATGTCCATCTCCGACGGTTCCTCGCTCGCGGTGCTGGCCCACCCCGAGGCGGACATCGGTCTCATTGGGTACGAGATGGCTCTTCTGGTCGACCGTGCCGGTACGGTCCTGACACCGGATCTTCGTGCGGAGCTCCAGGGCAGCCTGCTCAACTGACAGACAGACGGTGCGTTTTGGCGTCCCGGGGCCGTAAGGTTTCGGGACGCGGCTCCACAGGGATTGGGTGCCCGGCACGGTCGGAGGAGGAGAAGAGAGTGGCAACACCCCCAGGCGGTTCGAATTCGGGCAACTGGTCGTACGGCCCTGCCCAGGGCCAGGGCGGCGGTTCCCAGAACCCGAACCGCTACAACTTCCCCTCCACCCCGAGCCAGCGGCGTCCAAACCCGTATGCGCCCCAGGGTCCGCAGGGCCCCGGTCCTTCGCCGTACGACCAGCCGCCGGCGCCGCGTATCCAGCCCGTGCAGCCGCAGCGACGCGCTCCCGAGCCGGCGCCCGCAGGGTCGTCGAACAACCCCCTGGTGCGTCCGTACGCCATGACCGGCGGCCGGACCCGCCCGCGCTACCAGCTCGCCATCGAGGCGCTGGTGCACACCACCGCGCAGCCGCACCAGATGCAGGGCCAGCTGCCCGAGCATCAGCGGATCTGCAACCTCTGCCGCGAGATCAAGTCGGTGGCGGAAATCTCCGCTCTCCTGACGATCCCTCTCGGCGTGGCCAGGATCCTCGTCGCCGACTTGGCGGAGGCGGGACTGGTCGCCATCCATCAGCCCGGCGGCGACGAGAACGCCGGCGGCCAGCCAGACGTGACACTGCTCGAAAGGGTGCTCAGTGGACTTCGCAAGCTCTAGCGGCGGTCCTTCCCGCTCCACCACCTCGGCGAAGATCGTGGTGGCGGGTGGCTTCGGCGTGGGCAAGACCACGTTCGTCGGGGCCGTCTCGGAGATCAACCCGCTGCGTACCGAGGCCGTCATGACGTCTGCTTCGGCAGGCATCGACGACCTCACCCACACCGGGGACAAGACCACCACCACGGTGGCCATGGACTTCGGCCGTATCACCCTGGACCAGGACCTGATCCTGTACCTGTTCGGCACCCCCGGTCAGGACCGGTTCTGGTTCATGTGGGACGACCTGGTGCGGGGCGCCATCGGCGCGATCGTCCTGGTGGACACCAGGCGCCTTGCCGACTGCTTCCCCGCGGTCGACTACTTCGAGAACTCGGGTCTGCCCTTCGTGATCGCCCTGAACGGGTTCGACGGCAACCAGCCGTACAACCCGGACGAGGTCCGGGAAGCCCTGCAGATCGGGCCTGACACGCCGATCATCACGACGGATGCCCGTCACCGGGCGGATGCCAAGTCGGCGCTGATCACGCTCGTGGAGCATGCGTTGATGGCTCGCTTGCGGTAAGTGGCTGTTGCGGCCACTGGGCTGCCCCGGACGGTTTTGGGCCGTCTGCGGGCAGTCTGTGGTTGGTCGCGCCCACGCGGCGGAGCCGCAAATCGATGCAGCCCCGCGCCCCTGAAGACAAAAACGCTGCAGGGCCCCTCTCCTTCGAGAGGGGCCCTGCAGCGTTGTGCGGACTCAGTGCCAGCTGTGCGGGGCCCTGAAGCCGGGCTCCCGCTCAAGGCGGCGCCAGCCGGCCTTGGGGCGGGTGTGGGGCTGGGCCTCGGAGGGGGCGGCCGCGGCGCGGGCCAGGAGGACGGCCGTGATGGCGGCGACTTCCTCGGGCTCGGCGTGGCCCTTCTCGACACGAATGTCAGGGGTGTTCATAGGTCTCAGTCTCCGTGAGAGAGGTTTCCGCGAGGGTGTCGCGGAGGGTCCGCTGGGTTACTGCGGGGGGTTGCCGTGCTTGCGGGACGGCAGATCGGCGTGCTTGGTCTGCAGCATCGCCAGGGAGCGGATGAGGATCTCGCGGGTTTCGGTCGGGTCGATGACGTCGTCGACAAGGCCGCGCTCGGCCGCGTAGTACGGGTGCATCAGCTCGGACTTGTACTCCTTGACCATGCGGGCCCGCATGGCCTCGGGGTCCTCGGCCTCTGCGATCTGTCGCCGGAAGATGACGTTGGCGGCCCCTTCGGCGCCCATCACGGCGATCTCGTTCGTCGGCCAGGCATAGGTGAGGTCGGCACCGATGGACTGGCTGTCCATGACGATGTAGGCACCTCCGTACGCCTTGCGCAGGATCAGCGAAATCCTCGGCACGGTCGCGTTGCAGTAGGCGTAGAGGAGCTTCGCGCCGTGGCGGATGATTCCGCCGTGCTCCTGGTCGACACCGGGGAGGAACCCCGGGACGTCCAGGAAGGTGACGATCGGGATGTTAAAAGCGTCACACATCTGGACAAAGCGCGCAGCTTTTTCCGATGCCTCGATGTCCAGGACGCCGGCGAGGGTCTGCGGCTGGTTGGCGACGATGCCCACCACCTGGCCGTCCAGGCGGCCCAGCGCACAGATGATGTTGCGGGCCCAGCGCTCGTGGACCTCCAGGTACTCGCCGTCGTCGACGATCTCCTCGATCACCTTGGCCATGTCGTACGGCCGGTTGCCGTCCGCCGGGACCAGGTCGAGCAGCACGTCGCTGCGCCGGTCCGCCGCGTCCGTGGACTCCACCCGCGGCGGGTTCTCCCGGTTGTTCTGCGGGAGGAGGGAGAGCAGGTAGCGGACCTCGGCGATGCAGGTCTCTTCGTCGTCGTAGGCGAAGTGGCAGACGCCGGAGGTCTCCGCGTGCACGTCCGCGCCGCCCAGGCCGTTCTGGGTGATCTCCTCACCCGTCACCGCCTTGACCACGTCCGGGCCGGTGATGAACATCTGCGAGGTGTCGCGGACCATGAACACGAAGTCCGTCAGGGCCGGCGAGTACGCGGCGCCACCGGCGCAGGGGCCGAGCATCACCGAGATCTGCGGGATGACGCCGGACGCCTTGGTGTTGCGCTGGAAGATGCCGCCGTACCCGGCGAGCGCGGAGACGCCCTCCTGGATGCGGGCGCCGGCGCCGTCGTTCAGGGAGACCAGCGGGGCTCCTGCCGCGATGGCCATGTCCATGATCTTGTGGATCTTGGTGGCGTGGGCCTCGCCCAGCGCGCCGCCGAAGATCCGGAAGTCATGGGCGTACACGAAGACCGTGCGGCCCTCCACCGTGCCCCAGCCGGTGATCACACCGTCCGTGTACGGCTTCTTCGCCTCCAGGCCGAAGCCGACCGCGCGGTGCCTGCGCAGCTGTTCGACCTCCTGGAAGGAGCCCGGGTCGAGGAGCAGCTCGATGCGCTCCCGGCCGGTCAGCTTGCCCTTGGCGTGCTGCGCCTCGGTCGCCTTCTCGCTCGGGCCGGCCAGCGCCTGCGCACGGATCTCGTGCAGTTCGACCACTCGCCCGCGCGCGTCCGTCGGCTCACCCGGCGCCTCATCCAAAACGGTCATGTAGTGACCTTACGAAGCCCACCCAAGAAAGCGAGCCGTCGACTCCGTACAGTCTCCGGCCCGTTTTCCTGGTGCCACTGAACAGAACCCTGGCGGCATGCAGGCCTTCCGACTGCTCAGAGGGCGTGCGGCTTGTAGGGGTCACACAAAGCCATCAGCTGAGAGCCAGCTCACATCGGTGAGTCGCACATGACACGCCTGGGGTAATCCGGAGGGTCGTACGGGGGCCGGCACCGAGGACTTCGACGGTGTCGTCGGCCCGCACCACCCCGCGCACCGGGTGGTTCCAGGTGATCTCGAACGGCTCACCCGTTCGGAGGGGCTCGCTCACGCAGAGGGTAGCGGTGCGGCGGTGACGGCGTACGAGGACGCTCGCGGCCGCGGAGACGGTGAGCGGGCCCGCTGTGCCGGGCGCCCAGAAGTTGGCGGCCGTCAGGCCGAGGGAGGGGATGTCGACGGCCTGGCGGGCGCTGTCGTTGGCGAGGATCGACAGCCAGTGGCGGTCGGCGGCGCGGGAGGCGACGGCTCGGCGGGAGGCGCCGGGCATGAGCAGGTAGACGTAGCCGGCGTCGGCGGGATCCGTGCCATGGTCCAGCCAGAGGGTCTGCCAGCGGCGGGTGGCCCGCTGGGTGGTGCTGCTGGTGTTGATGTCCGACCAGGCGCCGGTGCGGTCCTCGCGGAGGGTGTGCAGTTCGCCGCCGGGGACGACCCAGCCGCCGTGGCCCTCCAGATGGGCCCAGCCCCTCCCCCGTACGAACTCCTGCGTTCCGCCCTCTCCCAGGTTGCGGTTGTCCACGACGGTCTCGACCGGGACGCCGTCGGTGCAGGTGATGCCCGCGCCGAGGCAGATCACCGCGTCCGTGACGCAGAACCACGACTTGCGGGCCCGGAGCGTCGAGCCGAGGCCCTTGAGGTGCTGGCCGACGGCCGCGTACTCGCCGTCCGTCGTGCCGCCGACCCAGCGCACGTCCGGCTTGGGCGCGCCCCACTCGCCGCCCGCCTTGTCGGGCAGCGGAAGGGTGGAGACGGTGGTGCCGGGGAGGCGGTACCAGTCGACGGTCGGCCAGAACCAGTCCGTGTACTGATCGCTGCGCCCCTTCGGCCACCAGGAGAGCATTCCGGCGCCCGTGTGCCAGCCCCGCGGGTTCTCGCCGTTGCCGCACTCGTAGTACGCGATGCGGTCGCTGCACATGGCGATGCTCGCCGTGAAGCCCGGGCCGCGGTGGACGGCGCGGTCCATCGCCGGGAAGAGACGGTGGCCGACGGGTTCGGGGGCGGCCGGGACGGGCGCGTCGGCGACCGCGTGCAGCCGGGCCAGGTCGGCCACGTCGAACTGACGCCCCGTCAGGACCGGTGTCACGGTGTCCCGTTCGATCCAGCCCTTGAGGTACGCGTACCAGCGGTCCCGTTCGGCTGCGCTCGCCCCGCCGGCCAGCAGGGCGACGGCCGCGATGATGCCCTGCCCGTGGAAGTGGTCGCTGCGCATGACCTGGCGGTCGTCGCTCTTGAGGTAACCGCGGCTGATCGCACGGCCGTTGACGCAGTCCATCACCAACCCGTCGTGGATCAGGGGCGCGTAGGCGTGCTCGACGCTGTCCAGGACGATCTGCCGGTTGGGGTCGGTCACCTCCCAGGCGGATCCGGCCAGGAGCGTGAAGAGGCGGCCGAGACCGTCGAGCATGACCTGCCCGTACGTCCCCGAGTACGCGACCCGGGTGTGCTGCACGAACGAGCCGTCCGCGTACAGCCCGTCCCCCTTGGTGACGTACGGGAAGACCGGGGAGAGGGCGTCGCGGGCGAGGGTGAGCTTGGCGTCCGCGCGGCCCAGGATGCCGCGCAGGGCGACCGAGCGGCACAGGTCGACGCGGTTGGCGCCGGTGGAGGTGCCGGAGTAGTCGGTGAGCATCGCGTCGGGGATGAAGTGGTCCACGGCGGCGCAGGCCGCTGCCCGCCGGGCCTCGGTGAGGTCGTCGTGGAGGACGGCCGTGATGTCCATCAGCAGGCGGGGGCTGCCGATCTGCCATTCCCACCAGTTGCCGTAGCGGGTGGTGGAGGGGTTGTAGATGGTCGCGGAGAGGTGGTCGAGGCCGCGCAGGACGGCCGCGAGGAGGGCGGGATCGCCGGTCGAGCCGGTGCCCTGCTGGACGTAGGCCTGGGTCATGGTCCACAGGCGGCCGTAGCTCTGGGTGATGCCGGAGGGCGGGTCGTAGGGGTAGCCGGGCCAGAGGGAGGTGGGAGTGGGGGCCATGGTGGCTCGGGCGGCGCGGGCGAGGGCGCCGGTTTCGGCGAGCCGGGAGGCGTAGGGCTCCGCGGCGGGGTCGTAGCCGGTGCCGAGGGCGAGGTCGAGCCAGCGGCGGCGGAGGGCGTCGTAGGGGTCGGGGGCGGCTGCGCGGGCGGGCGGTGCGGCCGTGGCCAGGAGGGCCGCCGCGAGTAAGACGGCTCTGCGGGTGGGTCTCATGGAGCCCCTGCGGTGTGTGGTCATGCCATGGGCATCTACCACCTCAGCGTAACCACGCCAACACTTCACGGATGACGTTGAAACGCGAAGGGAATAGGTCTACGGTCGTTCCCGTTGAGTAGTTCAACGTTCAACATCCTCATGCAGGGAGCATTGTCATGGCGAACACCGACCTGACCGCACTGACCGGCGACTACGCGATCGACACGGCCCACTCCACCATCGGCTTCACCGTCCGTCACGCCATGGTCACCAATGTCAAGGGCAAGTTCCTCGACTTCAGTGGGTCACTGCACCTGGACGGCGGCAACCCGTCCGCGTCGTCGGCCTCCATCGACGTCAAGATGGAGAGCATCGACACGGGGTCGGCCGACCGGGACGGCCACCTGAAGAGCGCGGACTTCTTCAAGATCGACGAGTTCCCGACGATGACCTTCCGCTCGACCTCGGCGGAGGCCCTCGGCGGCGAGGACTACCGCATCACGGGTGATCTCACGATCCTCGGCACCACCAGGCCGCTCACCATCGACCTCGAGTTCAACGGCGCCGCGAAGGACCCCTTCGGCAACGAGCGCGTGGGCTTCGAGGGCAAGGCGGAGATCCTGCGCTCCGAGTGGGGTCTGACGTGGAACGCGGCGCTGGAGACGGGCGGGGTGCTGGTCTCCGACAAGATCAAGCTGAACTTCGACATCTCGGCGATCAAGAACGCCTGATTCCGGCACCGCAGCGGAGCCGGGGCGCGGAGTCAGTACTCGATGCTCGGGTACCAGTCTCCGCGCCCCCGCGGGGTCAGGTCCAGGAGGTGCCACACCGGGGCCAGGAGGTCGATGCCTCGTTCCTTGATGTCGTCGGCCATGCGGGGGTGGGTGGAGTAGAAGTGGCGGACCGTGCCGTCGTCGTCGCGGGTGAAGACCGAGACGGTGGAGTCCTGTTCGCCGTTCTCGTCCTCACTGCCGGTGTCGTACTTGAACGTGCTGTCGCCGCAGCTGAGCAGGCGCAGTCCGTGCCAGCCGCGGCTGCGGGCGTACCGGCGCAGGACGGGCGGATCGGCGGCGGCCGCGACGACGAAGTCGGCGTTCCTGGTGACGTGGTGGGCGACGCCGCTGAAGCCGTCGATCCACAGGGTGCACATCGGGCAGGGGTCGGTCTGCTTCTTGCCGTACATGAACTGGTAGACGATCAGCGGGCGTTCGGGGGCGCTGAACAGTTCGGTCAGCCTGACCTCGCGGACCGGGGTGTCGCCGGCGTCGAGGTCGGCGGGGCCTTCGAGGAACGTGTAGTCGTCGACGGGCGGCCCCGGCGGGAGGGCGCGGCGCTGAGCGGCGACCTTCTCCCGCTGGCGCATGAGCTCGATCTCGGCCAGGCGCAGCTCTTCGCGGGCGGCGAGGTACTCCGCGCTCTCCCCGGCCAGTCGTGTGTGCCGCAACATCGCGTCCTCCTGGGGTGGGGGTCCCCCGTGCCGGTTCTTCCACTGTAGGGCGGCGGTCACCGTCGGCAGATCTGCTGCACGGCGCGATCGATGCCGGCGAGTTGCGCCGCGGTGGGCACGACCGGTGCCCGGCCCTCGCCGCGGGCGTTGCGCACGGTCACGAACAGCAGGGGCGTTCCCTGCGGTGGCAGGGGCAGCTGGCAGTAGGCGTTCAGGCGGGTGTGCAGGATGCGGACCTGGCCGGGCAGGAGCGCGGCGCCGGGTACGGACAGGGTCTGCAGGAAGCCGTCGTAGCCCTGCCTCGTTCCCGTGAGGGTGACGGGGGCGGCGGAGGCGACGCGGAGGGTGATGCCGAGGTCCAGGGTGTAGCGCTGCGGCATCTCCACGGCGGTGATCCGGACACTGGTGGCGGCGACCGGGTCGGGCGGCGGGCGCGTGGCGACGACGTATCCGAGCAGCACGCCCAGCAGGACCGCGCAGAGCGACCCGACGACCGTCACCCGGACCCGGCGCGACAACGCCCGCCACCGCTCAGCGAGCAGCGGCCGATCGTCGCCGAAGCCCTCGACGAGTTCCCGTTCGTCCCCATCGGGCGCGGTCACCACTCCCCAAGAGTAGGAGCGCGGGCGGCCGTTGGACATCGGTCGGAGCAATCTGTGCCGTCGTCGCCCGCCTCCGCGGCACCGGCAGCAGCCACCACGCCGATGCCACCGAGAGCACCGCGCCGACGGCGATGCCCTCCAGGCGGGTCGGCAGCAGGTGCTGGGCGTTCTGGCCGAAGTAGCCGAGGAGGAGGGAGAGGGCGCAGGTCATGCCTGCCGCCCAGTAGGCGTAGCTGAGCGGGCGCAGCCACAGTGCGACCGCGAGGACGGCGAACATCAGGGCCACGGAGGCATGGCCGGTGACGCCGGCCGTCGCCACGCCCGTCGCCAGCAGGGTGCCGACGCAGGCCCCGGCGAGACGCTCGACCCCCTTGCGCAGCACGTCGTTCCGGCCGCGGTTGCCGCTGGCTGCGACGTACGCGGTGAGGACCACCCAGGGCCAGTGGTCGTCGAAGAGCAGGCGGCCGAGGGCGAAGGCGATGGCCACGCCGGCCGCCATCTGCAGGGCCATGCGCGTGCTCGGGCGGGGGTGGAGAGGAGAGCGGCGCGGCGGCTGCTCGGGGACCGGCTCGGCGCGCCAGGGCCCGTACCGGTCCGCCAGCCCCTGCACCAGCCAGACCGAGCAGCACGCCAGCGCCCCGATCAGCGCCGACCAGAACCAGGTCACCAGCCCGCTCTGTGCCTCGGGCGGCAGCGCTGGGCCCGGCACGACCAGGAGGGCGATGAGCGGGAGGGTCAGCAGGGTGCCCGCCTTCGTGGCGGCCGGGCCGTAGCGGCGGATCCAGATGGCCAGCGAGATGCCCGCGGTGAAGACGGCGGCCCCGGTCACGTAGTGGGCGGCGATCAGCCGGCCGAGGAAGATCGAGGCACCGGCCGTCACGGGCAGCACCACGAGCGCGGTGAGCCGACGGCGGGTGTCCGCGGTGCGCTGGGTCGAGGACAGGGTGAGCGACAGGGCCACCGCGAGGACGAGCACGTCGGTGTGCAGCCCGGCGGCGCCCTCCAGCACGAGGGCGGCGGCCCAGCAGAGCAGCATGGCGGTCATCGCCAGCGCTGCTTCGTACGCATTGCGTATCAATTTCGCGGTCACATCCCGCATGCTACGGGCATTCACCAGGTTCAGGTAGTAAGCATTTGCGTAATAAGTGTTCGCGTACGATCTCCGTCATGGAGCACCTCCCCGAAGCCGCCCGCATCCGCCGGGGTGTCATGCGGCTCAACCGTCGGCTGCGGCACGAGCGTGGCGCCGGGAGCCTCAGCCCCAACCAGCTGACGGTGCTCGGCCATCTGCATCGCCACGGTTCGGCCACGCCCGGCGAGGTCGCCGCGGCCGAGCACCAGCGGCCGCAGTCCCTGACCCGGGTCTTCGCCGAGCTGCAGGCGGAGGGGCTGATCGCGCGGGAGCCGGACACGGTCGACCGGCGGCAGTCCGTGCTGTCGCTGACCGAGGCGGGCCGGCAGGCGCTGGAGCGGGACATGGCCGACCGGGACGCCTGGCTGTCCGTCGCGCTGGCCTCGCTGAGCCCGACGGAGCGTGGACTGCTGGAGCTGGCGGCGGCGCTGATGGAGCGGCTGGCCGACGCGGAGGTCTGACGCCTCAGAATCCTCCGCCGAAGTCCCCGCCGCCCCCGAAGTCCCCTCCCCCGCCGTCGCCGAAGCCGCCCCCGAAGTCACCCGGGTCGAAGTCCGCGCCGGAGGTGTCCCCACCCTCGTATCCGCCTCCGAAGTCCCCGTAACCGGTGCCGTAGTCGGCCGCGTACGACGGGGTGGCCATCATGCTGCCGAGGAGGGTGCCGACGAGCAGGCCGGGCAGCAGGCCGCCGCCGAAGTAGCCGCCCGCCCAGGGGCCGTAGGCCGGGCCGGCGTCCCAGTACGGGCGGCGGCCGTAGTCGGTGTCGACCTCGCGGACGACGGGGTCGCGGCCGTCGGCGAGGCGGGTGGCGTCGGCCGCGCAGACGGGGACCTCGCGCGGAGCGCCGCCCGGGGGCGTCCAGTCGGCGTCGGCGACGGACGGGCCGTGGCGGGGGTCGAAGAAGCAGGGCGGCCGACGTTCGGGCAGCGGGCGGCCCTCGCGGCGGGCGGCGAGCAGGGCCAGCGAGAAGCGGCCGTCCTCCAGGGCCTGGGTGACGGCCCGCACGTCCTCGGGCCTACGGGCCTCGGCCATGGCGGACTTCGCCTGCTCGTAGGCGTCCAGCGCCCGTTCGTAGTCGGCGCGCATGGCGTCGTCGGCGCCCGCCTCCGCCGGGTGGAAGTCGAGGCGGTCCAGCTCCTCGCCGAAGGCCGTGATGTCCTCGTCGACCACGACCCGCAGCCGGTCCAGCGCCGCCTGCTGCTCCGCGGCCCTGCGGCGCCGGCTCCGCCTTACCAGCGTGTAGGCGCCCGCGCCGCCCGCCACCAGTACCGCGCCCGCGGTGATCAGCGCGGTGTACGACACCCCGCCGCCGGAGGAGGAGCCCCAGCCGGACGGGGCCGAGCCGCCCATGTTGGTGACGGCGCTGTTCGTGAAGTCGGTCAGCTGGGTCCTGGCGGCCTTGTCGCCCTGGACGCTGCTGACGAGGTTCTGTACGGCGGTGCGCGGCAGGACGGAGGAGTCGGCCCTCGCGTCGAAGCGGTCGCCGAGCCGGATCGCGTAGAGGCCCGTGATGCCGGTGGCGGTACGGAGGTTGCGGAAGAGGTCGGCCGTGGGGTAGCCGGCGGGGAGGACCGCGACGAAGAGCGGCTTGTCGGCGTCCTTGATCCGTTTGGCCAGGGCGTGCGCGTCGGCGGACGACAGCTGGGCGCTCGCCGCCGGATCGACGTAGACCGGGCTCTTGCGCAGGGCCTCGGCGATCGTCGAGACGCTCGTGGCGGCGGAGGCCGGCGGGGAGCCCGCCGACAGTACGGTCAGGGCGGCGAGCAGCAGGGCCAGGAGCAGCCCCGGGAGACTTCGGGTCCGTACGACGGCCTTCATGGTTCGAAGCTACCCGAAGCCTCCCAAAACTGGTCATCCGTTCAGGTGAAAGGGCGGGTGATGTCCTCCTCAGACGGCCCGGTAGGCCGTGATCAGCTTCTCCACGGCCGCCCCGTACCGTCCGGTCAGCGAGAGATGGTCCGCGTCGGCGAAGGGCTTCGCCACCGCCTCCGTCATGCCCGTGCCCGCCTTCTGCTGAACGATCAGCCGGGCCTTGGTGACGAGCGCCCGGCCGACGTCGTCCGCGCCCTTCTTCTCGGCGACGGCGGCGGCCACCGCGAGCGCCTTCAGCGTCGCCGCGCCTCCCTCGGGCACCTTCGTCAGGGTCGTCAGGCCCCAGCCGTACGGGAACTGCGGGTCGTACGCCGGGTCGCCGACGTTGATCGGCAGCTGTGCCTCGGACCTGGGCCAGGTGACCGGGAGTTGACCGGTGAAGGGGCGTTTGCCGTACAGCACGTCGGCCACCCCGTCGCCCTCCGTGCCCGGCAGCCAGGAGGCGACCAGGCCGTCGATCTCGCCGAGCCGGTCACCGATGAGCTGGGGGCGCCCGGAGACGATCAGCACCGCGCACTTCATGGCCGCGCACACCTTGTCCACGGCGGCCCGGTCGGCGGCGGAGAGCTGCAGATCGTGCCCGTTGCCGACGTCGCCGACACCCTCCGCGTACGGGGTCTCGCCGACGACGACCACACCCACGTCGTAGCCGGCCGTGGGCGCGGAGGCGTCCTTGGAGTAGGTGACGTCTCCGTCCTTGCGCATCCCCGCCAGGATCGTCGTGCCCTGGGTGTGGGTGCCGGACGCGCCCTGCCAGGTGACGGTCCAGCCGCCGGTCTGGTTGCCGAGGTCGTCGGCGTTGGACCCGGCGACGTAGACCTTCTGGTTCTTCTTCAGGGGGAGTACGCCGTTCGCGTTCTTCAGCAGGACCTGCGACTCGGCGGCCGCCTGCCGTGCTACGGCCCGGTGCGCGGCGGAACCGATCGCCGGGGCGCCGCTCGTGTCGGCGTACGGCTTCTCGAAGAGCCCCAGCCGGAACTTCTGGGTGAGGATGCGCGATACGGCGTCGTCGATCCGCCGCTCGCTGACGCGGCCGGCCTGCACCTCGGCGACGAGCTGCGCGGTGAAGTCCTTGTAGGAGTACGGCACCATCATCATGTCGACGCCCGCGTTGACGGATGTGCGCACATGGGAGGAGTAGTCGCCGGGGAGCTGGTCGATGGCGTTCCAGTCGCTGATCACGAACCCGTCGAAGCCCATACGGCCCTTGAGCACGCCGTTGATCATGTCGGCGCGGGCGTGCATCTTCACCGGGCCCTGTCCGTCGCCGAGGATGTCGAGCGAGGAGTACGACGGCATGACCGTGCCGATGCCACGGTCGACGGCGGTCCGGTACGGCGCCAGGTGGACGGCCTCCAGCTGCTGCCGGGTGACCTTGGTGACGCCCTGGTCGATGGTGTACGTGCCGGTCGTGGACGAGCCGTACTCGGTGCCGCCGTCGCCGACGAAGTGCTTGGCGGTGGCGAGGACCTTGTCGTTGTCCTTCAACTCCCGTCCGTCCGCCGGTCCTTGGAGGCCCTGGATGATCGTCTCCATGGACTCGACGAGGGCCGGGTCCTCGCCGAAGGACTCGTAGGAGCGGCCCCAGCGTTCGTCCCGGGAGACACAGAGACAGGGGGCGAAGTCCCAGGGGACGCCGGTGGCGCGGACCTCGGACGCGGTCACCGCGCCCGTCCGCCGGGCGAGCCGGGGGTCGCGGGTGGCGCCGAGGCCGATGTTGTGCGGCATGATCGTGGCGCCGACCAGGTTGTTGTGTCCGTGCACCGCGTCCACGCCGTAGATCAGCGGGATCTGGAACCGCGTTGCCTGCGCCCGCAGTTGGAAACCGTCGATCATCTTCGCCCAGGCCTCGGGGGTGTTGGGCGTGGGCGTGGACCCGCCGCCGGACAGGAGCGAGCCGAGGTCGTACGTCGCGATGTCGCCGCCGTCCCCGACGGCCCCGCGCTCGGCCTGGGTCATCTGGCCCGCCTTCTCCGCGAGGGACATTCGGGAGACGAGGTCGGCGACCCGCTTCCTGACCGGCAACTTGCCGTCCAGGTACGGCAGTCCGTGGGCGTCGATGACCACCTGCGGAGTCTCCGCCGGGGGCTTGGCGCCGGTGACCGTGAGCTTGAGCGGGATCGTCTCGGCTGCCTCGGCCGACTTGTCCCGCAGGGTCGGTACGTGAATGGTCCGCGTCGCGCCGGAGGCCGTACCGGCGGGGAAGGTGAGGGTTCCGGTGACCGGTGTGTAGTCCTTGCCGGGGTCCGCGGTGCCGCCCGTGGTCTCGTACGTGACGGTCACCGGGTCCGCGACGGGGGCGGAGCCGGTGGTGGCGAGGGTGACCCGGACCGTGGCCGTACCGCCCTCCTTCACCGGGTACACGGCGGCGTCGGTCGTGACGCTCGCCCGCAGCGACTGGTCCGCCTTGCCGTACAACTCGACGTCGTCCATGGCGAATCGGCCCTTGACGCCGACCGGGAGGGTGACGGAGTAACCCCACATCTGCGTCAGCCCGAGGACGTGGTCGATGCCTCCGACCGGCTGGTAGTCGGTCCGGTAGACGAAGTCCGTGAAGGGGATCTCGACCTGTTTCCAGCCGGTGAAGTCGTCGGTGAAGGAGGTCGTCCAGAGTTCGGAGGCCTCGCCGTTCGCACCGCCGTCCTTGATCTCGAAGGCGATCTTCTTGTCGTTGTCCTGGCCGTCCCACCAGAAGCGGATGCCCTTGTGGGCCGACCAGTCGTGGGCGGGTTCGTTGGCGGCGAAGTCGTGGGTGAAGCCGCCGTAGCCGCTGATGTCGTAGGTGCCGGTGAGGACTTTTCCGCCCTCGGGGGCGTCGGGTCTGGCGGTCAGTTGCAGCGTCGGCGGATCGTCGCTGTCGCCGCCCCAGGTGAAGATGCCCTCCGCGGGCTGGGAGGCGAAGGGGACCTCGCCCTCGAAGCGGTCGACGGGTGTGGGGGGCGGATCGTCGACCGCCTGAGCGACCGCGAGGGGTAACAGGGCGGTGAGCAAGGCGGTGGAGACGAGCAGGGCGGTTTTTCGCATGACCTTCCCTCAACTCTCTTGTCTCTCAAATGACTTAGTTCACCTCGTGAGTTAACGAGTGTCGCAGGGAACCGTCAAGACGGCCGACAGTCCCTGAACTCGCACCAGACCACTTTTCCGGGCTCTCGTTGCCTCACGCCCCAGTCGTCGGACAGCGCGGCGACCAGCAGAAGCCCGCGACCGCGCTCCGACTCCGGCGTGACGTCCGGGGTGCGGATCTCGCCGGGGCCGCTGTCCTGCACCTCGACGCGGAGTACCTCAGCGGTGTCGAGACTCAGATCCAGCCGGAAGCAGCGGCCCGGCGGGACGCCGTGCAGCAGGGCGTTGGTGGCGAGTTCGCTCACACAGAGCAGTACGTCGTCGCTCCGCCGGGTCAGCCCCCAGTCGGCGAGGGTGATCCGGGTGAGGTCCCGCGCCACGGCCACGTTTCTGCGGTCGCGGGGGTAGAGGGCGGTGCGGGCGCGGAGGAGTTGGGGATGGGCGTTCATGGGGCGACTGTCACAGGGAGTGACTATGGTTGGGCAGTGAGTGAGGTCGTAGTTCTGATTACTACGAGCTCAGTACGAGGCATTCCGGTGCGTACGGGGGAAGAGGTCGGCCATGTCGAAGAAGGTCAGTGCGTGGCAGGTGGTTGGTGCGCTCGTGGCGCACTTCCGGAGGGAAACCCATCTGACGCAGGAGCAGTTCGCCGAGATGGCGAGCATTCACGTCGACACGGTGCGGTCGATCGAGCAGGGGAGGCTGGCCCTCCAGCCGGACCGTGCGGAACAGTTCGACGAACTGCTGGCGACCAAGGGGGCGTTGGCCCTGCTTGTGGCGCGGATGCCGGTGCGGGAGAAGGTGGTGCAGTTCGCGCAGGGGTACGTGGATCACGAACAGGAGGCGCTGAGCATCCTGTCGTACCAGAGCCTGATGGTTCACGGACTGCTCCAGACCAGGGCATACTGTCGCGCCGCCTTCGACGCCCGCTACCCCGCCCTCGGCAACGAGACGGCCGAGCAATGGGTGAACGCCCGCATGGAACGGCAGTTGGTCTTGGAGCAGGAGCGCCCTCCGGTATGCCATTTCGTGCTGGAGGAGAGCATCCTCAAGCGCCAAGTCGGAGGTCCAGAAGTGATGCGGGAGCAATACCGGCGGATCCTGGAGTGCACGGAACCCGTCCACATGAGCTTTCAGATCATGCCCATGGACCGGATGCCCCACGCCGGACTCGCCGGACCCATGACCTTGCTGAAAACCCGCGATCACGCGGACCTCGTCTACCTGGAAGTACAGCGCGCCAGCTTCCTCGTCGACGACCCCAACGAGGTCAATGACTATCAGCTGAAGTATGGAATGCTGCGGTCACAGGCGCTCTCGCCGGATGAGAGCGTGCGCCTCGTCGAGGGATTGCTAGGAGACCGATGAGCACCGCACTGCAGTGGTTCAAGTCCAGCTACAGCAGCAATGAGGGCGGCGAATGCATCGAGGTCGCCACGCAGCCCTCCGCCGTCCACATCCGTGACTCCAAGAACACCGGCCCCAACCTCACCGTGGCGCCCCGCACTTGGGCGGCCTTCGTCGGGCTCGCTCGGCAGGAAGGGCGCAGCATCTACGCGTCCAGCGTGTAGAGGGAGTCTCCGCTGACCACGTGGACGAGGCCACCGGCCACCACCAGGGACCGGAGGTTGTCGCCCGCCTGCGCCTTCCAGCGGACCTGGCCGTCGTCCGCCCCGACCGCCCACACCTGCCCCGTTCTGGTGCCGAAGTACACCTTGTCGTCGGCCACCACGGGTGAGGAACGGATGACACTGTCGGTGGTGACGAACCATCGCGCCTCGCCGGTGGCCGCGTTCAGGGCGTACAGGTGGTCGACGCCGTCGGCGATGTAGAGGGTGTCGCCGTGGATCGTCGGCGTGCTATCGAAGCCACCGCGGGCGAGGTGGGGCGTCACCGACCAGCGTTGCTCGCCGGTGGCGGCGTCCAGTGCGTACACCTCGCGTTGCAGTCTTCCGCCCAGATACAGCGTGCCGTCGTGGACCAGGGGCGTGACGGCCCCGCGGACGGGGGTGAGCCGCTGCCGGCGGACGGCGCCCGTGGCCGGGTCGAGGGCCCGGACCGTTCCCCTGTCGTCGACGACGTACAGCGTGCCGTCGGCCAGCACGGGCCCCGCCCAGTTCACGCCGCTGCGCCGGTACTTCAGCCGCCAACGGCGGCGCCCGGTCGCCGCGTCGAAGGTACGGAGGTGGCGGCTGCCGTCGACGTGGTGGACCAGGCCGTCCGCGACGACGGGCGGCGTCAGCGAGACGACGGAGGTCCGCCTGCGCCAGCGGACCCGGCCGTCGGCGGTGTCGAGAGCGAAGACCCTTTTCCCGCCGTACCTGGTCTGGCCCGCGAAGTAGACGGTGCCACCGGACACGGCGGGAGGCGCCAGGTGGCCGATGTCGCTTTTGTACCACCGGACGAATCCGTTGGCCGCCTCCAGCGCCCACACGCTGAGGCCCACCACGTAGACGGTTCCGTCGTGGACACAGGGCACCGAGGCGTTGGGGCCGACGAACCTCCACCAGCGCACGGTTCTGGTCCCTGTTGCCATGAGAGCCCCCAACTGGCCTGTTCCGGCGCACCGTTGCCGACACAGTACGGCGGGAGCCCTCGCCGAGCGAAGGCCCCCGCCCGACCGACGGAGTTACTCCGCGGGCTCCACCCCGGCCCGCAGCAGTCCGTACGTGTAGGCGTCCTCAAGTGCCTGCCAGGACGCGGCGATCACGTTCTCCGCGACACCGACCGTGGACCACTCGCCGGAGCCGTCGGACGTCGAGATGAGGACCCGGGTCGTGGACTCGGTGCCGTGGACGCCCTCCAGGATGCGGACCTTGTAGTCGACGAGTTCGAGCTTGGCCAGCTGGGGGTAGATCTTCTCCAGCGCCACGCGCAGGGCGCGGTCGAGGGCGTTGACCGGGCCGTTGCCCTCGGCGGTGGCGACGATGCGCTCGCCCTTGGCGTAGAGCTTGACGGTGGCCTCGTTGGCGTGGGTGCCGTCGGGGCGGTCCTCGACGATGGCCCGCCAGGACTCGACCTCGAAGTAGCGCAGCGGCCTGCCCTCGACCTCGCCGCGCAGCAGCAGCTCGAAGGACGCGTCGGCGGCCTCGTAGGTGTAGCCCTTGAGCTCGCGCTCCTTGACGCGCTCGACGACCCGGCCGACCAGCTCACGGTCGCCGCCGAGGTCGACGCCGAGCTCCTTGCCCTTGAGCTCGATCGAGGCGCGGCCCGCCATGTCGGACACGAGCATCCGCATGGTGTTGCCGACCAGCTCGGGGTCGATGTGCTGGTACAGGTCCGGGTCGACCTTGATCGCGGAGGCGTGCAGACCGGCCTTGTGGGCGAAGGCCGAGACACCGACGTAGGGCTGGTGCGTGGAGGGGGTGAGGTTGACGACCTCGGCGATGGCGTGCGAGATCCGGGTCATCTCGCGCAGCGCGCCCTCGGGCAGGACCTTCTTGCCGTACTTGAGCTCCAGGGCGGCGACGACCGGGAAGAGGTTGGCGTTGCCGACGCGCTCGCCGTAGCCGTTCGCCGTGCACTGGACGTGGGTGGCGCCCGCGTCGACGGCGGCGAGGGTGTTGGCGACCGCGCAGCCGGTGTCGTCCTGGGCGTGGATGCCGAGCCGGGCGCCGGTGTCGGCGAGGACGGTCGAGACGACGGCCTGGACCTGGGCGGGGAGCATGCCGCCGTTGGTGTCGCAGAGGATCACCACGGACGCCCCGGCCTCGGCGGCGGCCCGTACGACGGCCTTCGCGTACTCCGGGTTGGCGCGGTAGCCGTCGAAGAAGTGCTCGCAGTCGACGAAGACCCGGCGGCCCTGCTCACGCAGGTACGACACGGTGTCGCGGACCATCTCCAGGTTCTCGTCCAGCGTCGTCCGCAGCGCCAGTTCCACATGCCGGTCATGGGACTTCGCGACCAGGGTGATCACCTCGGCGCCCGAGTCCAGGAGCGCCTTGACCTGCGGGTCCTCGCTCGCCCTGGCGCCGGCGCGGCGGGTGGCGCCGAAGGCGACGAGCTGGGCGTGCCGGAAGTCGATCTCCTGCCGGGCGCGGGCGAAGAACTCGGTGTCCCGCGGGTTGGCGCCGGGCCAGCCGCCCTCGATGAAGCCCACGCCGAAGTCGTCCAGGTGCCGTGCGATGGCCAGCTTGTCCG
This sequence comes from Streptomyces longisporus, assembly GCF_039532765.1. Classification (NCBI taxonomy): domain Bacteria; kingdom Bacillati; phylum Actinomycetota; class Actinomycetes; order Kitasatosporales; family Streptomycetaceae; genus Streptomyces; species Streptomyces longisporus. The sequence continues at coordinate 227,289 of NZ_BAAASG010000017.1, forward strand.
CGACGGTGAGGTTGATTCCCTCACGCTGCGCGCCGTCGCGCAGGGTGGTGTCGAAGACGTGGAACGAATCGTCGAGCTCGCTGGTTGCGGTCATGGTGTTCAAGGCTCCTGCTGTTGGATCCCGTCGGATCACGGTCGTTACCGGAATGACCGGCTCCACCGTCCTCAATGATCCCTCGCGCTTTGCTCCCGGCTGAAGGTGGGCCAGAAAAGCGAAAAACCTCTCGCGGGTGCGAGAGGTCTGCGCGCGGGTCGAGGACGACGGTGTCCACCCGTACCTGGTCGTACGTGGCGGTCACTGCGGACCGGCGCGCCTGCTGCCAATAATCATGGCGAACGAGAGCACGGGGGCAGTCTGGCACAACCCGCCCCCGTGTTCACTGTCCGTCTCAGGATGCGAGCACTGTGCTGATCACGGCAGGTCCGCGAGCAGGCTCTCGTCCAGGAACTCCCGTACGTGGCCGAGCACCTGCGCCCGGTCCGTGCCGCGCAGCCCGACCGCCACATGGATGGAGAAGCCGTCCAGCAGGGCCCGCAGGCGGGTCGCGTAGCGGTCGGGGTCGACGCGGCGGAACTCCCCCCGCGACACGCCCTCCGCGATCAGCGCCACCAGGTCGCGGTGCCAGACGCCCTCGATGGCGGCCTGCCGGTCGCGGGCGGCCGATTCCGCGGCAGCGCTCTGCGAGCGGTTCCAGACCTCCAGCCACAGCGTCCAGTGCGGGTCGCGGTGGCCGTCGGGCACATACAGGTCGACGTAGGCGTCGAGCCGCTCGCGGGCCGTGCCGCCGCGCGCCAGCAACCGTCCCCGCGCGGCGCCCAGCCGGCCTTCGCTCCACTCCAGGGTCTGCAGCAGCAGCTCGTCCTTGGTGCGGAAGTAGTAGAGCAGATGCCCGCTGCTCATCCCGACCTCACGGCCGAGCGCCGCCATGGTGAGCTTCTCCAGACCGCGCTCGGCGATCATGTCCATGGCAGCCGCAAGGACCTGCTCGCGCGGCGGGGCGGGGGTGCGGCGGGGCGCGCTCATACGGCGACCACCCGCACGGGATGCAGTGGCTCGCTGAGGCGGCGGGCGCAGGCCGCGTGGACCAGGACGTTCACCCGTATGTTCTACCTGACCGAGGTGCCCGGCGTGGGCCGTCAGCGGACCTTCGGCTGCTGCTGGGTGATGCAGTGGATGCCGCCGCCGCCCGCGAAGATCGTCCGGGCGTCCACGAGGGTCACCGTCCGTTCCGGGAAGAGCCGGCGGAAGATCCCGGCGGCGATCTCGTCGCGCGGGTCGTCGAAGCCGCAGAGCACGACGCCGCCGTTGCAGAGGTAGTGGTTGATGTAGGAGTAGTCGGCCCAGTGGCCCTCGGCCTCCAGCACGGTGGGCGCCGGGACCTCGACGACCTCCAGGCTGCGGCCCCGCGCGTCCGTCTGCGCCCTCAGCAGCCCGATGACCTCCTTGGTCACCTCGTGGTCCGGGTGCGCCGGGTCCGGCTGGGAGTGCACGACCACGACACCGGGGCGTGCGAACGCGGCGACGATGTCGACATGGCCGAGGGTGCCGAAGCCGTGCGGGGGGTAGTCGCCGGTGAGACCGCGGGGCAGCCAGATCGCCTTGCGGGTGCCCAGCAGGCCGTGGATCTCCGCCTCGACCTGCTCCTTCGTCCAGCCAGGGTTCCGCTCGGGGCCGAGCTGCACGGTCTGAGTGAGCAGGACGGTCCCCTCGCCGTCGACATGGATCGCCCCGCCCTCGTTGACCAGCTTCGAGGCATACGTCCTCGCGCCCGCGAGGTCCGAGACATACGCGGCGATCTTCGCGTCGTGCTCCCAGCGGGCCCAGCCCTGGGCTCCCCAGCCGTTGAACGTCCAGTCGACTGCGGCGAGTTCAGGCCCGTTCGTCAGGAACGTCGGCCCGATGTCCCGCATCCACGCGTCGTCCAGCTCGCGCTCGACCGTCTCGACGTCCGGGCCCAGCAGCGCCCGCGCCTGCGCCGACTGTCCCGGTCCGCACACCACCGTCACCGGCTCGAAGCGACGGACCGCACGGGCGACCGACGCCCAGGCGGCGCGCGAGGCGGCGAGGTCCTCCGGGTCGTCGAAGGTCGTGTTGGGCCCCGGCCACGCCATCCAGGTGCGCTCGTGCGGGGCCCATTCGGCGGGCATGCGGAAGCCGTCGGCGGCAGCAGACATCGAAGGTCCTTGTCGGAGGATGGATCGGAGGAAGGATCAGAGGAAGTAGAGGCGGTTGAGGGAGACCGAGTCGGCCGGCTGCGAGCGGATCGGCTCTCCGTCGAGGGTGACCAGACCGGTCCGCTGGTCGACGTCCACCGCTCCGGTACGGGAGTTGAGCCTGAGGTCGGCCGGTCCGATGCCGCGGGTGCCGCGCACGGCGACCCTTCTGCGGCGGGTCGGCATGGTGTCGTTGCCCTGGTCGAGGGCGGCCTGGGCGACGAAGGCGACGGAGATCTCGGCGGGTGTCGCGCCGTGCGCCCCGAACTGCGGCCCGAGGACCAGCGGTTCACAGGTGTCCGTCGCCGCGTTGGGGTCGCCGACCACGCCGTACGCCGGGAAGCCGGACTTGAGGACGAGCTGCGGCTTCGCCCCGAAGTACTCCGGGCGCCACAGCACGATGTCGGCGAGCTTGCCGACCTCGATCGACCCGACCTCGTGCGAGAGCCCGTGCGCGATCGCCGGGTTGATGGTCAGCTTGGCCATGTAGCGCAGGACGCGCTCGTTGTCGTGCTCGTCCGGGGCGCCGAACTCGGCCTTCATCTTCCCGGCCATGGCGAAGGTACGGCGGACGGTCTCGCCGGCCCGCCCCATGCCCTGCGCGTCGGACGAGGTGATGCCGATCGCGCCCAGGTCGTGCAGCACGTCCTCGGCACCCATGGTCCCGGCGCGGATGCGGTCGCGGGCCATGGCGGCGTCGCCGGGCAGGTCGGTCTTCAGGTCGTGGACGGAGACGATCATGCCGTAGTGCTCGGCGACGGCGTCCCGCCCGAAGGGGAGGGTGGGGTTGGTGGAGGAGCCGATGACGTTCGGGACACCCGCCATCTTCAGGACGTTGGGGACGTGCCCGCCGCCGCACCCCTCGATGTGGAAGGCATGGATGGTCCGCCCCTCCAGCACCCGCAGGGTGTCCTCCACCGACAGGCACTCGTTCAACCCGTCGCTGTGCAGGGCCACTTGGACGTCGTGCTCCTCGGCGACACGCAAGGCGGTGTCCAGGGCACGTGTGTGGGCGCCCATGTCCTCGTGCACCTTGAAGCCGCTCGCGCCGCCCTCGGCCAACGCCTCCACCAGGGGCGCGGAGTGCGAGGACGAACCCCGCCCCAGAAAGCCGATGTTGACCGGCCAGGCGTCGAAGGCGTTGAAGGCGTGCCGCAGCGCCCACGGCGAGTTGACGCCGACCCCCCACACGGGCCCGAACTCCTGCCCGATGATCGTGGTCACCCCGGACGCCAGCGAGGCCTCCATGATCCGCGGCGACAGCAGATGGACGTGCGTGTCGACGGCACCGGCGGTGGCGATGAGCCCCTCACCGGACACGATCGAGGTGCCCGTGCCGACGACGACGTCGACCCCGTCGAGGGTGTCGGGGTTCCCGGCGCGCCCGATCGAGCAGATCCGCCCCTCCCGGATGCCGATCGACACCTTCCGGATCCCCTGCACGGCATCGATCACCACCACGTTGCTGATGACGACGTCACAGGTCTCCCGGACGGCCGCGGCCTTGAGGTGCAGCCCGTCACGGGCGGTCTTGCCGAAGCCGGCGAGGAACTCGTCGCCGTACCGCTGGGAGTCGGACTCCACGCGGACGGTCAGCCCGGAGTCCCCGAGCCGGATCCGGTCGCCGGCGCGGGGGCCATGGGTGGCGGCATAGGCACGGGGGTCGATGCTCGGGCGGTGGTCGTTGCTCATCGGTCCGCTCCCAGGTATCCGCAGGCGGCGGCCCTGCGCAGGGCCTCTTCCTTCGCCCCCGGCGCGTCCAGCGCCCCGTCGACGAGCCCCGCGAACCCGATCGCGACCCGCTCGCCCCCGATCGGCACCAGCCCGACCTCGACGCTCTCCCCCGGCCCGAACCGCACCGACGACCCGGCGGGCACGGCGAGCCGCATCCCATAGGCCTGTTCCCGTACGAAGTCGAGGCGCGGGTTGGCCTCGAAGAAGTGGAAGTGGGAGGTGACGGAGACGGGCACGGTGGCGGTGTTGGTCACCGTCAGCCGCACGGCCGCCGCGGGCTCGGCATGCTCGGGCCCGGGCAGCAGCGCGCCCGGCGCCTGCTCCCCCAGCCCGCCCCCGCCGATCGGATCGCTCACCACCGCGAGCCGCGAACCGTCGTCGAAGACGGCCTCCACATGCACCTCGGTGACGACGTCCGCGACGCCGGGCAGCACATCGGCCGGGCCGAGCACGGACCGGGCGCGTTCGACGGCCTCGGCGAGCCGGGCGCCGTCGCGGGCGGCCTCGCAGACGGTGTCCGCGATGAGCGCGGTGGCCTCGGGCACGTTGAGCCGAAGGCCCCGGGCCCGCCGCGCCCGGGCCAGCTCGGCGGCCCCGAAGAGCAGCAGCCGGTCGCGTTCGGTCGGTGTCAGCCGCATGTCCATCCCTCCATTTAGAGTGACACTCTAAACAGAGAACCGTGGGAGAGGAAGGTCTTGACGCCCACAGCGTCAGGAGTCACATTGAGTGCCGCTCACTTTGAGTGCCGCTCTAACCGACCGAAAGGGCCGCCATGCCGATCTCGATAGAACAGCGCGGAGTGGACACCATCCCCGACGAGGAACGCAGCAGCGGGCCCCGCGACCTCGTCTCGATCCTGCTGGGCTCCAACCTCTGTCTCGGCGTGATCATCTTCGGCTGGCTGCCACCGTCGTTCGGCCTGGACTGGTGGTCGTCGCTGAGCTCGATCGTGGTCGGCACGGTGGCGGGCACGGCCCTGACGGCACCCCTGGCCCTGATCTCCCTGCGCACCGCGACGAACCTCTCCACCTCCTCCGGTGCCCAGTTCGGCGTGCGCGGCCGGCTGGTCGGCTCGGTGGTCGGTCTGCTCCTGGCCCTCGGCTACACGGCGCTGACCGTGTGGATCGGCGGGGACGTGATGGTGGGCGTGCTGCGCCGGCTGTTCGGGCTGCCGGTGGACGGAGTGGCGTACGCCCTGGTCTACGCGGTCCTCGCCGGGGCGACGGTGGCGGGCGCGGTGTACGGCTACCGGGTGCTGCTGGCCATGTCCCGGGTCCTGGCGATCGGCATGACGGCGCTGCTGGCGCTGGGCGTCCTCGCCTACGCCCCGCACTTCACCACCTCGGCGATCCCGGAGACCGGCGGCTATCTGCTGGGCGGCTACTGGCCGACCTGGTTCCTGGCCACGGTGGCGGCGGGCCTGTCCGGCCCGATCGCCTTCATCACCCTGCTCGGCGACTACACCCGCTACATCTCCCCGGCCCGCCACTCCTCCCGCCGGGTCCTGCACGCGACCTGGCTCGGCCTGATCCTGGGCCTGCTGGTCCCTCAGCTCTTCGGCACCTTCACGGCGTACGCGGCCCGCGCGGCGGCGGACTACGCGGGCCCGCTGGTGACGGCGTCCCCCGCCTGGTACCTGATCCCGCTCCTGCTCTCCGCCTCCGCGGGCTCGGTCGGCAACGCGGGTCTGATGCTCTACTCCATGGGCCTCGACCTGGACGCCATCCTGCCGCGCGCGTCCCGCGCCCGAGCCACCTACACGGTCGCGATCGTGGCCACCGCCTGCGTCTTCATCGGCCACTACACCTGGAACGCCCAGTCCGCGATGACGTCCTTCGTCCTCCTGCTGACGGCCATCGGCACCCCGTGGGCGGTCATCACCCTCATCGGCTTCGTGCGCTGCCGCGGGGTGTACGACGCGGACGCCCTGCAGGTCTTCAACCGCCGCGCCCGGGGCGGGATCTACTGGTACCGGGCGGGCTGGAACGTACGGGCGACGGTGTCCTGGGCGGTGGGCGCCGGTTTCGGCCTGCTGGGGGTGTCCCTGCCGTCGTACCAGGGCCCACTGCTGTCGCTGACGGGCGGGGTGGACTGCAGCTTCGTACTGTCGGGCCTTGTGGGCGGCGTGACGTACCTGCTCCTGCAGCCGAGGGCTGGGTCCGCGTTCTCAGCCCGTCCGGCGTTTGAGGACGAGGCCGTCCAGGCCGAAACGGGGGGCCTGGGGGGCGCAGCCCCCCAGTAGGGCGCAACACCCCCCGCACAAAACCCCCGCTCAGCCCTCAGCCGAGAACGTGCATCCAGCCGTGCTTGTCCTCCGCCGTCCCGCGCTGGATGTTCAGCAGCGCCTCGCGGAGCTTGAGCGTGACCTCGCCCGGCTCGCCGCCCGCCTGCTGCCACTCGGCGCTCTCGCGCTTGACGGTGCCGACCGGGGTGATCACGGCGGCGGTACCGCAGGCGAAGACCTCGGTCAGCGTGCCGTTCTCGGCGTCGCGCTGCCACTGGTCGATGGAGACCCGGCCCTCCTCGGACTCGTAGCCGAGGTCGCGGGCGACGGTCAGCAGCGAGTCGCGCGTCACGCCCTCCAGGATCGAGCCGGTCAGCGACGGGGTGACGATCTTGTCGCCGTACACGAAGTACAGGTTCATGCCGCCGAGTTCCTCGACCCACTTGTGCTCGACCGCGTCCAGGTAGCAGACCTGGTCGCAGCCCTTGGCGGCGGCCTCGGCCTGGGCGAGCAGGGAGGCCGCGTAGTTGCCGCCCGTCTTCGCGTCGCCCATGCCGCCGGGGACGGCGCGGACGCGGTCCTCGGAGAGCCAGATGGAGACCGGCTTGACGCCGCCGGGGAAGTAGGCGCCGGCCGGGGAGGCGATGACCAGGAAGAGGTACTCGTTGGCGGGCTTCACGCCCAGGCCGACCTCGGTCGCGATCATGAACGGGCGGAGGTAGAGGGACTCCTCGCCGCCGTGCGCGGGCACCCATGCCTTGTCCTGCTGGACGAGGACGTCACAGGCCTCGATGAACGTCTCGACCGGAAGCTCGGGCATGCCGAGGCGGTGCGCGGAGCGCTGGAAGCGCCGGGCGTTCATCTCGGGGCGGAAGGTGGCGACCGAGCCGTCCGGGCGGCGGTAGGCCTTGAGGCCCTCGAAGATCTCCTGGGCGTAGTGCAGGGTCATGTTCGCCGGGTCGAGCGAGAGCGGGCCGTACGGGACGAGCTGGCCGTCGTGCCAGCCGCGGCCCTCGGTCCACTTGATCGTCACCATGTGGTCGGTGAAGTGGCGGCCGAACCCGGGGTTCGCCAGGATCGCCTCGCGCTCCGCGTCGGAGAGTGGCGAGGCCGAGGGCTTGAGCTCGATCGTGGGCGTCGTCATGAGTGGTTGTCCTTCACCGGTTGTGTGTGACGGGCCGCGCTCACGTCCGTACGGCCGGTGGCCAGTGCTAGGACGTCCGAGCATTCCCTCAATCCGCGGCTCCGCGTTCGATTATCGCAAGGCGGGGACCGTGGAAGAAACGGCGTGAAATGCGGCCCAGGGGATGATGGTGGCACCCGGCGGGGACACAGCGGAAGCCGCCGGGTGCTGATGCGACCCGGCGGCTTCGAAAGGTTCGAGTGGCGCTGGGGGTCAGCCGGCTACTCGTACGGCCAGCGCGTCGCCGATCTCCGACGTGGAGCGGGCGGGCTTGCCGGTGCGCTCGGCGAGGTCGGCGGAGACCGCCTCGTCGATGCGGGCGGCCTCGGCCTCGTAGCCGAGGTGGCGCAGCAGCAGCGCGACGGACAGGACGGTGGCGGAGGGGTCGGCCTTGCCCTGGCCCGCGATGTCGGGCGCCGAGCCGTGCACGGGCTCGAACATCGAGGGGAACTCGCCGGACGGGTTGATGTTCCCGCTCGCGGCGACGCCGATGCCGCCGGAGACGGCCGCGGCGAGGTCGGTGATGATGTCGCCGAAGAGGTTGTCGGTGACGATCACGTCGAACCGGCCCGGGTCGGTGACCAGGTAGATGGTCGCCGCGTCGACGTGGATGTAGTCGGTGGTGACCTCGGGGAACTCCTCGGCCACCTTGTTGAAGATGTTCGTCCACAGGTGGCCCGCGAAGGTCAGCACGTTGTTCTTGTGGACCAGCGTGAGCTTCTTGCGGGGGCGGGCCTGGGCGCGGGCGAAGGCGTCGCGGACCACACGCTCGACGCCGAAGGCCGTGTTCACGGAGACCTCGGTGGCGACCTCGTGCTCGGTGCCCTTGCGGATGGTGCCGCCGTTGCCGGTGTACGGGCCCTCGGTGCCCTCACGGACCACGACGAAGTCGATGCTCGGCTCGCCGGCCAGCGGGGTGGCGACACCCGGCAGGAGCTTCGACGGACGCAGGTTGACGTGGTGGTCGAAGGCGAAGCGGAGCTTGAGCAGGAAGCCGCGCTCCAGGACGCCGGAGGGGACGCTCGGGTCACCGATGGCGCCGAGCAGAATGGCGTCGTGCTTCTTCAGCGCGTCGAGGTCGGCGTCGGTGAGGGTCTCACCGGTGGCGTGGTAGCGCTGGGCGCCGAAGTCGTACTCCTTGGTCTCCAGCTTCACATCCTGCGGAAGGACGGCGGAGAGGACCTTCAGACCTTCGGCCACGACCTCCTGGCCGATGCCGTCACCGGGAATCACTGCGAGATTGATGCTGCGAGACATGTCGGCACCCTACTCCGCGTCCCATGGAATGACATGCCGCGTCCGCCATACGGACAGGCCAGTGACGGGGAGCGTCAACTGGTCGTCGCCCGTTCACCCGTATGTCTGGCGGGCGTTGGCAATCGCTGGGAACTTCCCTCCCATGGACATACCCGACTTCGGCATCCCGCCGCAGCTCGCAAGCCGGATGAGCATGGCCGAGCAGCACGAGTACCTGCGCACCAGGCTGATCCGGCGCCGCACGCTGGTGACGGCGGGTGCGGTGGCGGCGGGCGGGGTGCTGAGCGGCTGCGGCGGCGGATCGGGAGCTCAGGGTACGAGGACCCCGGCGCCCGCGCGCCCGACGGTGCACGGCTCCGTCGTCTCCCCCTTCGGCCGGCATCTCGCCTTCGGCGCCGACCCGAAGTCGCAGCTGCGGGTCTCCTGGCAGGTCCCGCTGGCGGTGCGGAAGCCGTACGTCCGCATCGGCCTCAAGCCCGACGATCTGGGCCGGAGGACCGAGGCCGAGGTCCGCGACCTGCACACCCCGGGCGTGCCGGGCGTGCGTCCGGCGCTGGAGCAGTACTACCTGCACGCGGCCCTGGACGGCCTGCGCCCCGGCACGACGTACTACTACGGCGTGGGCCACGAGGGCTTCGATCCGGCGGACGCGAAGCACCGCTCGACGATCGGCACCTTCCGCACGGCGCCGGCCTCCCCGGAGAGGTTCGTGTTCACGGCCTTCGGCGACCAGGGCGTCAGCCGGGCCGCGGCCGCCAACGACCATGTCGTCCTGCGCCAGAACCCCGCCTTCCATCTGCACGCGGGTGACATCTGCTACGCCGACACCAATGGCCGGGGCGAGAAGTCGGACGGCTACGACCCCGCGTTCTGGGACCTGTTCCTCAAGCAGAACGAGCCCGTGGCCAGGTCGGTGCCGTGGATGGTGACGACCGGCAACCACGACATGGAGGCCTGGTACTCGCCGGAGGGCTACGGCGGCCAGCTGGCCCGCTTCTCCCTCCCGGACAGCGGCTTCGACGCCCGCACGGCGCCCGGGGTGTACGCGTTCACCTACGGCAACGTCGGCTTCGTGGCGCTGGACGCGAACGACGTGTCGTACGAGATCCCCGCCAACTTCGGCTACAGCGGCGGCAGGCAGACGAAGTGGCTGGACGGAAAGCTGGCCGAGCTGCGGTCGGCGAAGGGGATCGACTTCATCGTCGTCTTCTTCCACCACTGCGCCTACTCGACCTCCTCGCACGCCTCCGACGGCGGGGTACGGGCGCAGTGGCTGCCACTGTTCGCCCGGCACCAGGTGGACCTGGTGATCAACGGGCACAACCATGTGTACGAGCGGACGGACGCCATCAGGAACGGCGGGGTCGGCAGGCCGGTCCCCATCGGTGCGTCGACCGATCCGACCCGGGACGGGATCGTGTACGTCACGGCGGGCGGCGGCGGACGCGATCTGTACGGCTTCCCGGCGGGTGTGAAGGAGAGCTACGAGGGACACGTCACGCACCACGACTCCGTCGGCACTTTCCAGTGGACGAAGTCGAAGGCATCCGCGGCGGAGACCGTGGAGTGGTCACGGGTGCGCTACCGGGGCTTCTCCCTGCTCAGGGTGGAGGCGGACAGCGGTCCACGGCCCGTCCTGAAGGTGTCGGCGCTCACCGAAAGCGGCGAACGCATCGATCACTTCGAGGTGCGGCGCGGCGCGTGAGTCCGCGCCGCACCTCATGCGGGTGCGGCTCCCGGCTCAGTGGTGATGCCCGGCTCAGTGGCCGGTCGAACCACCGTTGTCCCTGCGGTCCAGGGCGCGCTGGAGGGCGGCTGCGGCGTTCTTGCGGTCGGACTCGCTCGTACGGGAGAGGTGACGGACTCGGCGGCGTGCGGTCGTCTCGGCCATGGGAAATCGACTCCTTCGACATCCGGGAGTGCGGAAAGGGGTTACGAGACGCCGGGTGGGGCGGGGAGCGGTGCCGCAGGGGTTGCCTGCACGGGGCGCGCTCACGACCGCCATTCGCTTGGTCGAGCGAGACGTTCGGCTCCTACAAAAGTAAGCGAGCGGGCCCGGTCTGTCTCCACAATTACTCGGACTTCCTACTATCTGAGACGGCGAATGCGGTCACACCCCTGTGAGCTGGGGCTTCGCCCACACGGCTGATCCTGGGCACGGCGTGCGACAACGGTCACCGGTGGCGGGAACGGTGAGGTCATGAGCGACAAGGCCAAGGCACTTCTCGAGGGCGGCCCGCAGGATCTGCCCGAGCGGATCGTCCCGATCGCGACCCCGGGAGCAGACCTGAAGATCGAGCTGCGCAACGGCTACGAGCACTTCAGGCAGACCACCCGCCACGCGGACACACCGGAGGGCACGCTCCCGGTGTACGAGTGGTGGGAGCGCACGGAACTCCCCGGCTAGCCCCGGGCCCGCAGCGCCGCCGTCAGCGCCTCCCGGAAGCCCTTCGGGTCCTCCACCCACGGCGCGTGCCCGGCCTCCGGCAGCGTCACCCGGCGTACCCGCGGCAGGGCCCGCTCCAGGGAGTCGACCGCCGAGCGCGGCCGCGGGTCCCGCGCGCCGTCGACGATCAGTACGGGCACGTCGAGGGACGCGCAGGCGTCGTGGAGCCCGGGAGTGCCCCAGTTCCGCCGGCGCTCGTCGTTGAGGGCCCTGCTGCACTCGGCGTTGATCCCGAGCCAGGGGTCGGTGAGCCGCCCGGCGTGCTCCAGCGCCCGTTCCCGGTCCGCGTAGTCGGCGGACCACTGGAGCACCGCCCGCTCCCGCTCCTCGTCCTCGCTCAGGTGCGGCCGACCCGTCAACTCCCGCCAGCGGGCCAGCCGTTCGGGGCGCTCGCCGAGGCGCGCGTGCAGGTTCTCCCGGAAGGTGCCGAACCAGTCGGAGTCCGGCCCGATGCCCGTGCCGCTCACGTACATCAGCGCACTCACCCGCCGGGGATGCGCAAGCGCATAGCTCAACGCCAGCTGCGCACCCCACGAGTGACCGAGCAGCGTCATCCGCCGAAGCCCGAAGTGCCGCCGTACGGCGTCGAGATCGGCGACGAAGCGGGCGAGCGTCCAGGGACCACTGACCTCCCGCTGCGAACGCCCGCAGCCCCGCTGGTCCCAGCGGACCACCGGCGTCAGGTCGGCGAGCAGCTCCGCCAGGTCCTCGAAGTAGTCCCACAGGCCCGGCCCGCCGTGGCAGAGCACCAAGGGGTCGCCGCTGCCCGACCGCGCGGCCCACAGACGTACGCCGTCGTCGGCCGTCACGGTCGGGCCCTCGTTCCGCGTCACCGTCATGAGGGGCAGTCTGCCCCGGTGACGGGTCAGCCCATGTGCGGGTACGTGTAGTCCGTCGGCGGGACCAGCGTCTCCTTGATGGCGCGGGTCAGGGTCCAGCGCTGCAGGTTCTGCGGGGCGCCGGCCTTGTCGTTGGTGCCGGAGGCGCGGCCGCCGCCGAAGGGCTGCTGGCCGACGACGGCGCCGGTCGACTTGTCGTTGATGTAGAAGTTGCCCGCCGCGTAGCGGAGCTTGTCCATCGTGTACGCGGCCGCCGCACGGTCGTTGGAGATGACCGAGCCGGTCAGCGCGTAGTCGGACACCGACTCCATCTGGGTCAGCATCTCCTCGTACTTGTCGTCCTCGTAGACGTACACGGCGAGGAACGGGCCGAAGTACTCGGTGCGGAAGACCTCGTTCTCCGGGTCGGTGCACTCGACGACGGTCGGGCGGACGAACCAGCCGACCGAGTCGTCGTAGCTGCCGCCCGCGACGATCGTGCAGGCCGGGTCGGACTTCGCGCGGTCGATGGCGGCCTTGTTCTTGGCGAAGGAGCGCTCGTCGATGACGGCGCCGATGAAGTTGGCGAGGTCGGTGACGTCACCCATGGTCAGGTAGTCGACCTCGGCGGCGAACTCCTCCTTGAAGCCGGAGTTCCAGATCGAGGCCGGAATGTACGCGCGGGAGGTCGCGCTGCACTTCTGGCCCTGGTACTCGAAGGCACCGCGGGTCAGCGCCGTCTTCAGGACCGCGCGGTCGGCGCTGGGGTGGGCGACCAGGAAGTCCTTGCCGCCGGTCTCGCCGACCAGGCGCGGGTAGGAGCGGTACTTCTCGATGTTGTTGCCGACCGTCTTCCACAGGTACTGGAAGGTCTTGGTCGAGCCGGTGAAGTGGATGCCGGCCAGGTCGCGGTGCTCGAGCGCCACCTTGGAGACCTCGATGCCGTCACCGGTGACGAGGTTGATGACGCCCTTGGGCAGACCCGCCTCCTCCAGCAGCTGCATCAGCAGGACGGCCGCGTGGGTCTGGGTCGGGGACGGCTTCCAGACGACGACGTTGCCCATGAGCGCGGGGGCGGTCGGCAGATTGCCCGCGATCGCGGTGAAGTTGAACGGCGTGATCGCGTAGACGAAGCCCTCCAGCGGGCGGTGGTCGAGGCGGTTCCAGACGCCCGGGGAGTTGGCCGGGGGCTGCTCGGCCAGGATCTGGCGGGCGTAGGCGACGTTGAAGCGCCAGAAGTCGATCAGCTCGCAGGGGCAGTCGATCTCGGCCTGCTGGGCGGTCTTCGACTGGCCGAGCATGGTGGACGCCGCGAGGGTCTCGCGCCACGGGCCGGACAGCAGCTCGGCCGCGCGCAGGATGATCGCGGCACGGTCGTCGAAGGACATCGCACGCCAGGCGGGCGCGGCGGCGAGGGCCGCGTCGATGGCGTCCTGCGCGTCCTGCTGGGTGGCGTTGGCGTAGGTGCCCAGGCGGGCCTTGTGGTTGTGCGGCTGCACGACGTCGAACCGCTCACCGCCGCCCATCCGCTTCTCGCCGCCGATCGTCATCGGCAGGTCGACCGGGTTCTCGGCCAGCTCCTTCAGCTTGGCCTCGAGCCGGGCACGCTCGGGCGAGCCGGGGGCGTAGCCGTGCACCGGCTCGTTGACGGGGGTGGGGACCTGGGTCACAGCGTCCATGGGACCGTAACTCCTTGATGTTGAGCGGGGGTTGCGAGCGGGGGTGCGGGCTCAGCCCTTTGACCAGTTCTCGGCGATCAGCCCTTGCTGACCATCGACCGGAGGAAGAAGCGCAGGTTCGCCGGCTTCTCCGCCAGGCGTCGCATGAAGTAGCCGTACCAGTCGGTGCCGTAGGCGGTGTAGACGCGCATGCGGTGGCCCTCGGCGGCCAGCCGCAGGTGCTCGTCGCTGCGGATGCCGTACAGCATCTGGAACTCGTACTCGTCGAGCTTGCGCCCGGCCCGGCGGGCGAGTTCCTGCGCGATGGAGATGAGGCGCGGGTCGTGGGACCCGATCATCGGATACCCCTCGCCCTCCATCAGAGTCCTCAGGACCCGGACGTACGCCTTGTCGATCTCCTGCTTCTGCTGGTACGCGACCTCGGCGGGCTCCTTGTACGCGCCCTTCACCAGCCGCACCCGGCTGCCGGCCGCGGCGAGGCGGCGGGCGTCGGCCTCGGTGCGGAACAGATAGGCCTGGATGACGCAGCCGGTCTGCGGGAAGTCCTTCCGCAGCTCCTCGTGGATGGCGAACATCGAGTCGAGGGTGGTGTGGTCCTCGGCGTCGAGCGTGACCGTCGTACCGATGGCGGCGGCGGCCTCGACGACCGGGCGGACATTGGCGAGGGCGAGCTCGTGGCCGCCGTCCAGCGCCTGCCCGAACATCGACAGCTTCACGGACATCTCGACCCGCTCGCCGAGGCCGAGCTCGCTCAGCCGGTCGATCAGCGTCAGGTAGGCGTCGCGGGCCGCGGCGGCCTGCTCGGGGGTGGTGATGTCCTCGCCGACGACGTCCATCGTCAGCTCCAGACCGCGGCCGGTGAGGTCCTTGATGATCGGCAGGATGTCGTCGACGGTCTCACCGGGGATGAAGCGGTCGACGACCTGCTTGGTCACCGGGGCCGCCGAGATCAGGCGTCGCATCCGGTCGCTGCGCGACGCGGCAAGAATCACGGGACCCAGCACGGGGCACCTCCACAAACCAGCAGATAGAACCACCGTGAAACCTAAGGATCCCTCCGATCCTCAGCCATCGACAGCTGTCACGCATCCGTGCCAGAGATCTCAGACAGATGTATGAAGCGGGCCCGGAAATGCGGGAGAATGCCCGAGTGACGTCCGAAGTCTTCAGCCATGCGGGTGACTACCAGGAGCTGGTCGACGAGATCTCCGAGCTCCTCGGCGTCCCCGCGACCCTGGAGAACCGGGACTTCGAGCTGATCGCCTTCGGTGCGTACGACAGTGAGGGCGACCTCGACGCCTCCGCGCTGGACCCGGTGCGCACCCGCTCGATCCTGACGCGGCGCTCCACGTCCGCGGTCCGTGCGTGGTTCGAGGGCTTCGGCATCACCCGGGCGACGGGCCCGGTCCGTATCCCGCCGACGCCCGAGGCGGGCGTGTACCGGGGACGCATCTGCCTTCCGGTACGCCATCGGGGTGTCGTCCTCGGTTATGTCTGGCTGCTGGACTCCGACCCGGGCCCGACCGAGCGCCAGCTGAGCGCGGCCATGGACGTGGCGGCCCGCATCGGCGCCCTGCTGGCGGACGAGGCGCAGCACGGCGCCGACCTCACCCGGGAGCTGCGGGCCGTGCTCACCGCCGAGCGCGGCTGGCCGCAGGACATGGCGGTGGCGGAGCTGCGCACCGCGCTGGGCGCCCGCGCGGACGGCCTGCACACGGTGGTCTGCGTGGCCCCCTGGCCGTCCGCCGACCCGGACGACGCCCCTTCCGTCCGTACGGTGCCGGGGGCGACGGCGCTGTGCACGGTGCCGTGGGGCGCGGCCTCCCACTCCCTCGCCCTGCTGGTACGGCTGCGCTCGGCGGAGGTCCTGACGCCGGCCACCGCGGCGGCGGGGCGGCTGCTGGAGCGGGCGCGGCAACTGGAGGGGGGCGGCACGGCGGCGTGCGGCATCGCGGCCGCGCGCACCGGGCTCGCGGAGCTGGCGACGGCCTGGCACGAGGCCCTGGCGGCGGCGCGGGCCGCGCTGGCGGAGCCCCGGCTCGGTCCGGTCGCCGAGTGGGCGGACATCGGCCCGTTCCGGCTGCTGACCGCGCTGCCGCCGGAGGTCGCCCACGACCCTGCCGTACGCACCCTGTTGTCCCCCACCTACCGCGAACTCGCCCGCACCGCGGAGATCTACCTCGACTGCGCGGGCCAGGCCGCCCGGACCGCCGCCGAGCTGGGCATCCACCGCCAGACCCTGTACTACCGCCTGTCCCGCGTGGAAAAACTGACGGGCCTCGACCTGGACGACGGCGAGGACCGGCTGCTGCTGCACATGGCGTTGAAGGGCGCACGGCTGTAGCGAGTGGGGCGGCGGGTCAGCTCCCCTTGACGCCCGCGATCACGCGGCGCAGGCCCTCGGTGAGTTGCGTGGCGTCCGTCGCCGTGTCCGGGTTGAAGAGCCACTGCACCATGAGCCCCTGGAGAAGGGTCTGGTAGAAGCGCCCCTCGGTGTCGATGGCCTCCTTGCCCTGCTCCTCCTCCGGGATGTCGTTGAACAGGGGCAGGAGCCCCGAGCGGCCCTGCTCCTCCGCCTCGACCAGCATCCGGCGCACCTGCGGCATGCGGTCGCCCTGAAGGATCAGCTCGAAGCTCAGCATCCAGATCGCACGCGACTCGCCCACCGCCTCGACGATGTTCGTCCACACCGCCTGGAAACGCTCCAGCGACCCGGCGGGCGTCGACTTCGTGGCCTCCCCCTGCCCGCCGGGCTCGAACCGATGCCCCGTGGCCTCGATCAGCGAGACATACGCCTGCACCAGCAGCGCGTCCTTCGACCCGTAGTGGTAGCCGATCGACGCCAGGTTCGTCCCCGACTCCTTGACGATGTCCCGCGCGGTCGTGCGCAGGAACCCCTTCTCCAGCAGGCAGCGCTTGGCGCCTTCGAGCAGATCCTCACGATGTCCCATGCCCCCCACCCTACTCCGATCCATACAAGCGTCCTAGACGCATGACTTATACATTCGTTCTAGACGACCGTTTAAGACGCCCGTACAGTTCCTGTCATGACGAACCCGACGAGCACCACCACCACCCCGCCCGGCCGACTGGCCGGCCGCCGCGAATGGACCGCAGTGGGCGTGCTGATGCTCCCGTTGCTGCTGGTCTCGATGGACGTCTCGGTCCTGTACTTCGCGATCCCGGCCATCAGCGCCGACCTGGAGCCGAGCGGCACCCAGCAGCTGTGGATCTTCGACGTCTACGGCTTCGTCCTGGCCGGCCTGCTGATGACGATGGGCTCCCTGGGCGACCGCATCGGCCGCCGCAAACTCCTCCTGATCGGCGCGGCGGCCTTCGGTATCGCGTCGCTCACCGCGGCCTACGCGAACAGCGCCGAGACCCTGATCGCGGCCCGCGCGGTCCTCGGCATCGGCGGCGCGACTTTGATGCCGTCGACGATGGCG
The DNA here is from genome assembly GCF_039532765.1 of Streptomyces longisporus. Lineage (NCBI taxonomy): Bacteria > Bacillati > Actinomycetota > Actinomycetes > Kitasatosporales > Streptomycetaceae > Streptomyces > Streptomyces longisporus. The sequence goes on from NZ_BAAASG010000017.1 coordinate 244,290, forward strand.
CTGATCCGCACGATGTTCACCGACCCGGGCCAGCGTGCGAAGGCGATCGGCCTGTGGTCCGGTGTGATGACGGCCGGCATCGCGCTCGGCTCGGTGATGAGCGGTGTCCTCGTCCAGTACTTCTGGTGGGGCTCGGTCTTCCTGGTCAACCTGCCCGCGATGGCGCTGCTGCTGATCCTCGGCCCGTTCCTGCTGCCCGAGTCCCGCGACCCCGCCCCCGGCCGCTTCGACTGGCTGAGCGTCCCCCTGTCGATGGCCGCGGTGCTGCCCGTCATCTACGGCCTCAAGGAGATCCCCTCGGAGGGCTGGCACGCCCAGTACGTCGTATCGATCACCGTCGGCCTGCTCTTCGCGACCGCCTTCGTCCACCGCCAGCGCACCGCGGCCTCACCGATGATCTCGCCGGCCCTGTTCCGCGGCCGCGGCTTCGCATCCTCGGTCGTCCTCAACCTCATCGGCTCGTTCGCCATCATGGGCTCGGCGTACTTCACCACGCAGTACCTGCAGTCGGTGCTCGACAAGAGCGCCCTGGAAGCCGCCCTGTGGTCTCTGCTCCCCTCGGTGCCGATCGGCATGGCGGCCCCGATGGCGGCCTCGCTGGTCCAGAAGGGCGTCGACCGCGCCTACGTCGTCACCGCGGGCTTCGCGATCGGCGCGGCCGGCTACGCGCTGCTGGCCTTCACGGACACGGACTCCCTGTGGCTGGTCCTGGTCGCGTGCGGTGTGCTCGCCTCGGGAGTCGTCATGGTCATCTCCCAGATCACGGACGTGGCGCTGAGCAGCGCCCCGGTGGAACGGGCGGGCTCGGCGTCCTCCCTGATGGAGACCGGCGCGGAGTTCGGCGGCGCGCTCGGAATGGCGATCCTCGGCTCCATCGGTACCGCCCTCTACCGCCACGAGATCCCTGCCTCGGCCCCCGCTGCGGCCCACGAAACACTGGGCGGCGCCCTGGCGGTGGCCGCTCAGCTCCCGGGGCGCGCGGGAGACGCCCTGGCGACGACGGCCCGCGAGGCGTTCACCAGCGGAATGCACGGCGCGGCGATCGCCGGGACGGTGGTCCTGGTGGGAGCGGCTGCGCTGGCGGCGAGGGCGCTGCGGGGTGTTCGCGTGAGCGACAAGTAGGGCAACGCGAAGGGGCCGAGCCGACTCACGTCGACTCGGCCCCTCGCGTTGTGTGTCAGACCAGGTTCACGGAGCGGGCGAACGTCGCCCCGATCTCCGCCTCGACCTCGACCAGCACCGCGGGGGGCACCGCGTCGTCGACGGTCAGCACGGCCAGCGCCTCGCCACCGGCCACGGCACGCGAGACCTGCATACCGGCGATGTTGATCCCCGCCTCGCCGAAGATGCGGCCCACCGTGCCGACGACACCGGGACGGTCCTCGTACCGCAGCACGACCATGTGGTCGGCAAGGGCGAGGTCGACGTCGTACTCGCCCACGGCCACGATCTTCTGCAGGTGCTTCGGGCCGGCCAGCGTGCCGGAGACCGACACCTCCTCGCCGGTGCCGAGCGTGCCGCGCACGGTGACGACGTTGCGGTGGTCGGCCGACTCCGAGCTGGTGGTCAGCCGCACCTCTACGCCGCGCTCCTGGGCGAACAGCGGGGCGTTGACGTAGGAGACCGTCTCGGCGACGACGTCCTCGAAGACACCCTTGAGGGCGGACAGCTCCAGCACCTTCACGTCGTGCTGGGTGATCTCGCCGTACACCTCGACGTCGAGGCGGACCGCGACCTCACCCGCGAGCGCGGTGAAGATACGGCCGAGGCGCTCGGCGAGCGGGAGGCCCGGCTTGACGTCCTCGGCGATGACACCGCCCTGCACGTTCACCGCGTCCGGCACGAGCTCACCGGCGAGGGCGAGGCGCACCGAGCGGGCGACGGCGATACCGGCCTTCTCCTGCGCCTCGTCGGTGGAGGCGCCCAGGTGCGGGGTGGCGACGACCTGGTCGAACTCGAACAGCGGGGAGTCCGTGCAGGGCTCCTTCGCGTACACGTCGAGACCGGCACCGGCGACCCGGCCCTCCTTGAGGGCGGAGTACAGCGCCTCCTCGTCGACGATCCCGCCGCGCGCGGCGTTGACGATGCGCACGCTCGGCTTGACCTTGCGCAGCGCCTCGTCGCCGATGAGACCGACGGTCTCGGGGGTCTTGGGCAGGTGGACGGTGATGAAGTCGGAGACCTCGAGCAGCTCGTCGAGCGACAGCACCTTGACGCCCATCTGCGCGGCGCGCGCGGGCTGGATGTACGGGTCGTAGGCGACGACCTTCATGCCGAACCCGGACATGCGCTGGGCGACCAGCGCGCCGATGCGGCCGAGACCGACGACACCGAGGGTCTTCTCGGCGAGCTCGACACCCGTGTACTTGCTGCGCTTCCACTCGCCGTTCTTCAGCGCGGCGTTGGCCTGCGGGATGTGACGGGCTGTGGCGACGATGAGACCGCAGGCCAGCTCGGCGGCGGTCACGATGTTCGAGGTGGGAGCGTTGACGACCATCACGCCGGCCTTGGTGGCGGCGGAGACGTCCACGTTGTCCAGGCCGACGCCGGCTCGTGCGACGACCTTCAGCTTGTTCGCGGCGGCGATCGCCTCTGCGTCCACCTTGGTGGCGGAGCGGATCAGGATCGCGTCGACGTCGGCGATGGCGGGGAGCAGTTCGGCTCGGTCCGCTCCGTTGCAGTGCCGGATCTCGAAGTCCGGGCCAAGCGCGTCCACAGTCGCGGGCGACAGCTCTTCAGCGATGAGTACGACGGGTTTCGAGCTCACGTGAGTCCTCACAAGTCCAATGCGGACGGCCGTCCCGACGGCCGCAGGCGGTGGAGGTTTGCTAGCCGCGTGGAAGACGCACGACGCTGTGGGCCTGACGCGTATGTAATACGGCAGTGTAGTGGCGCGGCGAGGATCGTCTTACGCCTCTTGGGAAGGATCACCCGGACGGGAATCTACATTTTGTAGGGGTCCGGGGTGCAGCCCCGCGACGGCGCCCCCGGCTGGGGGCACCGCCACGGGACACGGAGGTCACGCCTCCTCGTCGACCCAGCTCATCAGCTTGCGCAGCTGCTTGCCGGTGGTCTCCAGCAGGTGCTCGGAGTCGGCCGTCTTGTACTCGTTGTACTTCTTCAGACCGCCGTGGTACTCGGCCATCCACTCACGGGCGAAGGTGCCGTCCTGGATCTCGGCGAGGACCTTCTTCATCTCGGCCTTGGTGGCGTCGGTGATGATCCGCGGGCCGGTGACGTAGTCGCCCCACTCGGCGGTCTCGGAGATCGACCAGCGCATCTTCTCCAGGCCGCCCTCGTACATGAGGTCCACGATCAGCTTCAGCTCGTGCAGGCACTCGAAGTACGCGATCTCCGGCTGGTAGCCCGCCTCGGTCAGCGTCTCGAAACCGGCCTTCACCAGCGCGGCCGTACCACCGCAGAGAACGGCCTGCTCACCGAAGAGGTCGGTCTCGGTCTCCTCGGTGAAGGTGGTCTTGATGACGCCGGCGCGGGTGCCGCCGATGCCCTTGGCGTACGACAGCGCGAGCGCGAAGGCGTTACCGGTCGCGTCCTGCTCGACGGCCGCGATGCACGGAACGCCGCGGCCCTCCTCGTACTGACGGCGCACCAGGTGACCCGGGCCCTTCGGGGCGACCATGCAGACGTCGACGTTCGCCGGGGGCTTGATGAAGTCGAAGCGGATGTTCAGGCCGTGGCCGAAGAACAGCGCGTCGCCGTCCTTGAGGTTGTCCTTGATGGACTCCTCGTAGACCTGGGCCTGGATCGGGTCCGGCACCAGGATCATGATGACGTCGGCCTCGGCGGCGGCCTCGGACGGCGTCACCACGCGCAGGCCCTGCTCCTCGGCCTTCGCCTTGGACTTGGAGCCCTCGTGCAGACCGACACGGACGTCGACACCCGAGTCACGGAGCGACAGCGCGTGGGCGTGGCCCTGGCTGCCGTAACCGATGACCGCGACCTTGCGGCCCTGGATGATGGACAGGTCGGCGTCGGCGTCGTAGAACAGCTCGGCCACTTTGGGTTCTCTCCTTGAGTGCAGATGGTGCGTCCCACCGTATGACGGCGGGCGGAAGGGAAGTCTCGGGGTCTCGGAATACGGGCGGCCGGTGTCACCCGGCCGCCTCAATACGTCCTTACGCCGACCGGTCGAGCGCGCGCAGCGACCGGTCCGTGATCGAGCGGGCGCCCCGGCCGATCGCGATCGTGCCGGACTGGACGAGCTCCTTGATGCCGTACGGCTCCAGCATCTTCAGCATGGCGGACAGCTTGTCGCTGCTGCCGGTGGCCTCGATCGTGACGGCCTCCGGGGAGACGTCGACGGTCTTGGCGCGGAACAGCTGGACGATCTCGACGATCTGGGAGCGCGTCTCGTTGTCGGCGCGCACCTTGACCAGGACGAGTTCGCGCTGGACGGCCTGGGCCGGCTCCAGCTCGACGATCTTCAGCACGTTGACGAGCTTGTTGAGCTGCTTGGTCACCTGCTCGAGCGGCAGGTCCTCGACGTTCACCACGATGGTGATGCGGGAGATGTCGGGGTGCTCGGTGACGCCGACCGCGAGCGAGTCGATGTTGAAGCCGCGGCGGGAGAACAGGGCGGCGATCCGGGCCAGGATGCCCGGGGTGTTCTCCACCAGGACGGAGAGCGTGTGCTTGGACATGGTCTGGTTCCTTTACCTACGGCTCTCAGTCGTCTTCGTTGTCGCCGAAGTCGGGGCGGACGTCCCGAGCGGCCATGATGGTGTCGTTCGAGGTGCCGGCGGCGACCATCGGCCACACCATCGCGTCCTCATGGACGATGAAGTCGATGACGACGGGGCGGTCGTTGATGGAGTTCGCCTCTTCAATGACCTTGTCGAGGTCGGCCGGGTCCTCGCAGCGGATCGCGTAGCAGCCCATGGCCTCCGACAGCTTCACGAAGTCGGGGACGCGGGTGCCGGCGCTGGGCTGCTTGCCGTCCGCCTCCGGGCCGGAGTGCAGCACGGTGTTGGAGTAGCGCTGGTTGTAGAAGAGGGTCTGCCACTGGCGGACCATCCCGAGGGCGCCGTTGTTGATGATGGCGACCTTGATCGGGATGTTGTTCAGGGCGCAGGTGGTGAGCTCCTGATTGGTCATCTGGAAGCAGCCGTCGCCGTCGATCGCCCAGACCGTCTGGTCCGGTGCGCCGGCCTTGGCGCCCATCGCGGCCGGGACCGCGTAGCCCATCGTTCCGGCGCCGCCGGAGTTCAGCCAGGTGGCGGGCTTCTCGTACTCGATGTAGTGCGCGGCCCACATCTGGTGCTGGCCCACGCCCGCGGCGAAGATCGTGCCCTCCGGCGCGAGCTGTCCGATGCGCTGGATGACCTGCTGCGGCGACAGCTGGCCGTTCTCCGGCTGCTCGTAGCCCAGCGGGTAGGTCTCGCGCCAGCGGTTGAGGTCCTTCCACCAGGCGCTGTAGTCGCCCTGGTGGCCCTCGCTGTGCTCCTTCTGGACGGCCTGGATCAGGTCGGCGAGGACCTCGCGCGCGTCCCCGACGATCGGCACGTCCGCGGCGCGGTTCTTGCCGATCTCGGCGGGGTCGATGTCGGCGTGGACGATCTTGGCGTACGGGGCGAAGCTGTCCAGCTTGCCGGTGACGCGGTCGTCGAAGCGGGCTCCGAGGGCGACGATCAGGTCGGCCTTCTGCAGCGCGGTGACGGCGGTGACCGCACCGTGCATGCCCGGCATTCCCACGTGCAGCGGGTGGCTGTCGGGGAATGCGCCGAGCGCCATCAGGGTGGTGGTGACGGGCGCTTGGGTGAGCTCGGCGAGAACCTTGAGCTCGGCGGTGGCGTGTGCCTTGATGACACCGCCGCCGACGTACAGGACGGGCCGCTTCGCGGAGGTGATGAGCTTCGCGGCCTCGCGGATCTGCTTGGCGTGCGGCTTGGTGACCGGGCGGTAGCCGGGCAGGTCCATGACCGGCGGCCAGGAGAAGGTCGTCTGCGCCTGCAGCGCGTCCTTCGCGATGTCGACCAGGACCGGGCCGGGCCGGCCGGTGGAGGCGATGTGGAAGGCCTGCGCGATCACCCGCGGGATGTCCTCCGCCTTGGTGACCAGGAAGTTGTGCTTGGTGATCGGCATGGTGATGCCGACGATGTCCGCCTCCTGGAAGGCGTCCGTGCCGATCGCCTTGGACGCGACCTGCCCGGTGATCGCCACGAGCGGCACCGAGTCCATGTGCGCGTCGGCGATCGGGGTCACCAGGTTGGTGGCGCCCGGTCCTGAGGTCGCCATGCAGACGCCGACCTTGCCGGTGGCCTGCGCGTAGCCCGTCGCCGCGTGGCCGGCCCCCTGCTCGTGGCGGACCAGGACGTGGCGCACCCGGGTGGAGTCCATCATCGGGTCGTACGCGGGAAGGATCGCACCGCCGGGAATGCCGAATACCGTGTCGGCCCCGACCTCCTCGAGAGAGCGGATGAGGGACTTCGCACCCGTGACGTGCTCGGGTGCGGACTGCTGTCCTCCGGATCGGGGCCGCGGCTGCGGATGGGCCCCGGTGGCCTGCTCGGTCATCGTCAGTCTCTTCTCGATGCTGAGGGTTTTTGCGAGGTTTGTGCGGTGTTCAAGCGCTGCACGACTGGTGCCTGTGCAACAAAAAACCCCTCGTGCCGTAAGGCAAGCGAGGGGAGCGCGCCGGGTGTGGTCGCTGGGAGTTCCGGGTCGGTCCGGACATCACCAGCTCAGCCGACGCGCTTTCCAAGTACGAGAATTCGGGTGCGCATGGCACAGACCCTCCCCCCGGCACGCACCACGTGTCAAGTGGGTGGGACGGGAGTCTCATTATGTGAGCGGAGTCCACTTCCGCCTCCCAGAACGGCGGGGACACCACTTGTGTACACCCCTGAACCACCTCCCGCGAACGCGGGCTCGATCGGCCCGTGCGGCACCGGATAATGGCCCGAAGCAAGCGCCCGGCGCACCCGGTACTCGTCCAGCGGACCGGAGAACGCCATGCCCTGCCCGTGCGTGCACCCCATCGCGCGCAGCGCCACGACCTGTTCGGGCAGGTCCACGCCGTCGGCCACGGACTGCAGCCCGAGGTCGGTCGCGATCCGCAGCAGCCCGCTGGTGATCTTGTGCAGCCGCGCCGACTCGACGACGCCCTCGACCAGGCTGCGGTCGAGTTTCAGCACGTCGACGGGGAGTCTGCGCAGTGCCGTGATCGCCGCGTGGCCGCTGCCGAAGCCGTCCAGGGCGATCCGGACGCCGAGTCTGCGCAGGGCGCCCAGGCGCCGCTCCAGCTCGTCCAGGGAGATGCGGGGGTCGGTGTCGGACAGCTCGATCACCAGCGACCCGGAGGGCAGCCCGTGCCGGGTCAGCAGGGCCTCGATCGAGCCGAGCGGCATCGAACGGTCGAGCAGCCGCCGGGCGCTCATCGGGACCGCGACGGGCACCGACAGTCCCGTGCCGGTGCGCTCGGCGGCCTGTTCCACGGCCTCCTCCAGCATCCAGCGGCCGAGCTCGGCGGTCTTGTCGCTGTCCTCGGCGACCCGCAGGAACTCGGCCGGGGTGAACAGCACCCCCTGCGAGGACCGCCAGCGCGCCTGGGCCTCGACCGATGTGATCCGGCCGTCCTCCAGACAGACCACGGGCTGGTGCAGCAGCGCGAACTCGCCGTCGTGCAGTGCGGCACGCAGCCGCGTGGCCAGCTCCGCCTTGCGTACGACGTCCTGCTGCATCTGCGGCGCGTACAGCTCGACGCGGCCCTTGCCGGCCGCCTTGGCGCGGTACATGGCGAGGTCGGCGTTGCGCAGCAGCTCGCCCGCGCCGAGGCCGGGCTCGGCGAAGGCGACGCCGATGGAGGCCGCCACCCGGACATCGTTGCCGTCGATGAGGTACGGCTGCGAGAGCGTGATCCTGAGGCGGTCGGCGAGCTCCAGGATGTGCCGTTCGCGCGCGGAGCGGTCCCGGGTGCCGTCCCCCGCGATCAGGGCCGCGAACTCGTCGCCGCCGAGCCGGGAGGCGGTGTCCCCGTGCCGTACCGCGTCCTGGAGTCTGCGGGCGGCCTGGACGAGCAGTTCGTCCCCGGCCTGGTGCCCGATCGTGTCGTTGACGGCCTTGAAGCCGTCGAGGTCGATGAAGAGGACGGCCGTGCCGCGCAGGGACACCCGGTCGGCGGCCCGGCGACCGGACAGGGCCTGCTGGACGCGCTTGGTGAACAGGGCGCGGTTGGGCAGGTCGGTGAGCGGGTCGTGCTCGGCGTTGTGCTGCAACTGGGCCTGCAGGCGCACTCTTTCGGTCACGTCCCGGCTGTTGAAGATGAGGCCGCCGTGGTGGCGGTTGACCGTGGACTCGACGTTGAGCCAGCCGCCGTCGCCGGACCGGAAGCGGCACTCGATGCGCGTAGTGGGTTCCTCGAGCGGGCTGGCGGCGAGGAAGCGGCGCACCTCGTGCACCACGCAGCCCAGGTCCTCCGGGTGGATGAGATTGGCCAGCTCCGTACCCACGAGGTCCTCGGCGGGCCGTCCGTAGACCCCGGCGGCGGCCGGGGAGACGTAGCGGAGGATGCCGTTGGGGGCGGCGATCATGATGACGTCGCTGGAGCCCTGCACCAGGGAGCGGAAGTGGTTCTCCTTCTGGGCCAGTTCCTGGGTGAGGGTGATGTTGTCGAGCAGCATGATGCCCTGGCGCACCACGAGGGCGAGCACCACCGTGCCGCCGGTGAGGAGCACCACGCGGTCGACGCGGTGGCCGTTCAGGACGGTGTAGAGGATGCCGAGGGTGCACACGGCCGCGGCGAGATAGGGCGTGAGGGCGGCCAGGGAGCCGGCGATGGGCCGGGCGGCCGGATACCGGCCGTGATCACCTCCCTGCGGTGCCGGGTGGTGCTGGTGGGCGCCGCCCCGCTGGCCCGGCACGTGTTCGTGCACCACGCGCGTGTGCCCGTCGAGGTCGCAGCGGTCGGCCTCGGACTGCCGGCCCTGCCGGGGCGCGGCCCAGGGGGCGTACGCGAGGAGCAGGGAGCCGGCGAACCAGCCCGCGTCGAGCAACTGGCCCGAGTGGTAGCTGTTGTGCAGCAGCGGCGAGGTGAACAGGGCGTCGCACATCACCGTCAGCGCCAGCGCGCCGATGGCGGTGTTGACCGCCGTGCGGTTCACCGCGGAGCGCCTGAAGTGCAGCGCGAGCACCATGCTGACCAGGGCGATGTCCAGCAGTGGGTAGGCGAGCGACAGCGCGGTGTGCGCGACGCTCGGCCCGTCGAACTTGGCCGCCTGGGCGAGCGCGAGGCTCCACGACAGCGTGAGCAGCGAGCCGCCGATCAGCCAGGCGTCGAGGGCGAGGCACACCCAGCCGGCCTTGGTCACCGGCCGCTTGGCGAGCACCAGGAGCCCCACGATGGCGGGCGGCGCGAAGCACAGGAAGAACAGGTCGGCATAGCTGGGAGTGGGCACCTGCTCCCCCAGGACGACCTCGTACCACCCCCAGACCCCGTTGCCCAGGGCGGCCATGGCCGAGGAGAGGGCGAACAGCAGCCAGGCGGGTCGAAAGCGGACACGGCGGCCACGGGCGTACAGGAACAGCGACACGGCGGCGGTGCCGGCCGCGGCGCTCAGCCCGAAGTCGCCCATGATCAGCGAGAGTTCGTCCGAACCCCAGCCGAACGCGGAACCGACGGCGTATCCCGCGCAGACCAGGGCCAGGACGAGTTGGGGGACCAGACCGGGTCCGCGGCCGGCGGCCGGCGGACGGGGCACCAGCATCCCCGGCGAAGGCTGTACCCGCACCGCTGCGGCGAGGGTGGTCGTGGGGGGCGGGGGCGAGCTCACCGGGCCCACCCGGTCCGCATCGCTCCCAGGTCCCGCGGCTCCCGGTGCGCTGGGTGCGCATGCCCCCGGCGGCCGTGCCTGCGGTGGTGATGGCTGTGACGGCAGCCGTGACTGCCGTGGTGACCGCGTCTGCGCGCGGCCGTACGCCAGAGTCGCCTCCGGCGGCCCCGTCGCGTCGGATCGCTCGCCCATAGGCCGTGCATCGCCCGTCGCCCCCCTCACAGTCTGAATGTCCATCCCCGGCGCCGAACGGTGCGGCGCAGCCCCTGCTCGGGACGATACACCAGTCTCGTCACTCAGGGACATAGTTCCTCTACGCTCCGTGACGACCAGCGGGAATCGTGAGCACGGACCGCGTCCGCAAGGTTGCGGAGGGTACCGGAAGCGGATTACACGCCCGTTGCGCCCGTCGCGCGGGGCGCGCACGGGACGCTCAAGTCGTCGGGGTCACGCGCCGTTTGCGCCTGTCGTAAGGATCACGTTGCGCAGCGGCTCCCGGTTCACGAACCGGGTCAACTGGTCCACCAGCAGTCGCTTGGCGCGCGGCAGGAACGCCGACGTGGGGCCGCCGACATGGGGGCTGATCAGGACGCCGGGCGCACGCCACAGGGGGTGTTCGCGGGGCAGCGGCTCCGGGTCCGTGACGTCGAGGGCCGCGGTGATGCGGCCGGTCTCCACTTCGGCGAGCAGGGCCTTGGTGTCGACGACGGGGCCGCGGGAGACGTTCACGAGGAGCGCGCCGTCCTTCATACGCGCGAGGAAGCCGGCGCCGGCCAGGCCGCGGGTGGCCTCGGTGAGGGGCGTGACGAGGACGACGACATCCGCCTGGGGCAGCAGGGCGGGCAGATCGGTGAGCGGATGCACCGGGCCGCGCGCCGTGGTGCGCTCAGAGCGCGCGACGCGCGCCACCCGCGCCACCTCGAACGGAACGAGCCGGTCCTCGATGGCGGATCCGATCGAGCCGTACCCGACGATGAGGACGTTCTTGTCGGCCAGGGCGGGCCGGAAGCCGCCGAGCCACTCCCCGCGGTCCTGGGCGCGCACGAAGTCGGGGACGCCGCGCAGCGAGGCGAGGATCAGCGTGAGCGCGAGTTCCGCGGTGCTCGCCTCGTGCACCCCGCGCGCGTTGCACACCTGCACTCCGGGACGCAGGTGCTTCAGCCCCGGCTCCAGGCTGTCGATGCCGGCCGACAGGGTCTGTACGACCTGCACGCCGCTCAACGCGGGCAGCGGACGTACGCCCACGTCACCGGGCTTCATATAGGGGACGACGTAGTAGACGCAGTCGGCGGGGTCCGCGGGGAAGTCGTCGGCGCCGTCCCAGAAACGGTAGTCGGGGCCTTCGGGAAGCCCCTCGATGGTGTCGGGTGGGATGGAAAGCCACACGTCAGCAGTCATGTCAGGAGGCTATGTCAGGTTCATGGGAGCGCAGAGGTTAGGTTGGGGGGCCAGGAGAGGGAGGGTCACGAGCAGGTGGAGCGCAGGACGATCGGCGCGGGGGCACTCGCGGTGGGGGCCGTCGGACTCGGGTGCATGCCGATGAGCTGGGCGTACGGCGGGTCGCGGCAGCGGGGCGAGGCGTCGCTCAGGGCGGTGCACCGGGCGCTGGACGCGGGCTCGACACTCCTGGACACGGCCGACATGTACGGCCCGTTCACCAACGAGCTGTTGCTGGGGCGGGTGTTGAAGGAGCGCCGCCAGGACGCCTTCGTGTCGACGAAGGTCGGCCTGCTGGTGGGCGAGCAGCACATCGTGGCCAACGGCCGCCCCGGCTATGTGAAGCGCGCCTGCGACGCGTCCCTGAGGCGCCTGCAGACGGACGTCATCGACCTGTACCAGCTGCACCGCGCGGACCCGGAGGTCCCGGTGGAGGAGACATGGGGTGCGATGGCTGAGCTGGTCCAGGCCGGAAAGGTACGGGCGTTGGGGCTGTGCGCGGTGGGCGCCCGCGGCGGCCGGCGCTCCGGCGGCCGACTGCACGACGCGACGATCAGGCAACTCCAGCGCGTCCAGCAGGTGTTCCCGGTGAGCGCGGTGGAGGCCGAGCTGTCGGTGTGGTCGCCGGAGGCGCTGGAGTCGCTGCTGCCGTGGTGCGAGGCGCGTGACGTCGGCTTCCTGGCCGCGATGCCGCTCGGCAACGGGTTCCTGACCGGCACGCTCACCCCGGGCCAGGGCTTCGAACCGGACGACCTGCGGGCCCGCCACCCCCGTTTCACCGCGGAGATGATGGCCGCGAACCAGCCGATCGTGGCCGGCCTGCGCCGGGTCGCGGCCCGGCACGGCGACGAGGTCACGCCCGCCCAGGTGGCCCTGGCCTGGGTGCTGGCCCAGGGACGGCACGTGGTCCCGGTCCCGGGCACCAGACACGAGCACCGGGCGACGGAGAACGCCGCGTCCGCGGCCCTCCGTCTGACCCCGGAGGACCTGGCCGAGGTGGCGGGACTGCCGGGGGCGCGAGGATCCTGGGACTGAGGAGGGCGGTCGTAGGACCGGAAGCGGGCGGGTGGCCGCGGCGGCGGAGCTTCGGGATCCATGGACCGGGAACCTGTGGGGCGCGGGCGGTGTAAGACAAGGAGAAGCTGCCGCTGGACCACCGCCCGAAGGGACCAGGATCGTGCTACGACAAGCTGTGCCGGCCATGCTGGCCACGACCGCGCTCGTGCTGACGGCGGGCTGTTCCTCCGGCGGAGGGACCGGGGGCGGCGGTGACGGAACGGGGCCGGGCACCGCGCACTCGTCCCCGTCGCGGCAGGCGGCCGAGAAGGCCCCGCCCGCCAAGGGCTCCGTCAAGGTGCTGCGCACCGTCGCGACAGGCCTGAAGACCCCGTGGGGCCTCGCCCGGCTGCCCGGCGGGGGCCTGCTCGTCTCCTCCCGGGACGAGGGGACGATCACGAAGGTCGACGAGGACACCGGCAGGAAGACCGAGCTGGGCAAGGTCTCCGGGGTCTCCCCCGCCGGAGAGGGCGGCCTCCTCGGCATCGCGCTCTCCCCGGACTTCGCCGCGGACCGCATGATCTACGCCTACTTCACCTCGGCCTCGGACAACCGCATCGTCCGCCTGCTGTACGACGCGAAGAAGCCGGCCGGCGAACAGCTCGGCGCCCCGGACACGATCTTCAAGGGCATCCCCAAGGGCTACATCCACAACGGCGGCCGGATCGCCTTCGGCCCGGACAGGATGCTGTACGCGGGCACGGGCGAGAGCGGAAACCGGGGCCTGGCCCAGGACAGGAAGTCCCTGGGCGGCAAGATCCTCCGTCTCACCCCGGAGGGCGACCCGGCTCCCGGCAACCCCTTCCCGGACTCCCCCGTCTACACCTACGGTCACCGCAACGTTCAGGGCCTGGCCTGGGACCCCGAACAACGCCTGTTCGCCTCGGAGTTCGGCCAGGACACCTGGGACGAGCTGAACGCGATCAAGCCGGGTGACGACTACGGCTGGCCGGACGCCGAGGGCAGGTCGTCCGACCCCGAGTACCACAACCCGATCGCCCAGTGGCACACGGGCGACGCCTCCCCCAGCGGCATCGCCTATGCCGAGGGCTCGATCTGGATGGCGGGTCTGAAGGGCCGGTGCCTGTGGCGCATCCCCCTGAAGGGCACGGCGGCCGCGGCCGATCCGCAGCCCTTCCTGCAGGGCAGGTACGGCCGCCTGCGCACCGTGCTCCCGGCCGGCGGCGGCAAGCTGTGGCTGACGACGAGCAACACGGACGGGCGAGGAGACCCGAAGTCCGGCGACGACCGGATACTGGAGCTGCAGGTCCGCTGAGGCATCACTCCTCGGCAGCGTCCGTCCCGTCATCCTGCCGGGGCGGCCGTACGACGACCTTCCCGGACTCGAGGTCTATCGGCCCGCGTCCGGGGTCGTTGTCGCCGACGTCCTCGCGGGTCAGCTCCAGCCTCTTCTTCTCGTCGCGGGTGTGTTTGCGGCCGGGTGCGAAGAGTTCCTCGAAGACGTTGAACATCGCTTTCCCTCCAGCTGCTGAGTCATCCGGCGATCAGCCGGTCGCCGTCCCCCGTCGGGAAGAGTCCCCGTCGATGCGCCACCGCCGCCGCCTCTCCTCTTCCTGAGACGCCGAGCTTGCCCAGAATGTTCGACACATGGACGCTCGCGGTCTTCGGGGAGATGAAGAGTTCCTCGGCTATCTGGCGGTTGGTGCGGCCGGCGGCCACCAGGCGCAGGACGTCGCGTTCCCGTCCGGTGAGGCCGAGCGCCTCCGCGGGATCCGCGGGCCGCCGTTCCGGGACGCTCTTCAGGGCGAGGCGGGCCCGCTGGGCGAGCAGGGCGACGGCGTCGGCGAGGGGGCGGGCGCCGAGGTGGTCGGCCACCGCGTGGGCCAGGCGCAGCAGTTCGGTGGCGCGGTCGCGCTCGTCGTCGCCGCCCGAGGCGAGAAGGGCCTCGGCGAGTCGATGGCGGACGCGGGCGAGGTCGTAGGGGCGGTCCAGGGATTCGAAGCAGGTGACCACGTCCGACCAGGTGTCGGTGGTGTCGCGGCCCTCGGCGCGGGCGAGTTCGGCGCGGACCCACTGCTCGTGGGCGAGCCAGATGGGGGTGTCGGTGGTGGTCTTCTTGACGGCCTCGCGCAGCCGTTCCAGGGCGTCGGCGCGGCCCTGTGCCGCCGCGGGCAGGCTCCGGGCGTCGGCCTCGGCGGTGGCGGCGGCGAGCAGCAGTGGCCAGCCGTAGCGCTGGGTGCCGGGCGGGATGTCGGAGACCAGGGCGCGGGCGAGTTCGGCCCGGGCGTCGAGGAGGCGGCCCTCGCCGGCGGCCACTCCGATCTCGATGCGGGAGAGGAGCAGGGTGTGCTGCGGCATGGGGTCGTGTGTGCCCAAGTAGCCTCGTGCCGCGGCGAGTTGGCGGGCGGCCTCGGGCAGGTCACCGCGGCCGAGGGCGACGTGCGCGAGACAGCTGGCGCCGCCGCCCCGGGGCTTGGCGCCGTGTCCCACGCGCAGGGCGCCGGCCGCCGCGTCGGCGGCCTCGTCCCAGCGGCCCAGCGAGTAGAGCGCCTCGGAGAGGTTGGCCCACACCCAGGCCTCGGAGTCCAGCTGGCCGAACTTCCTGGTGTAGACGAGGCCTTCCTGGAGGAGGGGAACGGCTTCCCGGGTGCGGCCGACCGCGTCCAGCTCGGAGGCCAGATTGACGTAGGCGCGACCGGCGACGGACGAGACGCCCTCCTCCAGGGCCCGGTCCTTGACCTCGTACATCTCGGCGAGGCCCGCCTCGACGGAGCCCGCGTCGACCATCAGGCCGCCGTAGGTGAGGCGGGCGTTGAGCTCGATCTCGCGGGCGCCGACCATGCGCGCGTACTCGACGGCGCGCTCGGCCGAGGAGAGTGCCTCGGGGCCGGGTTCGTGGAGCATCGACCAGTTGGCGGCGGTGGAGAGCACCTCGGCGTGCACCTCGGAGGGCGGCAGGCCGCGGACCAGCTCCTGGGCGGTGCCGAGTTCCTTCCAGCCGTCGCCGCGGGCCAGGGCCTGCACGAGACGGGAGCGCTGCACCCAGAACCAGGCGGCGCGCAGGGGGTCGCCCTCGTCCTCCAGCAGATGCAGGGCCCGCTTGGTGATCTTCAGGGCGCGTTCGCGTTCCCCGGACAGCCGGCCGGCGACCGCGGCCTCGGCCATCAGGTCCAGATAGCGCAGGGGTGTGGTGACCGGATCGCAGCCGCAGGGCGGGTAGACCTCGGTGTAGTCGATGGGGCGCAGCCGGTCCCGCACCTCCTCGGGGGCGGTGTCCCACAGCTCCATCGCCCGCTCCAGGAGCCGCAGTTGCTCGCTGTAGGCGTGGCGGCAGCGGGCCTCTACGGAGGCGTCCAGGACGGCGGGGAGGGCCTTGGCCGCGCTGTGGGCGTGGTACCAGTAGCTGGCCAGGCGCATGACGCGCTGGTCGGCGGGGACGAGCGCCGGGTCGGCCTCCAGGGCCTCGGCGTAGCGGCGGTTGAGGCGCGAGCGCTCGCCGGGCAGCAGGTCGTCGCTGACCGCCTCGCGGACCAGGGAGTGGCGGAAGCGGTAGCCGTCGCCGGCGGGCGTGGCCAGCAGGATGTTGGCGTTCACGGCGGCCCGCAGCGCCTCGATGAGGTCGTCCTCGGCGAGCCCGGCGACGGCGGCGAGCAGCGGGTACTCGACGGTCGAGCCGCCCTCGGCGACGATCCGGGCGACCCGCTGGGCGGTCTCTGGCAGGCCCTCGACACGGACCAGGAGCAGGTCGCGCAGGGAGTCGGTGAGGCCGGTGCCGCAGCCCTCGCTGGCGCAGACGGCGAGTTCCTCGACGAAGAAGGCGTTGCCGTCGGAGCGTTCGAAGATGTCGTCGACCTGGGTGGGGTCCGGTTCGGCGGCGAGGATGCCGGCGATCTGGCGGCCGACCTCCTCCCGGTTGAAGCGGCCGAGTTCGACGCGGCGGACGGTGCGCAGCCGGTCGAGTTCCGCGAGCAGGGGGCGCAGCGGGTGACGGCGGTGGATGTCGTCGGCGCGGTAGGTGGCGAGGAGGACCAGGCGGCCGGTGCGCAGGGTGCGGAAGAGGTAGGCGAGGAGGTGGCGGGTGGAGGCGTCGGCCCAGTGCAGGTCTTCGAGGGCGACCACGACGGTCCGGTCGGCGGCGACGCGCTCCAGGACGCGGGCGGTGAGTTCGAAGAGGCGGGCCATGCCCTCCTCGTCGTGCCGCCCCCCGGAGGCTTCGCCCAGTTCGGGCAGGAGCCGGGTGAGCTCCTCCTCCTGGCCGGCGGCCGCGGCGGCGAGCTGCTCGGGCAGTTCGCGGCGCAGGGCGCGCAGGGCGGTGGAGAAGGGGGCGAAGGGCAGCCCGTCGGCGCCTATCTCGACACAGCCGCCGAGCGCGACGACGGCGCCCTCGCGGCAGGCCGCGGTGGCGAACTCCTCGACCAGCCGGGTCTTGCCGACTCCGGCCTCACCGCCGATCAGGAGGGCCTGAGGGGTGCCTGCGGCGGCTTGGGCGAGGGCGTCGTTCAGGGTGTCGAGTTCTTCTGTTCGGCCGACGAACACGGGGCTTACGGACCTGGTCTCCACGACGCCGAGCATCGCATGAGGGTCCGACAGCGCGGGAACGGTTTTCGTCCGGAGGCTGTCGCCCCCGGACCTCCGCATCAGCCCTGAAGGGGCCTCGTCCTCAAGCGCCGGACCGGCCGGTTGCGGCCGGCCGGCGCTTGCCGCGCTCATGCCGCGCGGGCGGAGCGAAGCCGGCGAAGACCCCGGCTATGGCTTTCGTCCTCGGCGGCATG
This sequence comes from Streptomyces longisporus, assembly GCF_039532765.1. Classification (NCBI taxonomy): domain Bacteria; kingdom Bacillati; phylum Actinomycetota; class Actinomycetes; order Kitasatosporales; family Streptomycetaceae; genus Streptomyces; species Streptomyces longisporus. The sequence goes on from NZ_BAAASG010000017.1 coordinate 261,304, forward strand.
GCGGGTGGCCTCGTGGCGGGCGGCGCGGCGGCCGCGGACGACCTCGCGGGCCAGCCGCTCCTGCTCGGCCTGGCGGATCAGCTCGGCGGAGCGGTACTGGGAGATCTCGTACTCGTACATGGTGGGTCCCTTGTGAGAGGCGGTTTTCGGGCTTCGCTTGCTGCGATGCCTCTACCTTCGTCTCCAAGGGGGGTGCGCCACATCGGGAGAGTTCCGCATCTTCGGGGCCGCCGGGGGCCTTAGATGTGCCTGAGGGGCCTCAGGAGCTCCGTAAGGTGCTTACAGATGCCCTAAGACCCCTCAGGACCTGCGGTGATGCGGTGGTTGTTCAGCCGGTGGACGGCAGGCCGAGCAGGAGGTCGGAGTACTGCAGGACGGCCAGCAGCAGGCCGATGACGCCGAGTGCGACACCGCCCCAGGCGACCGACTTGATCCAGACGGGCTGCGGCTTGCCGGGGGCGCCGAAGGCGGGCCGGGCGAGCACCACGACGCCGACGATCAGCGCGAGGAGCGCGAACGCGCCGCCCCAGAACGCGGTGGCCTTCCAGGCGTCGCCGTAGCCCTCCTTGAGGAGCTTGGCGACGTTGGAGGACTGCGCGGTCTGCGCATGCATCTGGCCGATGAGGGACTGGCGGGCGGAGGCGACGGTGCCGACCCAGCTGCCGGTCAGCGAGATGACGCCGAGCGCGGCGGAGACGACGGCCCCGGCGCCCTGGCCGACGCCGGAGGGCTCCCGGTCGCCGCCGTCGCTCTCGACAAGGTCTGCCTCGGCGGTCGCCTCCTCGGGGGTCTCCTCGGCTGCGGTGGCGTGCACCGTCTCCTCGTCGGGCTTCACTTCGGCGGCCTCGGTCGTGCCGGCCTCGTCATCAGTCTTGGTGGTTCCCATACCTCGCACCGTACGGACGCTGTCTGAGAGGTCTCTTAATGATCGTCCAGGCGATCGTGGAGGCCCCTTCTTACGGATCTTCACTCATGGTTGTGTGCGGCACGCGCGCGTGCTGCGCGCCACTCCGGGGCGAGGATCGACCACACCTCCAGGTCGTGCCGCACCCCACCATAGGGGTGCGCCTGGCGCCGTACACCGTCGCGGGTCATTCCGAGGCGCCGGGCGACGTTCAGGCTGGGTACGTTCCCCGAGGCGGCGACCCATTCGATGCGGTGGATGCCGCGCTCCTCGACCGCCCAGTCGATGAGCACCCGCATCGCCCGGGTGACCAGTCCGCGGCCCGTCGCCGCGGGCTCCAGCCAGCAGCCGACCTCGGCGTTCTGGGTCTCCGCGTTGAAGTTCAGCGTGAGCACGCCACCCACGAGCTTTCCGTCCAGCCAGATGCCGTGGAGCGAGCCGCTGTCGGCGGCGCGCATGTCCGCGTACCGCTGGAGCACCTCCCGCGCGGAGGGCACGTCCACGGCCTTGGAACCGAAGGCGATGAACTGTCCGATGAAGTCCCGCCCGCGCTCCAGATGCGCCAGGAACTCCCCGGCGTGCCACGGCTCCAGGGGACGCAGTTCGGCGTCCTCACCCAGAGGTATCGCGTACATCCTCGTCCTGCCCCTTCGCCAGTACGTCCGCCACCTCGGCGTCCGTCGCCGCGGCCAGCCTCTCATGGGCCGCGCGGGCCTCGGGCGGTTCGATGCTGATGCGGGGCAGGCGCTGGTCGAGCCAGCGGGGCAGCCACCAGTTGGCGGCGCCGAGCAGGTGCATGAGGGCCGGTACCAGCAGCGTGCGCAGCACGAAGGCGTCGAGGGCGACCGCGGAGGCGAGCGCGATGCCGAACATGGCGATCACCCGGTCGCCGCTGAGGACGAAGGCGAGGAAGACCGAGATCATGATGACCGCGGCGGAGTTGATCACCCGGCTGGTCTCGGCGAGCCCGACACGGACGGCGCGCCGGTTGTCGCCGGTCTCCAGCCACTCCTCGTACATCCGGCTGACCAGGAAGACCTGGTAGTCCATGGAGAGCCCGAAGAGGACCGACACCATGATCACGGGGAGGAAGGGCTCGATGGGACCCGCCCGGCCGAGGCCCAGCAGCTCGCTCCCCCAGCCCCACTGGAAGATCGCGACGACGACGCCGAAGGCGGCGGCGACCGCGGCGACGTTCATCGCGGCGGCCTTCAGCGGGATGCCGAGGGACCGGAAGGCGAGCAGCAGGAGCAGACAGCCGAGGCCGATGACGACGCCCACGAACAGGGGCAGCTTGCCGACGATGACGGCGGCGAAGTCGTCGTAGCTCGCCGTCACACCGCCGACGTGCAGGTCGAGCGAGGTGCCGGTCTCGGCGCGCGGCAGCACCTCGGTGCGCAGCCGGTCGACGAGGGCGCTGGTCTTCTGCGACTGGGGCGCCGACTCGGGGACGATCGTGAAGTACGCGGTGTCCCCGCCGGTGTTGTACGTCACCGGAGTCACCGACGCGACGCCCTCGGTGGTGCGGATGGTGGCGTCGAGGTTGTCGAGGGCGAGCTTGTCCTCGGCGCCGTCCACGCGCGTCACCACGGTCAGCGGGCCGTTCACGCCGGGCCCGAACCCGTCGGCGAGAAGGTCGTACGCCTGCCTGGTGGTGGATGTCTTCGGGTCGTTGCCCTGGTCGGAGGTGCCCAGGTGGAGGGAGAGGGTGGGCAGCGCGAGGACGGTCATGACGGCCAGCGCGACGATGCCGAGCACCTTGGGGTGGCGCTCCACGAACGCCGACCAGCGGTGGGCGAAGCCGGTCGGCAGCTCCGGCTGCGGCCCGTGCTCCTCCAGATGGCGCCGCTCGCGCCGGCTCAGGGCGCGCGGGCCGATCAGGGACAGCAGGGCGGGCAGCAGGGTGACGGAGGCCGCGACCGTCAGGACGACCGTCAGACAGGCGGCGATCGCGACGCCGTTGAGGAAGCTGAGTCTGAGGATCAGCATGCCCAGCAGGGCGATGCAAACCGTGGCACCCGCGAAGACCACGGCGCGTCCCGTGGTCGCCACGGCACCGGTGACCGCCTCGGTGACGGACAGCCCGCGTTTGAGCCCGCGTCGGTGTCTGGTGACGATGAACAGCGCGTAGTCGATGCCGACGCCGAGCCCGATCAGCATGCCGAGCATGGGCGCGAAGTCGGCGACGGTCATGGCGTGCCCGAGCAGCACGATCGCGCCGTACGCGGTACCGACGCTCACCAGCGCGGTCGCGATGGGCAGCATCGAGGCGGCGAGGGAGCCGAAGGCGAGGAACAGGACGGCGGCGGCGACGACCACGCCGACCACCTCGGCGAGGTGTCCGCCCGCCGTCTCGGTGAGCCCTATGGCGCTGCCGCCCAGCTCCACCTGGAGACCGTCGGCCCGGGCCGCCTCGGCCGTGCGCACGACGGCCTCGGCCTCGGGTTTCCTGATGTCCTCGGCCGGGTGGTCGAAGGTGATCGTGGCGTACGCGGTGTGCCCGTCGGCGCTGATCCGGCCCGTGCCCTGGCCGTCGTAGGGACCGGCGACGGACGCGATGCCCGGCAGGTCAGCGATCTTGTCCAGGGTCTCGGTCATCGTCTGTTCGACGTCGGCGGCGCGGACCGTGCCGGAGGTGGTGTGCCACACGACGGTGTCGCTGTCGCCGCCGAACCCCGGGAAGCCGTCCTGCAGCAGTTGCATGGCCCGGCCGGACTGGGTGCCGGGGACCTCGTAGTCGTTCGAGTACGCCGAGCCGGTGACGGCGGCGGCCGCGCTCACCCCGCCGAAGGCGAGGAGCCACAGCAGTACCGCCACGAGGCGGTGCCGAACACACCAACGTGCAAGGGCTGCCACGAACGTGCTCCCAGGTGGATTTGTGGATCTTTGACCGGGAACAGTCGTTCACAGGATGAACAGCCCGCAAAGAACGCATGAGCAATGCGAAGACCACTCTTGCAGGCAGAAGTGATCGTTTATGCCATTCGTGGACTTATTCACAGGAGTGGGAGCCAGATCACAGGACAGTAACGGGAACTCTGTCACCTCATGGACACCAGGTGTGGGGCGTCCACGACGGCTGCCCATGCCCCGGTTCGACATGGTTCGGGGGCTGTGCCGGTGTACCGGCACAGCCCCCGAGACCGGGATGCTCAGCCCTCGCTGACGCCGAGCTTCTGAAGGATCAGCTCCTTGACGCGGGCCGCGTCGGCCTGACCGCGGGTCGCCTTCATGACCGCGCCGACCAGGGCGCCGGCCGCGGCCACCTTGCCGCCGCGGATCTTGTCGGCGATGCCCGGGTTGCCGGCGATGGCCTCGTCGACCGCCGTACCCAGCGCCGAGTCGTCGGAGACGACCTTCAGACCGCGCTTGTCGACGACCTCGTCCGGGGTGCCCTCGCCCGCGAGAACGCCCTCGATGACCTGGCGGGCCAGCTTGTCGTTCAGGTCACCGGAGTTGACCAGGGCGGTGACCCGGGCGACCTGCTCCGGCGTGATCGCCAGCTCGTCGAGCGAGACGCCCGACTCGTTGGCGCTGCGCGCCAGCTCGCCCATCCACCACTTGCGGGCGGAGGCCGCGTCGGCACCGGCGTCGATCGTCGCGACGATCGGGTCCAGCGCTCCGGCGTTGAGGATCGCCTGCATGTCGGTGGCGGAGATGCCCCACTCGGCGAGCAGCCGGGTACGGCGGGCCAGCGGCAGCTCGGGCAGCGCCGCCCGGATCTCCTCGACCCACTCGCGCGAGGGGGCCACCGGCACCAGGTCCGGCTCGGGGAAGTACCGGTAGTCCTCGGCCTCTTCCTTCACCCGGCCCGAGGTCGTCGACCCGGTGTCCTCGTGGAAGTGGCGGGTCTCCTGGACGATCGTGCCGCCGCTGTTCAGCACGGCCGCGTGCCGCTGGATCTCGAAACGGGCCGCACGCTCCACGGACCGCAGCGAGTTGACGTTCTTCGTCTCGGAGCGCGTGCCGAACTTCTCGCTGCCCTTGGGCATCAGCGAGAGGTTCACGTCGCAGCGCATCTGCCCCATTTCCATCCGGGCTTCCGACACACCGAGCGCCTTGATGACCTCGCGCAGCTCACGGACGTACGCCTTGGCCACCTCGGGGGCACGGTCGCCCGCGCCGACGATCGGCTTGGTGACGATCTCGATGAGCGGGATGCCGGCCCGGTTGTAGTCGAGCAGCGAGTGCGAGGCGCCATGGATACGGCCGGTCGCGCCGCCCACATGGGTCGACTTGCCGGTGTCCTCCTCCATGTGGGCGCGCTCGATCTCCACGCGGAAGGTCTCGCCGTCCTCCAGCTGTACGTCGAGGTAGCCGTTGAAGGCGATCGGCTCGTCGTACTGGGAGGTCTGGAAGTTCTTCGGCATGTCCGGATAGAAGTAGTTCTTCCGGGCGAAGCGGCACCACTCGGCGATCTCGCAGTTCAGCGCGAGCCCGATCTTGATCGCCGACTCGACGCCGGTCGCGTTGACGACCGGGAGCGAGCCGGGCAGGCCGAGGCAGGTGGGACAGGTCTGCGTGTTGGCGTCCTGACCGAGTTCGGTCGAACAGCCGCAGAACATCTTGGTCTTGGTGCCGAGTTCGACATGGACCTCGAGGCCCATGACGGGGTCGTACGACGCCAGCGCGTCCTCGTACGACTCCAGGTCGGTCGTGGTGGTCACGGTGAAACTTCCCTCTCAGCCCAGCAGGACGTCGTCGTCGCCCAGCCGCTTCAGCTCGCGGTACAGGACGGCGAGACCGGTGACGATCCCGACGGCGGCCACGGTCGCGTCGATCAGCCGCAGCGTGTCCTGCTCGGAACGTGCCTTCTTGATCCGCTTGGCGACACCCAGCGCGCCGAAGGCGGTGGTGGCGATGGACACGTACGTACCGGACTTGGACTTCTTGAAGTCCTTGGCCTTGGTCAGTGTCTTGGTCACAGCGACGGAGCCTCCTCGAGGAGCGGGTGCCCCCACCTTTCCACGAAGGCGGCCTCGACGGCTGCGCCGACCTTGTAAAGACGGTCGTCCTTCAGCGCGGGGGCGATGATCTGCAGCCCGACCGGGAGGTTGTCCTCCGGGGCCAGACCGCAGGGCAGCGACATGGCCGCGTTGCCCGCGAGGTTCGTGGGGATGGTGCACAGGTCGGCGAGGTACATCGCCATCGGGTCGTCGGCGCGCTCGCCGATCGGGAAGGCGGTGGTCGGGGTCGTCGGCGAGACGATGACGTCGACCTGCTCGAAGGCCTTCTCGAAGTCGCGCGTGATCAGCGTGCGGACCTTCTGGGCGGAGCCGTAGTAGGCGTCGTAGTAGCCGCTGGACAGGGCGTACGTGCCGAGCATGATGCGGCGCTTCACCTCGGGGCCGAAGCCCTCGGCGCGGGTGAGGGAGGTGACCTCCTCGGCGGAGTGCGTGCCGTCGTCGCCGGTCCGCAGGCCGTAGCGCAGGCCGTCGAAACGGGCGAGGTTCGAGGAACACTCGCTCGGCGCGATCAGGTAGTACGCCGACAGCGCGAGGTCGAAGGACGGGCAGTCCAGCTCGACGATCTCGGCGCCCAGTTCCTTCAGCAGCGCGACGGACTCGTCGAACCGCTGGATGACGCCGGCCTGGTAGCCCTCGCCGCGGAACTGCTTGACGACGCCGACGCGCATGCCCTCGACGCTGCCGTTGCGGGCGGCCTCGACGACCGGCGGGACGGGCGCGTCGATGGACGTCGAGTCGAGCGGGTCGTGCCCGGCGATGACCTCGTGCAGCAGCGCCGCGTCCAGGACCGTACGGGCGCAGGGGCCGCCCTGGTCGAGGGAGGAGGAGAAGGCGACCATGCCGTAGCGGGAGACCGCCCCGTACGTCGGCTTCACGCCCACCGTGCCGGTGACGGCGGCCGGCTGGCGGATGGAGCCGCCGGTGTCGGTGCCGATGGCGAGGGGTGCCTGGAAGGAGGCGAGCGCGGCGGAGGAGCCGCCGCCGGAGCCGCCGGGGATGCGGGTGAGGTCCCACGGGTTGCCGGTGGGCCCGAAGGCACTGTTCTCCGTCGACGACCCCATGGCGAACTCGTCCATGTTGGTCTTGCCGAGGATGACGACGTCGGCGGCCTTCAGCTTCTGGGTGAGGGTCGCGTCGTACGGCGGGATCCAGCCCTCGAGGATCTTCGAACCGACGGTCGTCGGGATGCCCTCGGTGGTGAAGATGTCCTTGAGTGCGAGCGGCACACCGGCGAGAGGGCCGAGCTTCTCGCCCCGCTCCCGCTTCTCGTCGACGGCACGGGCCTGGGCCAGCGCACCCTCGCGGTCGACGTGCAGGAAGGCGTGCACCTTCTCGTCGACGGCCTCGATACGGGCCAGGTGGGCCTCGGTGACCTGGACGGCCGTGAGCTCGCCGGAGGCGATCTTCGCGGCGGTCTCGGCGGCCGTGAGCTTGATGATGTTGACGTTGTCCGTCATGGCGGTTAGTCCTCCCCCAGGATCTGCGGCACCTTGAAACGCTGCTGCTCCTGGGCCGGGGCGCCGGAGAGCGCCTGCTCGGGGGTGAGCGAGGGACGGACCTCGTCCTTGCGCATGACGTTCGTCAGCGGGAGCGGGTGCGAGGTCGGCGGTACGTCTTGGTCGGCGACCTCGCTGACGCGAGCCACCGCGCCGATGATGTCGTCCAGCTGTCCCGCGAAGTGTTCGAGCTCTTCGGGCTTCAGCTCCAGACGCGCCAGCCGGGCGAGGTGGGCGACCTCCTCGCGCGTGATGCCAGGCATGCAGCGTTCCTCTGGGGTGAGTGTGTGTGGTTGGGGGCAGGCGGAAATGTGACGCCAGTCCCCAATCCTATGGGGCGGGGCCCGGTGACCGTGAAACGGTTTCCCGGACCTTACGCCCAAGGGGCCGGCGGCAGTCAGCGGCGCCCGTCCCAGGCCTCGCTCTTCATGAAGTGGTTGTCATACAGCTCCTGTACTTCCAGCAGGCTTTCGGGGGTGACGTCGCCGAGGGCGATGCGCTGGAGGTGGCGGAAGTACTCGAAGCGTTCGACGCCGGGCGTCAGGACGATGAGGAGGTCGGCGTCGGCACCGGGCACGGCGGCGAAGGCATGCGGCTTGCCCGGCGGGACGACGACGAGGTCCCCCGGTCCTGCGGTGACGACGTCCTCGCCGGAGAGGATCTCAGCGGCGCCGTCGAGCAGGAAGAACATCTCGGCGGAGTTGTCGTGCCAGTGTGGTTTGGCGCCGTCCGCGCCGTCGGTGAGGGTGACACGCTGGGTGGAGAGCGCCCCGCCCGTCGAGCTGCTGTCGGCCAGCAGCCTGACGGTGGTGGGAGCAAATCCGACCACCTCGGCCTCGGCCTCGCGGACGATCACGGAGTCATCGAACTTCGGCACGAACAGCGACATTCCTGAATCCCCTTGTGACGACGGTACGGACCACGGACCTGATCGAACTAGGCAGAGCAGCACAGCGCACCGCCGGCCCGCACGGGTGGGCCGGTGGGCGAACTACTCGTCGGTCGCCGCGGCCGGCAGGGCCGCGCGAGGCCGCTGCCAGCCCCGCGATCCCCGCGCCCGCAGCCACGCCGTCGTCTCCTCCGGCGGCATCGCGGCCGCGACCAGCCAGCCCTGTACGGCGTCGCAGCCGAGGTCGCGCAGCCGCTCCCAGGTCTCGTCGTCCTCGACGCCCTCCGCGACGACCAGCAGCCCGAGGGAATGGGCGAGGTCGACCGTGCAGCGGACGATCTCCGCGTCCTCCGCGTCGACGGCGAGGCGGGCCACGAAGGAGCGGTCGATCTTCAGCTCGCTCACCGGGAGCCGCCGCAGATGCACCAGGGAGGAGTAGCCGGTGCCGAAGTCGTCCAGGGACATCTTCACGCCGTGCCCGGTCAGTCCGGCCAGTGTGTCGGCGGCGCGCTGCGGGTCCTCGAGCAGGACGTGTTCCGTTATCTCCAGTTGGAGCGCTCCCGCCGGGACTCCGTGCCGGGCCAGCCGGGCGGCGACGGAGCCCGCGAAACCGGGGGTGTGGACGTCACGCGGGGAGACGTTGACCGCGACCGGCACATGCAGGCCCTGGGCCCGCCACCGGGCCACCTGTCCCAGCGCCGTCTCCAGGACGTACTCCGTGAGATGGGGCATCAGCCCCGAGGACTCGGCGATCGCTATGAACTCGTCCGGCGGCACCTTCCCGCGCTCGGGATGCACCCACCGGACCAGGGCCTCAAGTCCCGCGACCTGGCCGTCGAAGCGGACCTTGGGCTGGTAGTGCAGCTGCACCTCGTGCGCGTCCAGCGCCCGGCGCAGATCGCCGAGCAGGCCCAGCCGGTCCGGTGTGTTGGAGTCCCGCTTGGACTCGTACACCTCGACGCCCGTACGGTCCCGCTTCGCCTGGTACATCGCCACGTCCGCCCGCCGCAGCAGCCCCTCGGCATCCAGCGCGTGGTCCGGGAAGACGGCGACGCCCGCGCTGGCCTCCAGCACGAGGGTGAGCCCGTCCAGGTCGAGCGGGGAACTGAGCGCGGCGACGAGGCTCCGGGCGACCCGGGTCGCGGAGGTCGTGGAGTCGGCGACCGGGAGTAAAACGGCGAACTCGTCACCGCCGAGCCGCGCGGCCTCCGCTCCGCGGGGCAGGGCGAGGCGCAGCCGGTCGGCTATCTGCAGGAGCAGCCGGTCACCGGCGAGATGCCCCAGGGTGTCGTTGACCGAGCGGAAGCGGTCCAGGTCGATCAGCATCAGGGCGGCGCGGGCGCCGATGCGTTCGGCGTCGTCCAGCGCGGTCCAGATGCGCTCGAGGAGCCACTGCCGGTTGGGCAGCCCGGTCAGCGGGTCGCGCAGCTGCTCCTCGGCCCGGGCCCGGGCTATCCACAGAGTGGAGTCGAGGGCGATCAGCGGGATGGCGAACAGCGGCAGCAGCACCGGCTGGGCGACGGCGACCACGCAGACCAGCGGGGCGATGCCGAACAGCGCGACCGCGACCAGGCCCTGTCTGACCAGGGCGGTCCGGGCGACGGTGGGCAGTCCGCCGTGGCGCGGGGCGTGCAGGTACCACAGGAGGGTGCGGGTGACCAGGAGGTAGGCGACGGCGACCAGCATCACCTCGGGCGCGGTGTAGAGCGTCCAGGTGTCGGGGGTCCAGGGTTTCTCCACGGACGGCACCCGTCCGAAGGCGCCCAGCACCAGGGCTCCGGCTCCGATGCCGAGGATGTCCACCGAGCCGTGCAGCACGCCCTGGCGCCAGCGGTTGCGCCGGGCTATGCCGACCAGCACGACCACGGTGAGGCTGACCATTCCGGCGGGCACCCAGCCGTAGAGCAGCAGGACGGCGAGGGTGAGGGCGGCGCCCGAGCCGGTGCCGCCCCACCAGCGGGAGCGGCCGAGCATGACCAGGTGGCCGACGATGATGCCGGTCAGCACGGCGAAGGACCAGCCGACGGTGCCGGCCGGGAAGAGCGCGTGGGTGCCGGCGAAACCGCGGTAGAAGCCGGCGCCGAGGACGAAGGCCGCCGCCGCGACGACCGCCGCGGGCAGTGCGGGCCAGGACATGTGCCGTTCGTGTTCGGGGTCCGGCAGTCCGGGAGGGTGGTCGGCGGTGAGGTGCGGGGCGCGCCCGTCCGTCACGGTGTACTGTCCGGTGGCGCGCCCCTCCGCACCCGGACGCTCCGACGGCCGCCCGGCCCACCGGCTCGCCCGCCATGCGCCGGTGACCCGGCGCAGGCGCAGCCGTGAGTCAGGGGCGGCGCTCTCGGTCGGTTCCATTCCCGTCCCTCTCACAGCCGGCGGTGCCCACGCCACGCGGCCCGTTGCCCGACATCCATCAACGGCACCGCGTTGGAAAACCCTTCCCCTTGCTCGTCAAGAGCAAGGGGATGCCCCAACCGCAGCTGGGCACGGCAGGTGCACACCTCAACAGTAGGCCGCAGAAGGCTTCCACGGGCAGCGGTCGTAGACGGTTGCCCGAATGCACCCCGGCCACCCGTATGCATCTGGTATGCGCCGATCGGGTGGCCTTCAATCGCTATTCCGCTGTGGGAAGCGCAACTTCGGCCGCCGCGTCCGGTCCCTGTTCCAGCAGGACGTTGAAGCCCTCCTCGTTCAGAACGGGCACCTTGACCTGCATCGCCTTGTCATATTTCGACCCAGGATTGTCACCTACGACGACGAAGGATGTCTTCTTCGAAACGGAACCGGTTACTTTCGCTCCGCGGCTCTGCAGCGCCTCCTTCGCACCGTCGCGGGTGAAGTGCTCGAGAGTGCCGGTGACCACGACGGTCAGCCCTTCGAGCGGCCGCGGCCCCTCGTCCTCGCCCGAACTCTCCTCCTCCATGCGCACGCCCGCGGCCCGCCACTTGCGCAGGATCTTCTGGTGCCATTCCTCGGCGAACCATTCCTTGAGGGAGGCGGCGATGATTCCGCCGACGCCGTCGGTGTTCGCCAGCTCCTCCTCGGTGGCCTGCTCGATGCGCTCGATCGACCGGAACTCGCGGGCCAGCGCCTCGGCGGCGACGGGGCCGACGTGACGGATCGACAGGCCCGTGAGGATGCGCGCGAGCGGGCGCTCCTTGGCCGCGGCGATGTTCTCCAGCATGGCAACCGCGTTCTTCTTCGGCTCGCCCTGCTGGTTGGCGAAGACCGTGGCGACCTTCTCCTCGCCGGTCTTCGGGTCGCGCTTGGGCAGCCCGCTGTCCTGGTCGAGGACGTACGCCTTGATGGGCAGCAGCCGCTCGATGGTGAGGTCGAACAGGTCGCCCTCGTCCGCGAGGGGCGGGTCCTCCGGTTCCAGCGGCTTGGTGAGGGCCGCCGCGGCGACATAGCCGAAGTGCTCGATGTCCAGTGCCTTGCGGCCCGCCAGATAGAACAGCCGCTCGCGCAACTGGGCCGGGCAGGTGCGGGCGTTGGGGCAGCGCAGGTCGACGTCGCCCTCCTTCATCGGCCGAAGCGCCGTACCGCACTCGGGGCACTCGGCCGGCATCACGAACTCGCGCTCGCTGCCGTCGCGCAGGTCGACGACCGGGCCGAGGATCTCCGGGATGACGTCACCGGCCTTGCGCAGCACCACCGTGTCGCCGATGAGGACGCCCTTGGCCTTGACGACGTCCTGGTTGTGCAGGGTGGCGAACTCGACCTCGGAGCCGGCCACCGTGACCGGTTCGACCTGGGCGTACGGAGTGACCCGGCCCGTACGGCCCACGCCCACGCGGATGTTGATGAGCTTGGTGTTGACCTCCTCCGGCGCGTACTTGTACGCGATCGCCCAGCGCGGGGCGCGGGAGGTGGAGCCGAGCCGTCCCTGGAGCGGGATCTCGTCCAGCTTGACGACCACTCCGTCGATCTCGTGCTCCACGGAGTGGCGGTTCTCGCCGTAGTAGGCGATGAACTCCCGTACGCCGTCGAGGCCGTCGACCACCTTGTTGTGCCGGGAGGTGGGCAGGCCCCAGGTCTTGAGGAGGTCATAGGCCTGGGAGAGGCGGGTGAGGCCCTCGAAGCCCTCCAGGGCGCCGATGCCGTGGACGACCATGTGGAGCGGGCGGGTGGCGGTGACGCGGGGGTCCTTCTGGCGCAGTGAACCGGCCGCCGCGTTGCGCGGGTTGGCGAAGGGTTTGTCGCCGGCCTCCACCAGACGGGCGTTGAGCTCCTCGAACTTCTCCATCGGGAAGTAGACCTCGCCGCGGATCTCCACGAGGTCGGGGACGCGGTCACCGCCCAGCCTGTCCGGAATCTCCGCGATCGTACGGACATTGGGGGTGATGTCCTCGCCGGTGCGGCCGTCGCCGCGGGTCGCCGCGCGCGTGAGGCGGCCCCGCTCGTAGGTGAGGTTGACGGCGAGGCCGTCGACCTTGAGCTCGCACAGGAGGTGGTAGCCGGGCCCGCCGACGTCCCTGGCGACGCGCTCCGCCCAGGCGGCCAGTTCCTCGTCGCTGAAGGCGTTGTCCAGGGACAGCATGCGGGAGCGGTGCTCGACGGAGGTGAACTCCGTCTCGTACGCCCCCGCGACCTTCTGGGTCGGGGAGTCCGGCGTGCGCAGTTCGGAGTACTCCTCCTCCAGCGCCTCCAGGGAGCGCAGGAGCTTGTCGAACTCCGCGTCGCTGATGACCGGAGCGTCCTTCACGTAGTACCGGAAGCGGTGCTCCTCGATCTGCTCAGCGAGCTTCGCGTGCTTCTCCCGTGCCTCGGCGGGCACCGTCGTCTCCGCTTGCTTGTCGCCGGCCACCGTGTTGTCCTCCCGTTACTCTGGGTTGTCCGCGAGGGATCTCGCCGCCCGGACGCAGTGGGCGAGGGCCCTGCGTGCGTAGTCCGGGGAGGCCCCCGCGAGTCCGCACGACGGGGTGAGGGTGACCGCCTCCGCGAGAAGTCCCGGTTGCAGCCCCAGCCTGCGCCACAGCGTCCTGACACCCATGACGCTACCGGCAGGGTCTGACAATGGGCCGTCCGTGCCCGGTACGACACCTGCGAAGAGCCGGGTACCCGCTTCCACCGCCTCTCCGATGGTGTCGTCGTCACGCTCGGTGAGGAGCGAGAAGTCGAAGGAGACCGCCGCCGCGCCCGCCCTTCGCAGGAGGGCGAAGGGGACGTCCGGTGCGCAGGAGTGGACCACGGTGGGGCCGTCGCTGTGAACCCCGAGGACCTCGCGGAGGGTGGCCTCGACGAGCTGGCGGTCGACGGCGCGGTGGGTGCGGTAGCCGCTGGCGGTCTTCACCCGGCCGCGCAGGACGGCGGTGAGGGAGGGTTCGTCGAGCTGGAGGACGAGGTGGGCGCCGGGGATGCGGCGCTGCAGCTCGGCCAGGTGCAAGCGGATTCCCTCGGTGAGGGAGGCGGCGAGGTCGCGGCAGGCGCCGGCGTCGGAGAGGGCCGCCTCGCCGTTCTTCAGTTCCAGGGCGGCGGCGAGGGTCCAGGGGCCGACCGCCTGCACCTTGAGGGGGCCCTCGTACCCCTGCGTGAACTCCTCGATCGCGTCGAGGTCCTCGCCGAGCCATGACCTGGCCCGCTTGGTGTCCCGCCCCGGGCGGTCGCCGATGCGCCAGCCGCTGGGTTCCACGCGGGCGTACAGCTCGACGAGCATCCCTGCGGTTCTGCCGATCATGTCGGCGCCGGGGCCGCGGGCCGGGAGCTCGGGCAGGTGGGGGAAGTCCTCGAAGGTCCCGGTGACGGTCTTGGCCGCCTCGCGGGCGTCGCCGCCGGGCATGGAGCCGATGCCGGTGGCGGGGCCGAAGGAAAGGTCTGCGTTCACACGAGAAGCCTATGTTTCCGCCCCCGCCACCCCTACCCGTCCCGTCCCTGGGGGCTCCGCCCCCAGACCCCCGTTCGGCCTGAACGGCCTCGTCCTCAAACGCCGGACGGGCTGAAAGATCAAGCCCCGGCCGGCGAAAAATCAGCCCCTCCCGCCACAATCCAGCCCCTCCGGCGTTTGAGGAGCAGGGGCCCAGGGGGCTGGCCCCCGGGTCGGGACGGGAAGGGGCGGCGGGGGCGAAAAACGTCCGTCAGCGGCCCGGGCGGACCGTCAGGTCGTTGATCTCCGCGTCCCGCGGCAGGTCCACCGCCAGAAGGATCGTCGTCGCGACCGACTCGGGGTCGATCCACTTCGACGCGTCGTACTCCTTGCCCTCCTGCTGGTGGACCTTGGCCTGCATGGGGCTGGCCGTGCGGCCGGGAAAGACCGAGGTGACACGGACGCCGTTGCCGTGCTCCTCGTGCCGCAGCGAGTCCGCCAGGGCCTTCAGGCCGTGTTTCGAGGCCGCGTAGGCGGACCAGTCGGCATGGGCGTTCAGGCCCGCGCCGGAGTTGACGAAGACCACATGACCGCGGGCCGCGCGGAGTTGGGGCAGGAAGTGGCGGGTCAGCTCGGCCGGGGCGATCAGGTTGACGTTGAGCTGGTGGCGCCAGGTCTTGGGCGTCAGCTCGCCGACCGGCCCGAGGTCGACCACACCCGCGATGTGGAGCAGGGAGTCCACCCGGTCCGGCAGCGTCTGGTGCGAGAAGGCCCAGGACAGCTTGTCCGGGTCGGCCAGGTCGCCGACCAGCGTCCTCGCACCGGGAAACTCCGCCGCGAGTTCCTTCGCGCGGCCCGCGTCGCGCGCGTGGAGCACGAGTTCGTCCCCGCGCGCGTGGAGGCGGCGGGCGACGGCCGCGCCGATGCCGGAGCCCGCTCCGGTGATCACATGGGTAGCCATGCCCGCCATGCTCGCACCCGCGGGGACCCGCGCAACGCCCCGCCCCGCTCCGCCGCCCGCATCATGCCCGCGTCACTCGATGCCCTGGCTCTCCTCCAGGTAGGCCAGCGCACCCACCGGCTCCTCCGCGAAGAACACCAGGTCGGTGAGGGGCCGGGGCAGGAACCCCTCGTCCTCCATGCGCCGGAACTGCTCCTTGAGGCCGTCGTAGAAACCCGCGGTGTTGAGCAGGACCACGGGCTTGTCGGTGTGACCGTGCTTCTTCAGTTCCAGGATCTCGGTGGCTTCGTCCAGGGTTCCCGTCCCGCCGACCATGACGACCACCGCGTCAGCCTTCTCCAGGAGCAGCCTCTTGCGCTCGGCGAGGTCACGGGCGATCACCATCTCGTCCGCGCCCGGCCGCGCCTTGGCCGCCAGGAAGTCCACGGAGACCCCGCACAGCCGTCCTCCGGCCTCCTGCACGCCGTCGGCGACCACCTTCATCAGGCCGACGTCCGAACCGCCCCACACCAGCGTGTGCCCGCCCTTGCCCAGCAGTTCGGCGAACTCGCGCGCGGGGCGCGTGTACCGGTCGTCGAGGTCGGCGGCGGAGAGGAAGACGCAGATTCGCATGCCCTCACCGTACGCGGGAAGAAAGGGGGCTTGGCGAATGCTTTTCCGGTATGGCCGAAGGACACACGATCACCATCGAGCAGAGCGACCGGCACGTGCGCGTGGTGCACGGCGAGCAGGTCCTGGCGGAGAGCGAACGGGCCCTCGTCCTCAGGGAGACGGGCTGTCCGCCGCGGTACTACATCCCCGCCGAGGACGTACGGCTCGATCTGCTGACCCCGTCCGACACCCACACCTACTGCCCGTTCAAGGGCACCGCGAGCTACTGGTCGCTGCCGGACGCGGCGGACCTGGTGTGGTCCTATCCCGAGCCCAAGCCGGAGGTCGCCGAGATCAAGGACCACCTCTGCTTCTACGAAGTCGAGCTGTCGTGAGCGAGGTCTTCAGCGCGTAAGGGCGATTATTTCCCCGCCTTGGGGCAGTCTCCACAGGCATGGACAAGAAGACCATTTCGCACGACGGCACCTCTCTCGCCTACCAGCGCACCGGGGAGGGGCCCGCGGTCATCCTCGTCAGCGGAGCGATGTCGACGGGTGCCACCGTGGCACCCCTCGCCGGGCCGCTCGCCGGCCGTTTCAGCGTCGTCTCCTACGACCGCCGGGGCCGCGGCGAGAGCGGCGACACCCAGCCGTACGCGGTGGCCCGCGAGGTCGAGGATCTCGCCGCGCTCATCGACGCGGTGGGCGGCGAGGCCTCGCTGTACGGCATCTCGTCGGGCGGCGCGCTGGTCCTGGAGGCGGCCGCGAGCGGGCTGCCGGTCCGCCGGGTCGCCGTGTACGAGGTGCCGTTCGCGGTGTACGAGGGAGGCGCGAAGGAGCGCGCCGAGTACACCGAGCAGCTCGAGGAGGCGCTCGGGCAGGGCCGGCGCGGGGACGCGGTCGAGCTGTTCCTCAGGCTCACCGGGCTGGCCGAGGAGATGATCCAGAGCGCCCGCAACTCCCCCATGTGGTCCGGCATGGAGGCGATCGCGCCGAGTCTGGCGTACGACAACGCGGTGATGGGAGACGGCCTGGTGCCGCTGGACCGGCTGGCCGGGATCGAGGTTCCCGTTCTGTCCCTCGCGGGCAGCGCGAGCCCCGCCTGGATGCGCGAGGCCGCCAGGGCCGTGGCCGAAACCGCACCCCAGGGAACGTACCGAATCCTGGAGGGACAGACCCACATGGTGGATCCGAACGTCCTCGCGCCGGTGCTGGCGGAGTTCTTCCGGACGGATGGTCACCGCGCGCCCCTGTCCGGCGGCCCGGGATCCGTCACGTGACGGAAGTCGTCGTCCTCGCGCGCGTGGTCGTCGCGATCGTCGCCGAGCCCACCACGCGCGTGCCGTCGTACAGCACGATCGCCTGGCCGGGGGCGACCCCGCGGACGGGCTCCGCGAAGGAGACCTCCAGGGTGCCGTCGACGAGTTCGGCGGTGACCTCGGTCTCGCCGCCGTGGGCGCGCAGCTGGGCGGTGTAGTTGCCGGGGCCGGAGGGCGCGGTGCCGCACCAGCGGGGCTTGATCGCGGTCAGGGCGGTCACGTCCAGGGCGTCGGCCGGGCCCACCGTCACCGTGTTGTTCACCGGCGAGATGTCCAGGACGTAGCGCGGCTTGCCGTCGGGTGCGGGAGTGCCGATGCGCAGGCCCTTGCGCTGGCCGATGGTGAAGCCGTACGCGCCCTCGTGGGTGCCCAGCTTGGCGCCGGACTCGTCGACGATGTCGCCCTCGGCCTTGCCGAGCCGGTTGGCGAGGAACCCCTGGGTGTCGCCGTCGGCAATGAAGCAGATGTCGTGCGAGTCGGGCTTCTTCGCGACCGCGAGGCCGCGGCGCTCGGCCTCGGCGCGGATCTCGTCCTTGGTCGTCACGGTGTCGCCGAGCGGGAAGAGGGCGTGCGCCAGCTGCTTCTCGTCCAGGACGCCGAGGACGTACGACTGGTCCTTGGCCATGTCGGAGGCGCGGTGCAGCTCGCGGGTGCCGTCCTCGTTCACGATCACCTGGGCGTAGTGGCCGGTGCAGACGGCGTCGAAGCCGAGCGCGAGGGCCTTGTCCAGCAGGGCCGCGAACTTGATCTTCTCGTTGCAGCGCAGGCACGGGTTCGGGGTGCGGCCGGCCTCGTACTCGGCGACGAAGTCCTCGACGACGTCCTCGCGGAAGCGGTCGGCGAGGTCCCAGACGTAGAACGGGATGCCGATGACGTCCGCGGCGCGGCGGGCGTCCCGCGAGTCCTCGATGGTGCAACAGCCACGCGCGCCCGTGCGGAAGGACTGCGGGTTCGCGGAGAGCGCGAGGTGGACGCCGGTCACGTCGTGGCCGGCCTCCGCGGCGCGGGCGGCGGCGACTGCGGAGTCCACTCCGCCGGACATGGCGGCGAGTACGCGAAGGGGGCGGGGGCGCTGCGAGGTGTCAGTCATAACCCTTCAAGAGTACGGGCGCCCGGGAACCGGGGCCCACGAGTATCCGTTGGTGATCGCATGGGGGCGAGCAGGAGTGACTCGGACCGGCGGATCGGCCGCCGTGCGCTTTTGGTGGGCGGGGCGGCGGCCGCGGTCGGTACGGCGGTGCTGGCGCGTCAGGAGCTGTCGCACCTGTGGTGGCGGCTGCCGGGGGTGGAGAAGCCGCGCACCCCGGGTGCGGTCGACTTCCGGGGTGCGCAGTGGGTGGCGGCCTCCTCGGCGAACTACCGGCGGGCCGACCGGCCGGACGACTACTCGATAGACCGGGTGATCATCCATGTCACCCAGGGCGACTTCGCGAGCGCGGTCAAGGCCTTCCAGGACCCGGACCACAAGGCCGCGGCCCACTACATCGTCCGCAAGGACGGGCACGTAACCCAGATGATCCGCGAGCTGGACGTGGCGTTCCAGGCGGGCAACCGCGAGTACAACGAACGCGGTGTCGGCATCGAGCACGAGGGCTTCGTGGAGAACAGATCGTCCTTCACGGACGCGATGTACGCCTCCTCGGCGCGGCTGACCGCGGGGATCTGCCGGCGGTACGGCATACCCGTCGACCGGGAGCACATCATCGGGCATGTGGAGGTGCCGGGAACGGACCACACCGATCCGGGGCCGTACTGGGACTGGGACCGGTACATGGGGCTCGTGCGGTCGGTGAAGACAGCGAAGCCGTAGAAGACGACGAAGTCGTAGAAAGCAACGAAGTCGTAGAAGGCAACGAAGTCGTAAAGGCTTCCGCCGGGACGAGGTGTCCGTTGCGTCCCTCACGCCCTGCGCGATCTGGCCTTCCTCAACTTGGCTTTCCTTCAAGGAGGTTGGGCGAGGCGGACGCTCAGGGCGCCTTCACAGCCGGCACGGCTTGCTCCTGACTTCACCCCAGTCCTCGCACAGTCCTTGGTTCAACGATCCCGCCCATGACTCACACCACTGAGCCCGGCTCGGCCACGGGCGGACACGGCGAGAACCCCCGCAAGGGCAAAGGCATGCACCGGCGCAGCTTCCTCGGCGGCATGGCCGGAGTCGGTCTCGGGGCCGTCGCCGGGGCCGGGGCCGCCTTCTCCCTGCTGACGGAGGCGGGCAGGAGCAAGGCGGGCGCCGCGACCAACACCGCCACCCTGACCGTCCCGGATCTGCTGGAGGGCACCACCTCCGGCAGCACCACCACCTTCACGCTGGAGGCGAAGACCGGCACCGCCGAGGTGCTCCCCGGGGTCACCAGCGACACGATGGGCTACAACCAGCCCTTCCTCGGCCCCACCATGAAGTGGACCAGCGGCGACACGATCCTGCTCGACATCACCAACAGCCTGGGCGAGGACACCACCGTCCACTTCCACGGCGCCCATGTCCCGGCCAAGATGGACGGCGGCCCCCAGGTCGCCTTCGCCGACGGGAAGACCTGGTCTCCGACGTTCACGGTCAAGGACGACGCCAAGACGCTCTGGTACCACCCGCACGCCCTGGGCACCACGGCCAAGCAGGCGGTGCACGGCCTGGCCGGCATGATCATCGTCGAGGACGACTCGACCGCGTCCTCGGACCTCCCCGGCACCTACGGCACGGACGACATCCCGCTGATCTTCCAGAGCCTCGCCACCGACAGCGCCGGCGACCTCAAGTACAACCTGGCCGGATATCTGAGCAGCGGGCTGAGCTTTCCGCTACTGCTGAACGGCACCAACGTCGACGACACCACGCTCACCTTCACCGCGACCAAGACGCGCACCCGGTTCCGGGTGCTCAACGCCTCGCCGTCCGACATCATCACCATCCAGCGCGGCGACGGCGGCAACCTCAACCAGATCGCCACCGACCAGGGCTACCTCACCGCGGCCACCGAGGTGACCAGCATCCGGCTGGTGGCCGGCGCCCGCGCCGAGTTCGTGCTGGACCTGTCGGACGCCGTGACGCTCCAGGCCGTCGTCACCACCGGCTGGGTGCGCGGCGGCAGCGGCACCTACGACGTGCTCGCCATCACCGCGTCCGGCACCGACACCCCGGCCGGCCTGCCGAGCTCGCTCAACACGATCGACCGGTACGACACCAGCAGCTTCACCGCCCGGACCATCACGCTCGGCCAGAGCGGCACCTCGATGACGATCGACGGTTCGGTGGGCACGAGCATGTCGTCCATGGCCATGATCAGCACCACGCTGGGCGCCAAGGAGATCTGGACGATCAAGAACAACACCCAGCTGGAGCACTCGTTCCATCTGCACGACGTGCCGTACCAGCTGGTCTCCGTCAACGGCGCGGATCCGACCGGAGTCGACCTCGGCTGGTTCGACACCTACGAGGTGGTCGGCGGCGGAACCATCAAGATCGCCATGGAGTTCACGGACTTCTCCGACGACACCTACATGTACATGCTCCACTGCCATCTGCTGCAGCACGAGGACGAGGGAATGATGGCCTCCCTCATGGTGACGGAGAGCTAGCGGGACGTCTCAGGTGAGCCCGGCGGCTCGAGCCCGCTCGACCGCCGGGCCGATCGCCTTCGCCAGGGCCTCGACGTCGGCCTCGGTGGAGGTGTGGCCGAGGGAGAAGCGCAGGGTGCCGCGGGCCAGGTCGGGGTCGGTGCCGGTGGCCAGCAGGACGTGGCTGGGCTGGGCGACGCCCGCGGTGCAGGCGGAGCCGGTCGAGCACTCGATGCCCTGTGCGTCGAGGAGCAGCAGCAGGGAGTCGCCCTCGCAGCCCGGGAAGGTGAAGTGGGCGTTGGCCGGAAGGCGGTCCACGGGGTCCCCGCCCAGGATCGCGTCCGGAACCGCCGTACGGACGGCTTCGACCAGGCTGTCGCGCAGGGCACCGATCTCCCGCGCGAACCACTCGCGCTGCTCGGCGGCGAGGCGCCCGGCCACCGCGAAGGAGGCGACGGCGGGCACGTCGAGGGTGCCGGAGCGGACATGGCGCTCCTGGCCGCCGCCGTGCAGGACCGGTACGGGGGTGTACTCGCGGCCGAGGACCAGCGCACCGATGCCGTACGGGCCGCCGATCTTGTGCCCGGAGACCGTCATCGCGGCGAGTCCGGAAGCGGCGAAGTCGACCCGGACCTGCCCGAAGGCCTGGACCGCGTCGGCGTGCAGCGGGACGGCGAACTCCCGTGCCACGTCGGCGAGTTCACGGACCGGCATGACCGTGCCGATCTCGTTGTTCGCCCACATCACGGTTGCCAGGGCCACATCGTCGGGATTGCGGGCGATGGCCTCGCGCAACGCCTCGGGACGGACCCTTCCGTACGGGTCGACCGGGAGGTACTCGACGGTGGCGCCCTCGTGTTCGCCGAGCCAGTGCACGGCGTCGAGGACGGCATGGTGCTCGACGGGGCTGGCGAGGACACGGGTGCGGGCCGGGTCGGCGTCGCGGCGGGACCAGTAAAGGCCCTTCACGGCGAGGTTGTCGGCCTCGGTGCCGCCGGAGGTGAGAACGACCTCGCTGGGGCGGGCGCCGAGCGCTTCCGCAAGGGTCTCGCGGGCCTCCTCGACGGTACGGCGGGCCTGCCGGCCGGAGGCATGGAGGGAGGAGGCGTTGCCGGTGACGCTCAGCTGCGCGGTCATCGCCTCGACCGCCTCGGGGAGCATCGGCGTGGTCGCGGCGTGGTCGAGGTAAGCCATGGTGGGGCCGATTCTACGGGGCCCCCGTCGTCGGCAGTACGTCCGGACCGGGCGGTGCGGCGACCGGGCCCCGTCGTCCTCGGGGAGGTCGGCCGTCCGTCATGGTGCGCCTCGGGCTCACAGGCTCCACGAAACGGTGTTGGACAGCTGCATGGCGATCACCAGGACCACCAGGTCGGCCACACCGAGGGCCATACCCAGGTATGCGCGGCCACGGCGGGCGGTGCCGCGCCAGAGGGCGACGGCGGCCAGGACGATGGCGACGGGGCCGAGGAAGATGTTCAGCACGAGCAGGCCGAGAAGGCCGAGGATGAAGGACGCGACGGCCATACCGTCGGCGTCGCGGGCGGGCTTGCGGGTGGCGGTGTCGGTGCGGCTCGTGGCCGGGGCGGTGAGTTGCATCGTGCTCAGCTCCAGGAAGTCGGAAGTCGGGTCGTGCGGCCGACTCGGCGGTCAGTTGGCCGAGGTGCGGCGGCTGTGGCGCTCACGGGCGGCGAAGATGCCGAGCCAGACGGCGATGCCGACGGCCACGAGAGCGGTGACGGTCAGCGGCGCGTGGGCCACGGTGCCCAGGACGACGCCGAGCAGCATGAGTGCGGCGACGAGGAACAGCATGGGATTCGATCCCCCTCCGTGCGCCCCGGGAGGGCGCCTCTGGTTAAGTTTCGGTGAACGGTTGTAGTAACACTTGTTCACTGACTACAGAGTCTAGCGCGCCTGACGGCTTTCCAAATCCGGAGAACAGTTGTTAACTGGATGACATGAGTCACACCCTCGGCATCCGGCAGGCCCAGAAGCAGAAGACGCGTCAGGCGCTCCTGGACGCGGCGCTCGGCCTGCTGGAGGAGCAGAGCCTGAGCAGCCTGGGCCTGCGCGAGGTCACGCGCGCCGTGGGCGTCGCCCCGACCGCCTTCTACCGCCACTTCCGCTCCATTGCGGATCTCGGCGTGGCCCTGGTCGAGGAGGCGCTGGGCAGCCTGCACCCGATGATCCGGACGACGGTGTCCGCGGCCGACTCCAGCGAGGAACGCATAGCGCGTGCCATCGAGTTGATCGCCGGCCATGTGGACGGGTACCCCGCCCATGTCCGCTTTATCGCCCGCGAGCGACACGGCGGGGTCCAGCCGGTGCGGGACGCCATCCGGGACCAACTCGCCCGGTTCGCCGAGGAGGTGAAGGGCGAGCTCGCCAAGGACCCGGAGTCCGAGGGCTGGAACGACGACGACCTCCTCATGCTGGCCCATCTGTACGTGGACCAGATGCTGATCACCGCCTCGCTGTTCCTGGAGGCCCTGGAGGGCACCGAGGAGGACCGGGAGCGCGTGGCGCAGGTGGCGACCCGTCAGATGCGGCTGATCAGCATCGGGCGGCACCACTGGCCGGGTTGAGCCGACCTCAGTTCTCGGTGGCCTGCGCGGCGGGGGCGCCGCTGGGTGCGGCACCGCCGCCGGGGCCGCCCTGACCGCCGCAGCCACCGCCCCGGCCGCCTCCGCCGGGGCCTCCATGACCGCCACCCACGGCCGCACCGGCGCTGGGCGCGCCGCTGGGCCTGCCCGAGGGGGCGCCGCTCGGCCGCCCGGAAGCGTTGCCGGTCGGTGCCTGACAGGCCTGCTGCTGCCCGGAGTTGCCGCTGTTCGAGGACGACGACGAGTCGCCCGAGCCGCAGGCCGCCAGGACCAGGGGCGAGAGCGCCAGCAGGGCCACCGCGGGGACGAGACGCACACGCTTCATGAGAAACAACTCCAAGGAAGATGAAGGCAGATGAGGGGTCCTCAAGTGCGGAAACTCAATCAACGGCGCTTAGGGCTTCCTTGGGGGCGCTCTGTCCGCGGCCTGTGACTCAGGTCAAGCAGATCCCAAGAGACCGCGCTGACCTGCGGCTTCACTGACCGCTCTCGCCTACTCGCTGGTACAGGTCCGTGACGGAAGCGGCCGCGGCGGCCAGTTCCGCGCGCACCTCGGGCGGCGAGAGGACCTCCACGTGGTCGGCGAACTGAAGCAGCTGGCGCGCCTGACCGACGACGCCGTACGAGAGCCGCGCGGTCACCCACTCGGCCTCGCCGTCGTCCTCGGGGAGTTCGGCGAGCTGTGCGGCGTGCAGGCGCAGGAACATGTCGAGGCGGTCGCGGCGGACGCGGACGGTGACGTCGAGCCCGCCGGGACGCTCCTCGACCTGGCGGCGCAGCACCTCCCAGACATCGGCGAGTTCGACACCCGGCCGCCGCTTCACGTCCTCGTCCAGGACGGCGGCGGACCGCACCCGGTCGGCGCGGAAGAGCTGCGGTTTCGCGCGCCGGTCGGCGACGAGGTACCAGATGCCCGCCTTCGACACGAGTCCGTACGGGTCGACGGTGTACGTCCGTGCCTCCTGCGCCCCGCTGTGCCGGTAGCGCAGCCGCAGCCGCCGGTCGGCGAAGACGGCGTCCTGCAGGGTGTCCAGGTCGACGGCGGGCTGCGGACCGCCCTTCCAGCGCGTGGCGTCGACGAGGATGCGGCGGGAGGTCACCTCGGCGGCGGGGCGGTACGGCGCCGGCAGCGCGGCCATCACCTTGCGCAGCGCCGAGCCGAGCGCCGCGTCCAGGCCGAGCGCGGCGTGTGCGCCCTGGGCGGCGAGGATGAACAGGGCGCGTGACTCGTCCGCGGTCAGCCCCGTGACATCCGTACGGAACCCGGCAAGCAGCTCGATGCCGCCGTGCCGCCCGCGCTCGGCGTACACCGGGACACCGGAGGCGGACAGGGCCTCTACGTCCCGGTAGATGGTCCGCACCGACACCTCCAGCCGGTCGGCGAGTTCATGCGCGGGGACGCGGCCGCGGGTCTGCAGGAGCAGCAGGATCGAGAGCAGTCGGTCGGACTTCACGGCACCAGAATCGCGCCGCGCGAAGGTCTCCGGCAAATGTTGACGGAAACTGTCAGGTTATGCGGCGACTCTCTGACCCAAGCCCTTCAGAGAGAGGTCCCCATGAACGCCATGAACGCCATCGACCCCCGTCCCGTGTACGCCCGCGCCACCGAGCAGGCGGCGGCGCTCATCAAGACGGTACGTCCCGAGCAGCTGGCCGGCCCGACCCCGTGCACCGAGTTCGACGTGCGGACCCTGCTCGGTCACATCGTCGGCGGCAGCCTGCGCATCGCGGTGGTCGGCGAGGGCGGCGACGGGCTCGCGGTGCACCCGTTCACGGACGATGTGGCCGACGACGACTGGACGGGCGTGTACGACGAGGTCCGCACCCGGGTCCTCAAGGCCTGGGCGAGCGACGACCGCATGGAAGCCCCGGTGCGCGTCCCCTGGGGCGAGGTACCGGGCCGCGCGGCCCTGTCGGGGTACGTGATGGAACTGGTGACCCACACCTGGGACCTCTCCGAGTCCCTGGGCCACCCCCTGGACCTCGACCCGGACCTGGCCGAGTTCGCCCTCGCCACCGCCCGCCGCGTCCTGCCCGACCCGCAGCGCGACGACGAGACCCCCTTCGCCGACGTCCTGCCGGCCCCTGAAGGAGCCGACACCTACCGCCAGTTGGCAGCCTGGCTCGGCCGGGCTCCGCTCAGCCGAGCCTGATCGCCCCCGCCGCCCCTTCTTGCCCCGACCCGGGGGCCGGCCCCCGGGCCCCCGCTCCTCAAACGCCGGAGGGGCTGAATTCGGCTCAGCCAACCCAGCCCGTCCGGCGTTTGAGGACGAGGCCGTTCAGACCGAACGGGTCCCCCGCGCAACCCGCGGAGCGCCTGACTCAGCCGAGCCTCACGCGGGCCAGCTGGCGGGACTGGGCGACCAGGCGGTCGTTGCTGTCCCAGACCTCCGCGTCCTCCTCCAGGAAGCCGCCGGCCAGGTTGCGGGTGGTGATCGAGACGCGGAGGGGGCCGGGGGCCGGGCGGGAGCGGACGTGGACCGTGAGCTCCACCGTGGGCACCCAGCCCTTCAGGCCGAGTTCGAAGGCCGTGGGCGGGAGTGCGTCCACCGCCAGGAGGAGGGAGAGCGGGTCGGCGTCCCGGCCGTCCGCCAGGCCGAACCAGGCGCGCATCTCGCCCTTCCCGGACGGTGCGCCGACCGCCCAGCCGAGGGTGGCCGGGTCGATCTTGATCATCAGGCGGTCGGCGATCGCCGAGCTGCCGGAGACGGGGGCCGGCCCGTCCTGGGGGCCGAAGCACTGGTCCATGGGCGGGAACTCCGGCGGGACGGCCGTGGTCCGCACGTCGTCCGGGAGTGCGTCCAGGTCGCCGTAGGAGGCGAGGACGCGGATGCGTTCCACCTCGCGGCCCTGCTCGTCGTACTGGAAGAGCGAGGCCTGGCCGGTCGACAGGGTGCGGCCCGTGCGGACGACGTCGGTGCGGACGACCGCCGGGCCCGGCTGGGACGCCGTCAGATAGTGCGCCGAGATGGTGAACGGGTCGGCGTGCGGCAGGGCGTCCGCGAGGGCGCGGCCCAGGACGGCCAGCAGATAGCCGCCGTTGACGGCGTTGATGATGGTCCAGCCGGCGGAGAGGTCGATGTCGTACACGCCGGGTGCGCGCAGGGCGAGCGCGGTGTCCCGGTCGAACTCACTGTCACCGATGGCGGCCCTCGTGGCCTGCGCGGAAGCTGCTTCTGGCATGCCTGAACCGTACAACGACAAACTACTAAGCGGTAGCTTTTCACGTTACGGGCGCATGACACATTCGTTCGGCCGCCGTCCTCCCGGGTGAGGTTCCGGCAATTTCTTGGTAAGTGCCCGCACTCGTCCTCAACCCCGAGGCGCCTCTCCCCCTCTATGGGGACATGAGCCTCACCGGGACTCCGTTCCTCTACACGCTGATCGTGCTGTTCGCGATCGCCCTGATACTGCCGCTCGTGCTGTGGACGCGGATGCGCGGGCCAAAAGCCCTGCGCGCGGCGGCCCGCGTGTTGATGCTGCTGTTCGCCCAGGGGACGGCGGTCGCGCTGGTCTTCGTCTTCATCAACAACGCGAACAACCTGTACGACAACTGGGCCGACCTGCTCGGCACGGGCAACCATGTGCAGCAGGCGGCCAACCTTGGTGCCGACGGTACCGGCGGAATAGCGCTGAAACGGTTGCCCAAGGTGAAGCAGGACTTCACCCCGGCCACCGGCCCGGGCATGCGCGGCGTGCGCCAGACCGAGCTCAAGGGCCGTGTCTCCGGCGTGAACGCCGAGGTCTACGTGTGGCTGCCGCCGCAGTACGACGACCCCAGCTACCGCAACCACAACTTCCCCGTGGTCGAACTGCTCCCCGGCTACCCGGGCTCGGCGAAGGCGTGGTTCGGGTCGATGAAGGTGACCCAGCAGCTGGCCCCGCTGATGCGCAGCGGGCAGGTCGCGCCGTTCATCCTGGTCGCCCCGCGCACCAACCTGCTGGCCGGCGTGGACACGGGCTGCGCCAACACCCCGGGCCAGGTCAACGCCGACACCTGGCTCAGCATCGACGTACCGAAGATGGTCATGGACAACTTCCGTGCCCAGCCGGCTCCCAAGGGCTGGGCGGTCGCCGGGTACTCGGCCGGGGCGCACTGCGCGGTCAAGCTGGCCGTCGCGCACCCGAACCGCTACATGGCCGCGATCAGCATGTCCGGCTACAACGACCCGATCGGCGAACGCAACTCGCTCGCCGCGCAGAACCCGACGGTCCGGGCCGAGAACAACCCCTTCCTGCTGCTGAAGAAGTCACCCACCCCGCCCCGGATCGCGCTGTACGTCTCCGGCCAGCCGCACGACGGCTACGAGGCCGGCGTCGGCCTCGAACAGATCGCGAAGGCACCGACGACCGTGCATGTCGTCTTCATCCCGAAGAGCGCGGGCGGACACACCATGGCGCTGTGGCGTCCGCAGGTGGTCCCGTCATTCCGCTGGCTCTCCGTGGAGATGGGCCAGCACCGTGGGCGGGCACGGAGCGCTACTCCTCCCGCACAGTCGACCGGCGGTTCCACGCACGCGGCGCTCGCCAGTGGTACTTCATCGCAAGCAGGCGCAACACGAAGGCGGTGACGACCGCGAGTCCGCTGGTGAAGGGGGTCAGGGCGTCGTAGCGGATGCACAGGACGGCCATGGTGGAGCCGACCATCGCTGGGACCGCGTACAGATCGCGGTCCCAGCGCAGCAGTGACGGCACCTCGTTGGCGAGGACGTCCCTGAGCACACCGCCCCCGACGGCGGTGGCGAGGCCGAGGGTCGCGGACTGGGTGAGGCCGAGACCGTACGCGTACGCCTTGATCGTCCCGGCGACGCAGAACAGACCGAGGCCGGCCGCGTCGAAGACGTTCACGGCGACCTGGATGCGCTCCACGTGCGGGTGCAGGAAGACGACCATGAGGGCGGCCAGGAGCGGGGTGATGAAGTAGCCCAGGTCCGTGAAGGCGGCCGGGGGCACCGCCCCGATGATCAGGTCCCGGAACAGCCCTCCGCCCAGCGCGGTGACCTCGGCGAGCACGGCGATGCCGAAGACGTCGAAGTTCTTGCGGACGGCCAGCAGCGCGCCGGAGATGGCGAACACGAAGATGCCGACGAGGTCGAGCGTGTGCTGGACGGAGGGACTGAACAGTTGGCTGAGCACCCCACATTCTTACTCGGGGGTTCTCACGGCCCTCACAGGGCCGGTTTGCCGGTGGTGTAGATCCACTTCTGGAACAGGTCGTCGAGGTTCTGCCCGGAGATCTTCTCCGCGAGCCTGACGAACTGCCCGGTGTTGGCGTTGCCGTAGCGGTGGATCCTCGTCCAGGTCGGCAGCAGCTCGAAGAACGCCTTGTCGCCGATGCGTTCCCGCAGCGCCTGAAGCGTCATCGCGCCTCGCTGATAGACCGCGGAGGCGAACATGGTGTCGCGCTGCGGGTCGGCGACGGTGATCTGCCAGAACGGGTTGTCGGCGGCGCGGGCGTTGTAGGCGGCCAGGAAGGAGTCGTGGGCGCTGCGGGTGCCCTGGTGCTCGGCCCACAGCCACTGGGCGTAGGTGGCGAAGCCCTCGTTGAGCCAGATGTCCTTCCAGCGCTCGACCGAGACCGAGTCGCCGAACCACTGGTGGGCGAGCTCGTGCACGATCGTCGTCTCGTTGCGCACGGCCGAGTACGCCGGCTTGCTCTGCACCTCCAGCGAGAACCCGGCCTGGGGCATGTCGTCGACGATCGCGCCGGTCTCCTCGAAGGGGTACGGCCCGAAGACCTGCGACCAGTAGTCGGTGGCCGCCGCGGTGACGGCGTACACGTCGACGTTGTTGCTGTTGGCGAGCACCGGGTCGATGGCGACGTAGATCGGGATCCCGGAAGGGGTGGTGCCGGTCTTGACGTCGAACTTCCCGATGGTGGCGGTCGCCAGGTAGGTGGCCATGGGCTTCGACTCGCGCCAGTGGGTGTACGTCGAGTCGCCCTTGTCGTACGTCGAGACGAGACGGCCGTTGGAGACGGCGGTCAGCCCCTTCGGCGCCTTGATACGGATGTCGTACGTGGCCTTGTCGTCGGGGTGGTCGCTGGACGGGAACCAGGTGGAGGCGGCGTTGGGTTCGCAGGCGACGAAGACGCCGTCGGGGGTCTTCATCCAGCCGTAGTCGGAGCCGAAGACGATGGGGCCGTTGAGGGGTTCGGGGACGCCGCCGTAGGTGACGGTGACCTTGAAGGTGTGCCCCTTGGGGAGCACTCCCTTCGGCGTGATGCGCAGTTCGTCGCCGTCCCGGGTGAACCCGGCGCGTCTGCCGTTCACTTCGACCCCGGTGACCTCCAGCTTCTGCAGGTCCAGATCGAAGGAGGAGAGGGTCTGGGTGGCGCGGGCGGTGAGCGTCGTACGGCCGTCGAGGCGGTCGGTGTCCGGGTTGTACGCCACATCGAGGTCGTAGTGGCGGGCGTCGAAGCCGCCGTTGCCGAGATTCGGGAAGTAGGTGTCGCCGATGCCCGGGGCGCCCGGAGTGGGGGCGGAGGAAGCGGCGATGACAAGGAAAGAGGCCGCCGCGGTCGCGACGGCCCCTAAGCGTGCCGAACGGGAGAGTGCCATGAGTAGCCCCTTCGGTTCGTAGTCCGATCAGACGGATACGCCCGACTCTGCACTCCGCTGCATCGACATGGACATGACTTTGCCAAGTCGTCATGCGCTACTGGGAAGTTGACTCCTGTCCGACCCTGTGCCCCATCACGACCTCGCGGTCTACGGGCTTGGCGAGAGCTTTGCCAGAGACTTCATCGAGTAAAGCGCGAAGCTCAGTTCTTCCTCAATCCCGCGGCCTTTGATTGACCGGCCCCTGTCAAAATCCATAGGCTCGCTCGCGTCTTGACGGTTTCCGCTGAAGCGGGAACCGGACCACTTAAATGGGGGAAATTCCATGCGCAAGAGAGCAATGCTGGGCGCGCTCCTGATGGCCACGACTGCGCCGGTCGTGGCGGCGGCTGCACCGGCATCGGCCATGCCCAGGCAGTGCCCGGTGACCTACGGGGTGCTCATCACCTCCCACCAGGCCTACCGGCTCCCCGCGAGCGGCGCCTACTTCAAGGACGGCCCGGGCGGCACCATGACAGCCTCCGTGACCAGGGCCACCACCATCTCCTACAGCCTCTCCACCTCGCTGGAGGTCAGCGCGAGCTACCTGTTCGCCTCGGCCAAGGCCTCCGTGAGCGGCAGCATCACCAAGTCCGTGGCGGTCACCACCGGCCACACGTACTCGCACAACATCAGCTCCCACAAGTACGGCAACCTGCAGTACGGCTCCAACGGCTACAAGGTCGGCTGGGAGTCCAACCGCACCAACCCGAACTGCAGCACGACGGTTCTGGCGACGGGCACGGCGAAACTTCCGGCGACCTCGGTCGGTTGGCATTACTGGGAGACGAATTCCTGACCTGAAAAAGCTTGCCGACATACGACATGCCCCGGCAGTCCGTTCGGACTGCCGGGGCATTTCGCCTTGACGGATTTCGGTCTACTTCTCGCCGGCGGTTTCCGGATTGCCGGACTCGGCAGCGGGCGCCGCCTCCGCGGGCTCCTCCGCTGCCGCCTCGGCCTCGATCTCCGCGACCTCCGCCGCCACCGCCGCCGACGTCTCCGCCGACTCCGCGAGCACCTCGTCCGCGACCAGCTCGGCCGCCTCCTTGGCGATCGTCAGCAGGACGGTGTCCTGCGGGGCCTGGTCCTCGAAGTTCTCCGGGTGGTGGCAGGCGACCTGCTGGCCGGGCTTGAGCTCGACGAGCTTCGGCTCGGTCGTCTTGCAGATCTGCGTCGCCTTCCAGCACCGGGTGTGGAAGCGGCAGCCGCTCGGCGGGGAGATCGGCGAGGGCACGTCGCCCTTGAGCAGGATGCGCTCGCTCTTGGCGTTCTTGCGCCGCGGGTCCGGGATCGGCACCGCCGACATCAGCGCCTTGGTGTACGGGTGCATCGGCGCCCGGTACAGCGACTCGCGGTCGGCCAGCTCCACGATCTTGCCGAGGTACATCACCGCGATCCGGTCCGAGACGTGCCGGACGACGGAGAGGTCGTGCGCGATGATCACGTACGTCAGGCCCAGCTCCTGCTGGAGGTCGTCCAGCAGGTTGACGACCTGCGCCTGGATCGACACGTCCAGCGCGGAGACCGGCTCGTCCGCCACGACCAGCTTCGGGTTCAGGGCGAGCGCGCGGGCGATGCCGATGCGCTGGCGCTGACCGCCGGAGAACTCGTGCGGATAGCGGTTGTAGTGCTCGGGGTTGAGACCGACCACCGACAGCAGCCGCTGCACTTCCTTCTTGATGCCGCCCTCGGGCTCGACGCCCTGCAGCCGGAAGGGAGCGCCGACGATCGTGCCGATGGTGTGGCGCGGGTTCAGCGAGGAGTACGGGTCCTGGAAGATCATCTGCACATCGCGGCGCAGCGGACGCATGCCGCTCACCCCGAGGTGCGTGATGTCCTTGCCCTCGAACTCCACCTTGCCGCCGGTCGGTTCGAGTAGCCGGGTGATCAGCCGGCCCATCGTCGACTTGCCGCAGCCGGACTCGCCCACGACGCCGAGGGTCTCACCGGCCCTGACCTCGAAGTCGATGCCGTCGACCGCGTGCACGGCCCCGACCTGCCGCTGGAGCAGGCCCTTCTTGATCGGGAAGTGCTTCTGGAGCCCGGTCACCTTCAGCAGGGTCTCGCCGGGGGCGGCGTCCTTGGTGAGGGTGGCACCGTCGCTCTGCGCGGGAAGGGTCACGGCTGTGTCCTTAGGGTTCTCGCTCACAGCTTCGGCGCAATCTCTTCGGTCCAGATGCGTTCCCGCTGCTCCTGCGTCATGTGGCAGGCGGCCCAGTGCTGGCTGCCGACCTCGGTCAGCTCGGGGCGGACCGTGCGGGTGACGTTGTCCTTCGGGACGTCGGCGTACGGGCAGCGCGGGTTGAAGGCGCAGCCGGACGGGACGTTGATCAGGGAGGGCGGGGAGCCCTTCACCGGGATCAGGCGCTCCTGCTGCTCCCGGTCCAGGCGCGGCATCGAGCCGAGCAGGCCCCAGGTGTAGGGGTGGCGGGGCTCGTAGAACACCTTCTCCGCCGGACCCCGCTCGACGCAGCGGCCGCCGTACATCACCAGGATGTCGTCGGCGAGCTCGGCGACGACGCCCAGGTCGTGGGTGATGATGATGACCGCGGAGCCGAACTCCTTCTGCAGATCCCGGATCAGGTCGAGGATCTGCGCCTGGACGGTCACGTCCAGGGCGGTCGTCGGCTCGTCCGCGATGAGCAGCTCGGGGTTGTTGACCAGCGACATCGCGATCATCGCCCGCTGGCGCATACCGCCGGAGAACTCGTGCGGGTAGCTGTCCACCCGCTTGTCCGGCTGCGGAATGCCCACCCGGTCGAGCATCTCGACCGCGCGCTTCTTCGCGGTCTTCTTGTCGACGTTGTGGTGGATGCGGTACGCCTCCACGATCTGCTGGCCGATCGTGTAGTACGGGTGCAGCGCGGACAGCGGATCCTGGAAGATCATCGCCATCTGACGCCCGCGCAGCTTGCGCACCTCGTCCGGGTCGGCGGTCAGCAGCTCGGTGCCGTCCAGCCAGATCTCGCCGGAGATCTGCGCCTTGCGCTTGCCGTACTGGCCGGCCGTGTGCAGACCCATGATGCCGAGCGAGGTCACCGACTTCCCGGAACCCGACTCGCCCACGATGCCGAGGGTCTTGCCCTTCTCCAGCTTGAAGGAGAGCCCGTCGACGGACTTGACCAGGCCGTCGTCGGTCGGGAAGTGCACCTTCAGGTCGCGCACTTCGAGGAAGGAGGTCGGGGCGGGCGAGGTGCCCGTGGGCTCGCCCACGGCCGCTCCGCTCTTGCTCAGTTCCGTCATGCGAGCCTCACTCGGGGGTCGATCACGGCGTACAGGACGTCCACCACGAGGTTGGCGATCAGCACCGCGAGAGAAGTGATCAGGGTGACGCCCAGAATGATGGGCAGGTCCTGGTTCTTGATGGCGGTCAGCACCGCCTGGCCGAGGCCCGGCAGGCTGAACGTCGTCTCGGTCAGGATCGCGCCGCCGATGAGGGCGCCGAGGTCCATGCCGAGCATGGTCAGGATGGGCGTCATCGTGGAGCGCATGGCGTGCTTGCCGATGACGACCTGTTCCGTGAGGCCCTTCGCGCGGGCCGTGCGGATGTAGTCCTCGCCGAGGATCTCCAGCATGGTGGCGCGGGTGATCCGGGCGTACATCGCCGCATAGAGGAACGCGAGGGTGATCCAGGGCAGGATCATGCCGCCGAGGTAGCCGGACACGCTCTGACTGAGCGGCACGTACTTGCCGTCCATCCATTTCAGTCCGAAGACGAAGATGGCGGAGGCCAGCAGGCCGGTGAAGTAGATCGGCAGGGACACACCGCTGAGGGCGACGACCATGGCACCGCGGTCCCAGAGGCTGCCCCGCTTGAGCGCGGAGAGCACACCGGCCGCGACACCGAAGACCAGCCACAGGACGGCGGCACCGAGCGCGAGACCCAGGGTCACCGGGAAGCGGTCGGTCAGCACCGGCCAGACAGCCTGCTCGCTGCGGAAGGAGTAGCCGAAGCACGGCGCGGAGCAGTGGGTGATGTCGCCGCCGGCCGCGTAGGTGCGGCCCACGAAGATGCCCTTGAAGAAGTGCCAGACCTGGATGAAGATCGGGTCGCTCAGACCCAGCTTCGTCCGCACCGCTTCCACCGCCGCGGGGTCGGCCTGCTTGCCCACGAAGCTCGTGGCGATGTCCACGCCCGCCCACTTGGGGACGAGGAAGAAGATGCTGAAGACCACCAGGATGGTGACCACCAGCATCACTGCGGCGGCGAACAGCCGCCTGATGAGGTAAGCGAGCACAGCTAACGGCCCGCCGCGGGGCCGCGGGCCGCCGGAGGTCGTCCGGTGGCCCGCGGTCCCGCCGCGCCGGCCTTCACCTGCCTTTCGTGCCGTACGGCGGGTGTGCCGGGATTACTTCGAGGACTTCAGACCGATGTTGACGAAGTCGTAGTAGCCGCTGTACGCGTTCGTCGTGTACACGTTGCCGATCCGCGAGGAACGCCAGTTCAGGAGCCGCTCGAAGGTGAAGGGCAGGTAGTACGCGCCCTCGCTCACCTTGTGGTTGATCTCCGTGGCGATCTGCGTCTTCTTCGCCTCGTTCAGTTCACCGTTGTACTGGTCGAACAGACCGTCGATCGTCTTGTCCTTGATCAGGGCGTAGTTGTTGTTGCCGCTCTGCAGGATGTAGTGGCTGCTCCACAGCGGGATGCCGTAGCCCTGGACGGTCGGGAAGTCCGGGCCCCAGCCCATGATGATGATGCCGAGCTTCTTCTTCGCCACGTTCGACGGGGAGCCGATGATGCCGGCGCTCTGCGAGCCGTCGTACTGGTAGATGTCGGCCTGGATGCCGACCTGCTTCAGCGCCGCCTGCAGGGACGTGGCCGTGGCCACCTCCTGCGTCTTGTTGTTGCGGACGGCGATGGTGGTCTTGAAGCCGTTCGGCTGGCCGCAGGCCTTCAGCGCCTGCTTGGCCAGGGCGACGTTGCCGTTCTTGTTGGCACCGGCGATCTTGTACGGGTCGTACTTCTGGCCCTCGCCACCGGGGATCGACGGCGGGAGCATGTTGGTGCCGATGTCGCCACCGGCGATCGGGCCACCGCGCGCGGTCTGCAGCGACACGTGGTCGGCGGCGTAGATCACGGCCTTGCGGCAGTCGATGTTGTCGAACGGCTTGACGCTCTGCGGGAAGACCGCGTAGCGGATGAAGCCGGAGACCGGGTTGTCCAGGTTGTCCTTGTGCTGCTTCAGGGCGATGGTGCGGCCCTGCGGGCCGAGGCCCGTCTGGCTGGCGTCGATGTCGTAGTCGCCGTTGATCAGACGCTGGTCCATGTCGCTCTGGTTGGTGGAGATGTCCAGAGTGATCTTGTCCGGGTACGCCTTGCGGACCGGGTCCGAGGACGCCTTCCACTCGGTGTTGCGCACCAGCACCAGCGACTTGCCCGGGCTGTACGACTGGAACTTGTACGGGCCCGAGGAGAACGGCTTCAGGCCGTACTTGGACTTGGTGTCCATGTCCTGGCGGACCGGCGAGGCCGAGACCATCGCCAGCACCTGCTTGAAGTCGGAGTTCGCCTTGGGAAGGTGGAAGACGATCGTCTTGGCGTCGGGCGTGTCGATCGCCTTCAGGCCGAGCTTGTCCTTCGAGGTGTCCTTGTACGGGCCCTTGTAGGTGTTGTTGGGATCCAGCATCTGCTGCAGGTAGATCGGGCCGCCGGACAGGACGTCCTGCGCCCAGACGCGCTCGATGCCGTACTTGATGTCCTGGGAGGTGATCGGCTTGCCGTCCTCCCAGGTGATCCCGTCACGCAGGTGGAAGGTGTACGTCTTGCCGTCGGACGAGACCTGACCGGCGTCCGTGGCGAGGTCGGGGGTGACCTCGGCGCCCGCGGCGCCCGGCTCGGTCTTGTAGGTGAGCAGCTGACGGCTGTAGTAGCGCGCGAAGTCCCACATGAAGCCGTAGTAACCACGCGTGGTGTCCCACGAGTCGGCGTCCTGCGGGGTGACGAACTTCAGCGTGCCGCCCTTCTTGACCTGATCGGCCTGGGCAACCTTGTTGTTCGCCGCGTCGAAGCCGGCCGCACCCGTCTTCGAACCGCCGCTGTCGCTGCCGCCGCCGCACGCCGCCATGGTCAGCATGCCGGCGACCGCGGCAGCAGCGGCCAACGCCTGCTTGCGCCGCCCTGAGGTGCGTTGGGTAGTCACGATCTCGGTTCCTCCGGTTTTGATGAGAGACCCCGTGGGAGTGCTCACGGGACGCTTGGGGTACGGCAGTTCAGCGCGATCCCTTCGGGTCGAGCGCGTCCCGCACGCCGTCGCCGAAGAGGTTGAAGGCCAGAACGGTGATGAAGATCGCCACGCCGGGGACGACCATGTACATGGGGTCCGAGTCGTAGTAGTCGATCGCAGTCGAGAGCATCTGCCCCCAGGAGGACGTGGGGGGCTTGACGCCCACGCCCAGGAAGCTGAGTGCCGCCTCGGTGAGGATGTTGGTGGGGATCATCATCGTCGTGTAGACGATGATCGGGGCGACGAGGTTGGGCAGCAGTTCCTTGAACAGGATGTAGAACCGCCCGGCACCCAGCGATCGGGCCGCCTCGACGTACTCGCGCTCACGCAGCGAGAGCGTCTGGCCGCGCACCACGCGTCCGATGTAGGGCCAGCCGAAGAAGCCGATGACCAGGATCATCACGAACACGCGCACGCTGGAGCCGCTCAGACCGAGCATCTCGTTCGGCATGACGGAGACCAGCGCGATGATGAAGAGCAGCTGCGGGAAGGCCAGCAGGCCGTCCATGACGCGGCTGATGATCGAGTCGACCCAGCCGCCGAAGAAGCCGGCCAGGATGCCGAGGATCGTGCCGAGCACCACGGCGACGATCGCGGACAGGAAGCCGACCAGGAGCGAGATCCGGGCGCCGTAGAGGATGCGCGCGAAGATGTCGCGGCCGTTGACCGGCTCGACGCCCAGCCAGTGGTCGCCGCTGATGCCGCCGAGCGACCCCTTGGGGGTGCTGAACAGCGGGTCGATCAGGCTCTCGTGGTAGACGTCGGGGTCCTGCCCGTAGAGGCTGGTGATCACCGGTGCGAGCAGCGCCACCACGACGAGTACGAGCACGACGATGCCGCCTGTGAGGGCGAGTTTGTCCCTCTTCAGGCGCTCCCAGGCGATCCGGCCCAGGGAACGCCCCTGTACGGCCTTGTCGCCGGCGGTGGCGACCGCCGCTTCTTCGGCCGCGCTCGGGGCCGCTTCAGCGGTCGGCTCGTGCAATGGTGCCGTCATCTGGCAGGGACCCCTCTCAACCGGCGGTAGCCGGCCCGCACTTTGCCGCGGTGGCGGCGTGATCAGTCCGTCGTACACGGGGGCGAACCCCCCTGGAGCGGGAGTCTTCAACGC
The DNA here is from genome assembly GCF_039532765.1 of Streptomyces longisporus. Classification (NCBI taxonomy): domain Bacteria; kingdom Bacillati; phylum Actinomycetota; class Actinomycetes; order Kitasatosporales; family Streptomycetaceae; genus Streptomyces; species Streptomyces longisporus. The sequence goes on from NZ_BAAASG010000017.1 coordinate 298,313, forward strand.
TTTGGCGATCTGTTGCCAGACTTGGCGGTGAAAGGATGCGTAAACGTGATGCGGGCTGGAGGGTTCCGTTATCCGGACACCGGGTAACGGGGGCCGGACAGGGATTATTTTGGACATACTCCACGGAAAAGGATCTTCCGGCCCGATCTACGCGCGCAGACCGACTCCCGGCCTGGTACGGACCAGGCCTGCGTCTCAGTATCCGCCATGCACCGGCGGGTACCCGTACCCGGCCGCCGGGGCCTGGGCCGGAGCGGCCGCGTGGGCCTCGCGGTCGTAGAACGGGCGGGCGCTCGCGCGCATCCACAGCGCGACGGGGTCGTACTCGTCCGACATCGCCACCGTCGACACCGGCAGTCCGTCCGGGACGGCGCCGATGGACTGCTGCATCATCGCCCGCACCGAGTCCACCGCGGGCGGACTGGTGTCGTACACGTCAAGGCCGATGGCGAGATACGGCGCCCCGAGCGCCGGCTGCACCCAGGCGCGGCGCAGCGAGCGGACGGCCGGGGTGCGGTGGGCGTTCTGCACGAGCAGGGCGTAGAACTGCGGGATCTCGATCGCGGGTTCCGACATCCGCAGCGGGCCCGCCGCCTGGCGCTCCAGACCGGTGGCGATACGGCGAAGGTCGAGCCAGGGGATGCCCACGCCACCGCCCGGGGCGTGCGGATTGAGCCAGAGGCCGAAGTGGTCGGGATACAGGGTCCGGGCGACGTCCAGCCCGTCGACCACTTCGTACGATCTGTTCCAGCCGCTGGCCGAGAGTTCCTGGGCGGAGGTGACGCACGGGGCGTAGCCGTAGCCGTCGACCTCCATGTTTCCGTACTGGGCGTCCGGGGAGCCCGCCTGGCCGTGCCACAGGAGCATCCAGACCTGGCCGGAGCCGGGGGTCGCGAGTGCGCGGAGGAGTGCCTCGTAGGCGTCGTAGCGCCCTGGCGTCACCTGGCGCAGCATGTTCTCGACCGTCCCGGTCGTGGTGCCGCTGGCGCTCACGTGTGTGCCCCTTCTCATGGTTGCCCCGCGTATGCCATCAGCTTAAGCGCCCAGTAGCTCGGGACTTGTTGGTCGTGGGCGAGTGCGGGTGCGTTGTGGCTGGTCGCTCCCCCACTCTCGGCTTCGCTCGAGCGGGGGGACCCCCATCGCGGCGGAGCCGCATGTCGATACTGCCCCGCCCCCCTCAAAAGGGCGCTCCTAGTACCCCTGCTGATAGAAGGGCCGGACGTTTTCTCTCATCCAGGTCGCCACCGGGTCGTCCGTCACGTCCAGGAGGACCAGGTTGACGGGCCACGGGGTGGGGGTTCTGGTGATGGCCCGGCTCAGGGCCTCCAGGGGGAGGGCTCTGATGTCCCCCTCCCGCTGGGAGAGTTCGACGCCCACGAACATCACCGGGTCCGCCGTCTCGATGGCGGCGAGGCAGCGGCGGGCGGTGACGACCACGCCCGTCCCGGCGAACTCGGCGGAGGCCGCGGCGAGGAAGTCGACCGGGTCGTCCTGCCAGTCCGGCTCGAAGAGCTTGACCCGGCCGCCGGAGGCGGGGCCGTCCAGCGGAGTGCGGCCCACGCGGCAGAGTTCGGCGACGGCGGGCGGCGGGAGCGGGATGCCGACCACGCCGTCCGGGTTCACGGCGAGGCCGACCTGCGGGGGCAGGCCGCGGGCGAACTCGACGGCCGGGGCGATCGTGTACGACATGTGCGAGCCGACCACCTGCCGGAACTGCTCCTCGGAGCTGAAGACCGGCACATAGGCCTGGCCCTCGATCTCCAGCGTGGGCAGGTCGAGGGGGCCGCTGTTCAGGTCGCCGCCGTTCGGCAGCGGCACCCAGACGAAGCTGCGGCCGAGCACCTCCAGGATCCGGCCGCCCGCCGAGGGGATGCCGAGGGAGGCCGACAGCACCTCCTCCAGCTCGTTGCCGGGCCATCCGCCGTGCGGATGGGGGTGCGCCTGCAAGGGAAAGTCCGCGGGAAGATCCGCTGCGAAGTCCATCTGTGTCCGACCGCCTGCTGAGAACCACTGCTGTGGCTGGAAAGGCTAGCGGGTGGGAGGGACAAAGGGGTTGGGCCGTGCGTCACCCCGTGAAACCGATCCTGCGCAGGACGTCCGCGGCGTCCCGGTCCAGGAGCACCGCCGAGCCGACTCCCTCCGGCAGGTCGCCCCGCTCGACCGCGCGGATCAGCCGGGCCGCTGCCGTGCGGTGGCGCAGGAAGGCGTAGCGCGAGACGCCGCGGCCGCGCTCGCGCTGGCCCTGAAGGGCCGTGCCGGGCGTGACGTCGAGCAGCAGCAGATGCAGGGTGCCGCCGCGGCGCCGGGCCTCGCGGGCCAGCCAGCCGCGCACCCAGGCCTGCGTACCGCAGTCGTGCACGACGACCCCTTCGCCGCTGCGCAGGGCGCGGCGCAGCGCGGCGTAGTGGGCGAGGCGGACGAGGGGCCGGTAGAGCGCATAGGGCAGGAAGCGGGGCGCGCGGGCCTCCCAGCGGTCGCGGGCGTCCTGGGAGTCGATGCGGATGCCACGGACCGCGCGCTCCATCAGCGTGGACTTGCCGCTGCCCGGCAGGCCGGTGACCACCACCAGGTCACGGGGGCCGAAGAGCAGCGCGTGCGGGCTGTGCCCCGAGCGGTCGCGCAGGTCGCGGACCACGGGTGCGGGGCAGGCACCGCAGACATCCTTGGCCGGGGCCGCGGGCTGATGGGGCAGCGCTACGGCCGAGGTCGTGGCGTACACCGTGGTCCTGTTCACCGTGATCGTCCTTCCTGGGGGTCAGGAAAGCTTCTCCCCGCTCTTTGTAAAGGGAAGGTAATGCACGGCTTCTCGCAGTTGTGTTCGGTTCCGGCCACAGCCCCGTCACAAAGAGGAGGCGCGAAGAGGAGGTGCCAAGGAGGAGGGGGCGCGTGCAATGATGTGCGCGCAACTGCATACAGGCCGTTTGAATCCGCGCGGGAGAGTCCCGGCAGCAGAGTCTGCCGGGCGCCGAAGGAGCAAGTCCCTCCCTTGAATCTCTCAGGCCCCGTTACCGCGCGGGCGAGGCACATCTGAAAAGCGGGCCACCGGATCCGGTGGCCCCACCCAAGGTGCAAGCCATGACTTCATGGCGAACCTCTCAGGTTCCGATGACAGATGGGGAGGAACGACCTCGCCCGTCATGCACTCTGCCTGGGAGACGACCGTCCGATGAGCAGCACCGAACCCCGTCACACCGCGCTCGATGCCCTGCATCGCTCGCTCGGCGCGACGATGACCGACTTCGCCGGCTGGGACATGCCCCTGCGCTACGGCTCCGAGCGCGACGAGCACCTCGCCGTGCGGACGAAGGCCGGGCTCTTCGATCTCTCCCACATGGGCGAGATCACCGTCACCGGCCCGCAGGCCGCACAGCTCCTGAACTTCGCCCTGGTCGGCAACATCGCCTCCGTCGGTGTCGGCCGGGCCCGCTACACGATGATCTGCCGGGCCGACGGCGGCATCCTCGACGACCTGATCGTCTACCGGCTCGGCGAGACCGAATACCTGGTCGTCGCCAACGCCTCCAACGCCCAGGTGGTGCTGGACGCGCTGGTGGAGCGTTCGGCCGGCTTCGACGCCGAGGTGCGCGACGACCGGGACGACTACGCGCTGATCGCCGTGCAGGGCCCCGAGTCCCCCGGCATCCTCGGGTCTCTCACCGACGCCGACCTCGACGGCCTGAAGTACTACGCCGGCCTGCCCGGCACCGTCGCCGGCGTCCCCGCCCTCATCGCGCGCACCGGCTACACCGGCGAGGACGGCTTCGAGCTGTTCGTCGCCCCCGCTGACGCCGAGAAGCTGTGGCAGGCGCTGACCGACGCCGGAGCGCCCGTCGGGCTGGCGCCCTGCGGGCTGTCCTGCCGGGACACCCTGCGTCTGGAGGCGGGCATGCCGCTGTACGGGCATGAACTGTCCACCTCGCTCACGCCGTTCGACGCCGGGCTCGGCCGGGTGGTGAAGTTCGAGAAGGAGGGCGACTTCGTGGGGCGCGAGGCGCTCCAGGAGGCGGCCGCCAGGGCTGCGGAGAACCCGCCGCGCGTCCTCGTCGGCCTGGTCGCCGAGGGCCGTCGGGTCCCGCGCGCCGGGTACCCGGTCGTCGCGGGCGGCGAGGTGATCGGCGAGGTCACCTCCGGGGCCCCCTCGCCCACGCTGGGCAAGCCGATCGCGATGGCGTACGTCGACGCGGCGCATGCGGCGCCGGGCACCGAGGGTGTCGGCGTGGACATCCGGGGCAGTCACGAGCCGTACGAGGTCGTGGCGCTGCCCTTCTACAAGCGGCAGAAGTAGACACTGACCGAGACTGGGCGAGGCGGGCTGGTCCCCGGACGTGACCCCGCGCACATTTTCGCTGCTCACATGCGTTTTCCGGACTCCCTCATTCATCAGCACTCCACCGCGTACAGGAGAATTCAGGCCATGAGCAACCCCCAGCAGCTGCGTTACAGCAAGGAGCACGAGTGGCTGTCGGCCGCCGAGGACGGCGTCTCGACGGTCGGCATCACGGAGTTCGCGGCCAACGCGCTCGGCGATGTCGTCTACGCCCAGCTTCCCGAGGTGGGCTCCGCCGTGACCGCGGGCGAGACCTGCGGCGAGCTGGAGTCGACCAAGTCGGTCAGCGACCTGTACTCCCCCGTCACCGGTGAGGTCACCGAGATCAACGAGGACGTGGTGAACGACCCGTCCCTGGTCAACTCGGCCCCCTTCGAGGGCGGTTGGCTCTTCAAGGTCCGCGTCACCGAGGAGCCGGCCGACCTGCTCTCCGCCGACGAGTACACCGCCCAGAACGCCGGCTGAGGAGCCGTAGACGCATGTCCGTACTGAACACGCCCCTGCATGAGCTCGACCCGGAGATCGCCGCCGCGGTCGACGCCGAGCTGCACCGCCAGCAGTCCACCCTCGAGATGATCGCCTCGGAGAACTTCGCGCCGCTGGCGGTGATGGAGGCCCAGGGCTCGGTCCTGACCAACAAGTACGCCGAGGGCTACCCGGGCCGGCGCTACTACGGCGGCTGCGAGCACGTGGACGTCGCCGAGCAGATCGCCATCGACCGGCTCAAGGAGCTGTTCGGCGCCGAGTACGCCAACGTGCAGCCGCACTCGGGTGCCTCCGCCAACCAGGCCGCGCTGTTCGCGCTGGCCCAGCCCGGCGACACCATCCTGGGCCTGGACCTGGCGCACGGCGGCCATCTCACCCACGGGATGCGGCTGAACTTCTCCGGCAAGCAGTTCAACGTGGTCGCCTACCACGTGGACGACTCCGGCCTGGTCGACATGGCCGAGCTGGAGCGGCTGGCCAAGGAGCACCGTCCCAAGGTGATCATCGCGGGCTGGTCGGCCTACCCCAGGCAGCTGGACTTCGCCGAGTTCCGGCGGATCGCGGACGAGGTCGGCGCCTACCTGTGGGTGGACATGGCGCACTTCGCCGGCCTGGTGGCCGCCGGGCTGCACCCCAACCCGGTCGAGCACGCGGACGTGGTCACCTCCACCACCCACAAGACGCTGGGCGGCCCGCGCGGCGGGATCATCCTTGCGAGGAAGGACTTCGCGAAGAAGCTCAACTCGTCCGTCTTCCCCGGCTTCCAGGGCGGTCCGCTGGAGCATGTGATCGCGGCGAAGGCGGTCTCCTTCAAGGTCGCCGCGAGCGAGGAGTTCAAGGAGCGCCAGCGGCGTACGGTGGAGGGTGCGCGCATCCTGGCCGAGCGGCTGACCGCGGGCGACGCCCGCGAGGCCGGGGTGAACGTGCTGTCCGGCGGCACCGACGTGCACCTGATCCTGGTCGACCTGCGCCACTCCGAGCTGGACGGGCAGCAGGCCGAGGACCGTCTGCACGAGGTCGGCATCACGGTCAACCGCAACGCCGTCCCCAACGACCCGCGCCCGCCCATGGTCACCTCGGGTCTGCGGATCGGCACCCCGGCCCTGGCCACCCGCGGCTTCACCGCCGAGGACTTCGCCGAGGTCGCGGACGTCATCGCCGAGGCGCTCAAGCCGTCCTACGACGTCGAGGCGCTCAAGGCCCGGGTCAAGGCGCTCGCCGACAAGCACCCGCTGTACCCCGGCCTGAACAAGTAGTTCCCCGGTGGGGGCACCCGACGACGTGTGCCCCCGCCCTTTTCGGAGGAGTTCCCGTGGCCATCTCGGTCTTCGACCTGTTCTCGATCGGCATAGGCCCGTCGAGCTCCCACACGGTGGGACCGATGCGCGCGGCCCGCATGTTCGCCCGCCGCCTGCGCAACGAGGAGCTGCTGGGCTCCGTCGCGTCCGTACGATCCGAGCTGTACGGCTCCCTGGGCGCGACCGGCCACGGCCACGGCACCCCGAAGGCGGTGCTGCTCGGCCTGGAGGGCGCCTCGCCGCGGACGGTGGACGTGGAGACGGCGGACGAGCGGGTGGCGGAGATCACGTCGTCCGGCCGGATCCGGCTCCTCGGCGAGCACGAGATCCCGTTCTCCTTCGACGACGACCTGAAACTCCACCGCCGCAAGGCCCTCCCGTACCACGCGAACGGCATGACCCTGTGGGCGTACGACGCCTCGGGTACGGAGCTGCTGTCGAAGACGTACTACTCGGTGGGCGGCGGCTTCGTCGTCGACGAGGACGCCGTCGGCCAGGACCGCATCAAGCTGGACGACACCGTGCTGAAGTACCCCTTCCGCACGGGCGACGAGCTGTTGCGCCTGACGAAGGAGACGGGTCTGTCGATCTCCGCCCTGATGCTGGAGAACGAGCGGGCCTGGCGCACCGAGGACGAGATCCGCTCGGGGCTCCTGGACATCTGGCGGGTGATGCAGGCGTGCGTGTCCCGCGGCATGTCCCGCGAGGGCATCCTGCCCGGCGGTCTGAAGGTGCGTCGCCGGGCCGCCGTCTCCGCCCGCCAACTGCGCGCCGAGGGCGACCCGTTGGCGCACGCCATGGAGTGGATCACGCTCTATGCGATGGCCGTGAACGAGGAGAACGCGGCGGGCGGCCGCGTGGTCACCGCCCCCACGAACGGCGCCGCGGGCATCATCCCGGCCGTTCTGCACTACTACATCAACTTCGTGCCGGGCGCCGACGAGGACGGAGTCGTCCGCTTCCTCCTCGCGGCGGGCGCCATCGGCATGCTCTTCAAGGAAAACGCGTCCATCTCCGGCGCCGAGGTCGGCTGCCAGGGCGAGGTCGGCTCCGCCTGCTCGATGGCGGCGGGCGCGCTCGCGGAGGTGCTCGGCGGCTCCCCCGAACAGGTCGAGAACGCAGCCGAGATCGGCATGGAACACAACCTCGGCCTCACCTGCGACCCCGTCGGCGGCCTGGTCCAGATCCCCTGCATCGAGCGCAACGGCATGGCCGCGGTGAAGGCGGTCACGGCGGCGAAGATGGCGATGCGCGGCGACGGCTCCCACAAGGTGTCCCTGGACAAGGTCATCAAGACGATGAAGGACACCGGCGCGGACATGAGCGTGAAGTACAAGGAGACGGCACGGGGCGGGCTCGCGGTGAACATCATCGAGTGCTGAGGAAGCAGGCCCCGACCAGCTCGTTCGCGTCTTTCGGTGCTGTTTCGCAGCACGTGGGGTGTACCGGCGGGCTGACGTCCCGGAGACGGCTCTGCGCGGACGAGGTCAGGGACTTTCCGGCAGGAGATGTGCACGGTGCTGTGCCGCGCTCCCGGGGACGCCGTGCTGGCCTGCCTTCGCGACCTCGACGTCCTCGACAAGCCCCTGGATGCCTGCGTCGGCATCGCCCCCGACGTGGCCCTCCTCGTCCAGCACGGCACCGTCGTCGGCTGGAGCCTCACCGAATGCCCGGGCCTGGTCACCCCGCCGCTGGTGGACGACGTGGTGGACGGTGAACCGGTCGCCCTGGCCCGTCTCCGGGCCGCCGACGAGGCCCTGCGTGCCCAGCACGAGGACCGGCACCGGGCCGACACCCTGCTGGATCTGATCGCCACTTATGTGGAGGACTACGGGACGTGATCGTGCACCGGTCGGCGGCCCTCGGTCCGTACTGCGACGAGCGCCGCCTTCCGGTACTGCGTCGGCGCCCTGCGGGCCGCCCCGCCGGCTTCCTCTTCGTCGACGACCGCGAGGAGAACGTGCGCGCGGCGCAAGCCCCGAGCGGAATTGACGTTTTGCCCGTCGTTTCCACATCCGGGACGGATCACCCCTGCGCCAGGTGGGGATAAATCAACCGCTGTCCCCCCACCGGCACTTCAGGGAGTCCTCCATGCTGCGCGGTATCGACGTAAGCGCCTACCAGCCCTCCTCGTACAGCACGGACGGCCTCTCCTTCGTCTTCGTCAAGGCGACGGAGGGCCGTTCGTACATCAACCCGAGAGTCGGCGCCCAGGCACAACACGGACGCGGGGCCGGCCTCGTCGTCGGCTTCTACCACTTCCTGTGGCCGGGTCATCTCCAGGCCCAGGCGGAGTACTTCGTCGAGCGCACCCCTTCGAAGGTGGGCGACATCCTCGCCGTGGACTGGGAGCGGACCAGCGCCGGAACGCACGCGAGCAACGCGGAGAAGGACCTGTTCCTCCGCAAGGTGAAGGAGCTACGGCCGAACCACCGGGTCGTCCTCTACACCAACCGCGATTTCTGGCTCAACGTCGACACCACCTCGTACGCCGGCGACGGCCTCTGGATCGCCGACTACGTCACGGCGGGCAAGCCCCGCATCACGGCCAAGTGGCGTTTCCACCAGTACACCAGCGAGCCGCACGACAAGGACGTCGCGGACTTCGCCGACAAGGCCGCCCTGAAGGAGTGGGCCACGAGCGCCTGACGGGCACGCGCCCGCCGTCACGCCCTGAAGTCCGCCGGGCGTTCCCGGGGGGCCTCCGCCAGTGCCTTGGTCACACCGTCCACGCCCGCGCGCAGGCCGTAGACGGGTGTGCCCGGCTGCTGGCGCCAGGAGTCGGCGAGAGTGCCCGTGTCGACCGTGTCGAAGCCGAGTTCGTCGATCAGGTTCCTGACCACGCGCTTCGCGGCCTCGTCGTCGCCCGCAACCGGCACCGCCTGCCGCTCGGGGTCACCCGCGGGGCGCGGGCGCTCCAGGATGTCCTGGGCGAAGGTGCCGTTGAACGCCTTGATGACGGTGTGGCCGATCTGCTGTGCCGTCCAGGCGCTCTCCGTGAGGCCCTCGTCCTCGATCGCCGCGATCCTGCCGTCCCGCTGCTGGGGGTAGTAGTTGCCGGTGTCGATCACGGCGACGTTCTCGGCCGCGCCGTCCAGGAGGCCCGCCGGCAGGTCCGGGATCGCCTTGACGGGGATCGTGATCACGACGACCTCCGCGCCACGCGCCGCCTCCTGAACGGGTACCGGGGTCGCGCCGGTCTCCTCGGCCAGCTCCGTGAGCGTGTGGGGACCGCGGGAGTTGGCGACGGAGACGTCGTGGCCGAGGGCGGTGAGCCGCCGGGTGAGGTTGCCGCCGATGTTGCCCGCGCCGATGATGCCGATCTTCATGACAGGCCCTTCCCTGGATGATGCACGTGCATAGGTCTGGGTCGCGTCAACCTCGGAGTCCGGCGGCCTATTCCGCGGGTGCGGCAAACGGGTGAGGGCCCTCAGACCCGTACGACGATCTTGCCCGTGTGCCGGTTGGACTCCATCAGGCAGTGGGCGTCCCGGATGCGGTCGAGGCCGTCGAGGACCTCTCCGACGACCGGGCGGAACCCGCCGTCGGCGAGGCCGGCATTGAGGAAGGCGGTGGAGCGGCGGCGGCCGGCGGGTGTGGTGGTGAGGATCAGGTTGGCGTAGGTGTGGAGGGTGAAGGGCCAGTTCCGGGGGATCTCGGCCGGGCGGGTGTCCAGCCAGCCGTAGACGACCAGGGAGCCGCCCGGTGCCAGGGCCTCGGCCAGCGGGCCGAAGCCGGGGCCGCCGATCGCGTCGAAGATCACCTCGGCGCCGTCGCCCCCGGTGAGCCGTTTGACCTCCTTGGCCACGGCCTCTGGTGCCGATCCGCCGGTGACGATCACCTCGGCCGCGCCGAGCTCCAGCAGCCGGTCCCGTTTCTCCTCGGTGCGGGTGGTGGTGAGCGGGATCGCGCCGATGCGGCGGGCGACCTGGATCGCCGCGGTGCCGACGCCGCTGGACGCGCCGGTGATCAGCACATGGTCGCCGGGCCTGAGACCGGCGGTCTCCAGCAGGGCGCCGTACGCGGTCGTGTACGTCAGCCAGGCCGCGGCGCCGGTGACGGGGTCGACGGAGGCCGGGCGGCGCAGGACCGCGGTCTCGGGGAGGACGACCTGCTCGGCGTACACGCCCTGCGCGCTCATCTCGATGCCGGGGCCGGTCAGCACCGGATCGCCGACGGCCAGTTCGGTGACGCCGTCGCCGACCGCCTCGACGACGCCGGCTGCCTCGTAGCCGAGGCGGGAGGCGGGGAGGGCGGGCTGGTAGTAGTAACCGCCGCTCCGGAAAAGGGCTTCGGCGCGGTTGAGGCCCACCGCGTCGACCCGTACGAGCACTTGGCCGGGCGCGGGATCGGGGACGGGCACGTCCTCGACCCTCAGCACCTCGGGTCCGCCGATTTCATGAAAAAGCACAGTACGTGCGGTAGTTGGCATGCGGAACACGCTAGGCGGCGGGACGCGAGACGATCCATGTCCGCTGCTCTCCCTTTCCTGTGCGATCGTCTCCCCGGTACGGAATACGGCTACGGTTCGGACATGGACGTACTCAGTGACGCCGTGAGCGCGATGCGCACCGGGCGGCCGCACTCCTCGCGCCGGGACAAGTACGCGCCCTGGGGCATGCGGTTCGAGGCATCCCCGGGGGCCGGGTTCCATGTGGTGCTGCGCGGGTCGGCGTGGCTGATCCCGGCGGAGGGCGAACCGGTCGCGGTGGGACCCGGGGACGTGGTGTTCCTGGCGCACGGGCGGGGGCACGCGCTGGCCAGCGGACTCGACGTGCCGCTGGAGCACGTACGGCCCGGCTCGGACAACCGGTGGCCCGCGCCGCCGCCCGCGCCGAAAGAGGGCACTCCGGACGCGGTCCTGCTCTGCGGCTCCTACCAGATGGACCGCAGCCGCACCCACCGTCTGGTCTCCGAACTGCCGGACGTGGTGCACCTGCCCGCCCGGGTCGGCGCCCACCGCTCGCTGCGGGCGGCGGTGGAGCTGCTCGGCATGGAGCTGGAGGAGCCGCAGCCCGGTTCGGACGCCATCGTCACCTCGCTGCTCGACACCCTGCTGCTGTACATCCTGCGCGCCTGGTGGCAGCACGACCGTAAGGCCACCGGCTGGTCGGCCGCGCTCGACGACCCGGCCGTGGCGGCGGCCCTGCGCGCCATCCACGGCGACCCGGCCCGTCCCTGGACGGTCGAGGAGCTCGGCGCCGAGAGCGGACTGTCCCGCGCCGCCTTCGCCCGTCGCTTCACCACGCTGGTCGGCGAACCGCCGCTGGCCTACCTCACCTGGTGGCGCATGACGACCGCGGGCCGCCTCCTGCGCGAGGAGGACATTCCCCTGCGCCGGATCGCCGAACGCGCGGGCTACACCTCGGAGTTCGCCTTCGCCAAGGCCTTCAAGCGGGAGTTCGGGGTGGCGCCGGGACAGTACCGGAGACAGGTGTCCTGAGCCCGGCCCACGGCATGACGAAGGGGTGCCCGTCCGCCGTGCGGACGGGCACCCCCGGCACGTCCTACTTGTTCAGGTACGCCCAGAACTCGTCGAACGACAGCACCTTGTCGCCGTTCAGGTCACGGGCCTTGATGATCACCTCGGCGACCGACTCGGTGACGTTCCAGTCGCCTCCCTGGGCGAGGGCGGTCTTGAACTCCGCGGCGGTGATGAACCCGTCGCCGTCGGTGTCGATCCGCTGGAACTCCTTGCGCGCTGCTTCGATGTCGGCCACCGATCCGCCCCTTTTCTCCGTGACTGCGTGTCTTGCCGTCGTGTTGACGCAGGTCAGATTAGCTGGCCACGCGGGCCTTCAGTGCGGCGACCACCCAGGCGAACTCCGGCTCGTACGCCGCCTGCGGCCCGAGCCCCGCCACGACCGCCCACAACTGGCGGTAGCGGGCCACCCGGACGTTGGTGCCCGCCTCCAGCCGCTTCAGCACCGCGGCGGGGTCCGCATCGCCGAGCAGCCCGTGCAGGAGCTCCTCGGCCTCGGGCGCCTCGGGGGCGATGCCCCGCTCCCGGGCCTGACCCGCGAGCTGCACCAGGCGGCTCATGAACCACAGCGAGGTGCCCGCGGGCACGTCCGGGCCGCGGTCCGCCGCGTTGAACTCGACCATCCTGCGCATCAGGACCCGGAACTCGGGGTCCTGCATCATCTCGGCGAGTTCCACCCAGGCGTCCACCTGCTCGGGGGTCGGCTCGTCCGGCAGGTCCGCCGGGGCGAACCGCATCCGCTTGCGGATGTCCGGGTCGGCCGTGTCGAGCCCGTCGAAGATCTCCGTCGTGAAGTCCTCGACGATACGGGCCCGCTCGGCTGCCGACAGCCGCGCCAGTTTGTTCATGAGAGTCATCTCCTCTGCGGTCGAGCCGCGTCGCGCCACGGTCGACAGCACCGCACGGGTCACCTTCAGCGAGCGGATCTGGGCGTCCAGCGCCACCACGTGCGCCGCCGCGACCTGAGCGACCGTCCGCTCCCCGTCCAGGACCTTGCGTACGTCGTCCAGGCCGAGGCCCAGCTCACGCAGGGTGCGGATCAGCTCCAGACGGGCGGCGGACTCGGCGTCGTAGAGCCGGTAGCCACCGGAGGAGCGGGTCACGGGGGTCAGGACGCCCTCGTCGGACCAGTAGCGGATGGTGCGCACGGTCAGGCCGGTGGACCGCGCCAGCTCGCCGATGGTGAAAAGTCCGGTGCCGTCGTCGATCATGTGTGTGAGTCTGGGCCTTCCAGTGGGTGGAGACTCAAGGAGCGCGGTGATGGAGACTCTGCGGGACATTCTCGACGCGGCCGCGCGCGGTGTCTTTCCGCCCGCGGACGGCCGTACGACGGTGGTTCCGCAGGCCTGCGACCGGGACGCGGGCGTGCTCTCCTTCACCGCCCACTCGGTCGTCTTCACGGACGAGGACCCGCGGTGGGTGTACGACACCCTGGCCGCCGCGTCCTGCGACGCGCTCGCGGCGACCATGAACCCGCTTTTCCTTGCGGCCTTCATCGAGCGGACCGGCCGTACGTCGGAGACCATCGACGCGATGCTGGTCGGCTCCCCGCTGCCGGGCCGGCCGCCGCTCGCGCTGACCGAGATCGAGGACGGCGATCACCCGAGGATCGTGTATGCCCGGCGGCGGCGCGACGACGTGCGCGCCTGGGAGACGGACGGCGGTGTGCTGGTGCTGGGACGCGGGATCGCCGGGCGGCTTGAGGTCTCCGTCGAAGTCGACGAAGGGGTACGGCACCGGGGACTGGGCCGGGCTCTGGTGACGGCGGCCCGCCAGCTGGCCGCGGAGCCGCTCTGGGCGCAGGTCGCGCCGGGGAACGCCCGCAGCATGCGGACGTTCCAGGCGGCGGGCTACCGGCCCGTGGGCGCGGAGGCGCTGTTCATCGCCCGACGGGCCGTCAGTGCCAGGGCCGGTAGTACGGATTGCCCTGGCAGTCGTTCATGATCTCGGTCTTGGTCTTCTTGTCGACCGGGCAGACGCCGATGATGTACTGCCGCGCGATGCCGCCGGGGAAGGCCACCTCGACCTGGTCGGCCCATTTGTGGGTGTCGCCGATGGTCTTGTTGACGTCGACGCCGCCGGGAGCGTCGATGTAGTAGTTGTAGCCCGACTTGTACCAGGTCTTGTAGAGGTCGTGGTCGTATGTCGTCGACACGTACGGGGAGGGCTGGTTGACCAGGACGTACTGCTCGATGTCGTACTGGCCGTCGATGACGTCCTTGGGGTGGAAGCCCTGCTCGAAGACGGTCGCGGGGGCGCGGCTGTCGCTGCGGTAGAGCGTGCCGCAGGTCTTGCGCCAGACCGGTTGGGGCGTGATCCGGTCGACGTCCACACGGCGGTCGACGGCCGCCTTGACCGGGTCGTCGAACTGGGGACAGGCAGGGGCGGCGGCCTTCACGGGGGTGGCGGTGGTGACGGTCGCGGCCGTGGTCGCGAAGAGGGCCGCGAGGGACAGGACGACGGCAGCGGCCCGCCGCCGCAGGCGAGGTGTGATCATGGGGTGGACGATCCCCAGCCCGCGGCGGCGAAATGCGCGAGGTCACCCGTTCGGCGGTGTGTCCCGGGTTCCCCAACTCGCCGTGTTTCAGCGGAAGATGCCCGTATGGCCGAGCGAGTAGCGGCCCGGCTGCGGGTACACCGCGAGGCCGTGCGGGCCGCTGCCGACCTTGATGCGGGCCAGCTGGGCGCCGGTGCGGGTGTCGATGGCGTACACCTCGGAGTTGTAGCGCCCCGACAGCCACAGGACCTTGCCGTCCGCCGAGACGCCGCCCATGTCGGGGCTGCCGCCGTTCGGCAGGTGCCACTTCTTGGTGAGCCTGTTCTGTGTGAAGTCGAAGATGGAGATGGTGCCTTCGCCGCGGTTGGAGATGTACATCTCGCGCGAGTCGCGGCTGACGTAGAGGCCGTGGGCACCCTTGCCGGTGGGCAGCAGGGTGGGCTTGGTGAACTTGTCGCCGTCCAGGATCCACACCCCGTCGGCCATCATGTCGGCGATGTAGAACTTCTTGCCGTCCGGCGAGATCTTGACGTCCTGCGGCATCGCGCCCTTGAACGGCAGCTTCTGCTGCCCGATCACCTTCATCTGCGCTGTGTCGACCTTGAGAAGTTCACCGCTGAACTCGCAGGAGACGATGAAGTAGCGGCCGTCGAGGGAGAAGTCGGCGTGGTTGACGCCGTAGCAGCTGACCGGGACGGACTTCTCGACCTTCATGGTGTGCGCGTCACGGAAGACGAGTGCGCGGTCGAGGGAGGCCATGACGATCGCGTACTTGCCATTTGGCGTGAAGTAGAGGTTGTAGGGGTCGTGTACGTCGACGGCCTTGCCCGCCTTCCCCGTCCTCGGGTCGATGGGGGTGAGGGTGTTGCCGCGGTCGTTGTTGACCCACAGCGTCTTCATGTCCCAGGAGGGCACGACGTGCTGGGGCTGGATGCCCACCGGGATCGTCTCGATGACCTTGTACGTCTTCGGGTCGATGACGGAGACGGTGTTGGAGTTGGTGTTGGGGACGTAGACGCGGGACGGGAAGTCCTTCACCACCGGGGAGAGCCGGTTGGGGCGGTCCGCCGCGTACACGTCGTGCGGGTCGAGGACGGGCGGCATCCCGGCCAGGCCCTGTACGGCGGCCTTCTTCGGCGGGGCGACGGCGGCCTTCTTGCCGAGGGCCTCGTCCTCGTGGTGGGGGGCGCCGGTGCAGGCGGCGAGGGTGGTGAGCGAGGCGAGGGCGGCGGTCGCGATGATGAGGGCGCGGGTGAGCCGGGTGGGGTTCATGAGCTGAACAACTCCGTGGTGGTCACCGCGGCCAGGCCGCGGCGGGCGAGTTCTTCAAGTACGACGGGAAGAGCAGCGACCGTGTCCGGGTACCCGAAATGCATGCTCACCACGGAGCCGCCCCGGACCTCGTCGAGGACCTTGCGCTGGACGGCATCGGCGCCGGGCCGGGTGTAGTCGAGGGAGTCGACGTCGTACGAGAGGACGTGCGGATAGCCGGCGCTGCGGGCCAGGCGCAGGACCAGCGGGGACGCGAGGGGCGCGCGGGACGGGCGGAACCAGGTGCCGATGGAGCCGGTGAGGTGCTTCAGCCGGTCGGCGCAGGCGGTGATCTCGCTGCGGGCGTCGGCCTCGGACATGGTGTTGACGGCCAGATGGCGCTGGGTGTGGTTGCCGAGGTCGTGGCCGCCGTCGAGGATGCGGCGGGCCATGTCCGGGTACTGGTCGAGCCAGCTGCCCACGGCCAGGACGGTGAGGCGGGCACCGCGCTTCTCGGCCTCGGTGAGGAGGGAGTGGGCGATGGCGGGGTCGCCCTGGCCGTGGAAGGTGAGGGCGACTCGGGGGTGGGTGCGGGGGCCGTGGGTGAGCTGGGCGGGTTGGCCGGGGAGGCTGCGGGGGGTGGGGGCGGTTGATGGCGTGGGGGAAGGGGTGGACGGGGTGGACGACGGGTGCGCCGGTGAAGTGGGGTGCGCGCCGGCGCCGTTCGAGGCGCACCCTGCGGTGAGGGCGCCTGCGGCAAGGAGGCCGGCACCCGTGCGGAGCGCCGTCCGGCGGTCGGTCGAGGTCACCGCACCATTTAAGAGGGGAAGGGTAAGAAAAGGGCCGATTGAACCGATCGGGGGACATTCTTCGGGTCGCGCCAGGAGAAATTCAGCCCACTTCAGCCCAATCCGAGGGGGGTCCGGGGGCGCAGCCCTCAGGGTCGGCGACCCCCGCTAGCGGTCAGCGACCCTCATCTCGAACCAGGTCGTCTTGCCGCGGGGCAGGAGGTCGACTCCCCAGCGGTCGGAGAGCTTGTCGACCAGGAACAGGCCCCGGCCGCTGATGTCCGTCTCCTGGACCGGCATCAGACAGGGCAGGCCCCGGGAGGGGTCGCGGACCTCGATGCGGATCCAGCCCCGGCGGCGGCGCATCCGAAGGCCGAAGACCCGGGCGCCGGTGTGCCGGACCGCGTTGCCGACCAGTTCGGAGACGAGCAGGACGGCGTCCTCCGTCATCTTGGGCGTCAGGCCCCACTGCCGCAGGACCACGACCTGGGTGAGCCGTCGGGCGGTGGCGGCGGACTCCGGGCGGGACGGCAGCTGGACCTCCGCCTCGGTCGGGTTGCCGAACAACTCGAGCGCCTTGAGTGCCCGTTCGTCCTCCACCGCGGGCGACCAGCGCGCCGCCGTCGCACGGCCGTGTCCCCGCGGCTGTTCGATGCCCTCCAGCCCCGCCATGCCCCCATCATGGCCGCCCAGAGCGCCCTCCGGGGCCGTTCCTGAGGAATACGCCCCCCGGAATACGTCCTTCCGAATAGGCCGGCTGACATATGCCACAGGCAGTTCAGAGGCGTCCGCAGCCCGCCCGACCTGCGCTGAAGGCTCTCGTGGAGGCAATCGACGGTCTCCCTCGACAAGGCAGACTTAAGGTTGCCTTAAGGCTCCCATAAACCGCCCCATCGAGGGACCCGGATCAGACAGCGCGTCAATTGCAAGTGGTTCAAAGGGACTCAGAGGAACTTCGCCTTGCCCGGCCCCTCCTCCACGAAGCTGCGCATCCCGCGCTCACGGTCCTCCGTCGCGAACAGGCCCGCGAACCAGTTCCGTTCGACGGCGAGGCCCGTCTCGATGTCCGTCTCCAGACCGGTGTCGATGGACTCCTTCGCGGCCCGCAGCGCGAGCGCCGGGCCCTGCGCCAGCTTCGCCGCCCACTCGTGCGCGGCAGTGTAGACCTCCTCGGCCGGCACCACCCGGTCCACCAGACCCAGCGTGAGGGCCTCGTCCGCCTTGACCATCCGGCCGGTGAAGATCAGGTCCTTCGCCTTCGACGGGCCGACCAGCCGGGACAGCCGCTGGGTGCCGCCGGCGCCCGGGATCAGGCCCAGCAGGATCTCCGGCTGGCCCAGCTTGGCGTTCTCGGCCGCGATCCGGTAGTCCGCGCAGAGCGCCAACTCGCAGCCGCCGCCGAGCGCATAGCCCGTGATCGCCGCCACCACCGGCTTGGGGATGCGGGCCACCGCGGTGAACGAGTCCTGCAGGGCGCGGGCGCGCAGGACCATCGCCGTGTGGTCCATGTTCTGCATCTCCTTGATGTCCGCGCCCGCCGCGAACACCTTCTCCCCGCCGTACACGATCACGGCCCGTACGTCGTCACGCCGGGTCGCCTCCTCGGCCAGCTCCTTGAGCCGGTCCTGGGTGGCGACGTCCAGCGCGTTCATCGGCGGGCGGTCGAGCCGGATGGTGCCGACGCCTTCGGCGACTTCGAGATTCACGGTCATGAGGGCAGGTTAACGGGGACTAACGACAACGGCCCCGGTGCGATCGCTCACACCGGGGCCGTACCTCAGCACACGTCTACGACTTCCACTGCTCCCACGACATGTTCCAGCCGTTGAGCCCGTTGTCCGGGGAGACCGTGTCGTCATGGGCGTGCTTGACGATCACCACGTCGCCGAGGATGGAGTGGTCGAACATCCAGCCGGCCGGCAGCCCGCGGTCGTAGCCGCCCCGCACGTCCCGCAGGCCGATGCAGCCGTGGCTGGCGTTGTAGTTGCCGAAGGCGTCGCCGGACCAGTAGTTGCCGTGCAGGAAGGTACCGGAGTCGGTCAGCCGCATCGCGTCCGGGACGTCCTTGATGTCGTACTCCTTGCCGAGGTTGACCGTCTCGCTGTTCATGCGGGTCACCCGGAGCTTCTCGCTGATCACCATCTGGCCGTTCCAGGTGTCGTAGCCCGGCTTTCCGGTGGTGACCGGGATGGTCTTGATGACCTTGCCGTCCTGGGTGACCTTCATCTGGTGGGTCTTGGCGTCGACGATGGAGACCTGGTTGCGGCCGATGGTGAACTTCACCGTCTTGTCCTGCTTGCCGTAGACGCCGGGCCGGCCCTCGACGCCGTCGAGGTTCAGGCTCACGGTGACCTTCGTACCGGACTTCCAGTAGTGCTCCGGGCGGAAGTCGAGGCGGTCGTTGCCGAACCAGTGGCCCTCGACGTCGACGGCCGGTTCGGTCTTGATGGTGATGGCCTTCTCGACGTCCTCGGGGTGTGTGATGCCCCGGGTGAAGCGGACGGAGAACGGCATCCCGACGCCGACGGTGGAGCCGTCCTCGGGGGTGAAGGTGCCGACGAAGGTGTTCTGCGGGGTGAGCGTGGTGAAGCTGGAGTCCTCGGCCGCCTCACGCCCCTCGGAATCCTTCGCGACCGCGTGCACGGTGTACTTGGTGGACGCGGCCAGATGGGTGGACGGCGTCCAGCCGGAGCCGTCGGCGGTGATCTTCCCGGATATCTCGGAGCCCTTGGCGTCCTTGACCTCGACCTCGGTCAGCTTGCCCTTGCTTGCGCTGACCTTGAGGACGCCGCTGGTCTCGACGGACTTCGCGCCGTCCTTGGGGGCGATGGTGACGACGGCCGCCGACTGCTTGGTCTGCGCCGCGTCCGCGTCCTTGCCCTTGCCGTCGCCGGAACCGGACCCGGAACCGCCCCCTCCGCAGGCGGTGACGGCCAGCAGCAGCACCCCGGACACGAGTGCCAGCCGCCCCTTGCCGCCACGCCTGCGCGCGTCAACCGACGCCCCCGATATCGGCCGCACGTTCAAGTTGTTCTCCCCTCGCCGGCCCTGGTCAGGCCCGCACCCTGGCGCGTCCCGCCGCGCGCATTGGCGCATATTAACTGCAAGGTTTTGGGGATCGTGTCAGCTGAATGTCACCGTTCCGTCGCAACTTTGACCATGCACCCGGCCCAAGCCCCGTCCCCCTTCGGGTTACTTGACCGCGCTGCCCGCCTTCCATGCCTTCCAGCCCATATTCCACCCTCCGAGGCCGTTGTCGGGAGCGACCTTTTTGTCATTGCTGTGGACGACCTGGACGACGTCCCCGACGAGGCTGCGGTCGAAGAACCAGCCGGCCGGGGTGTCGGAGCTGCCGCCCTTGACGTCCATCAGCCCGACGCAGCCGTGGCTGACGTTGACGTGGCCGGGGGCGTTCGGCGCCCAGTAGTTGCCGTGCAGGAAGGTGCCGGAGTCGGTGAGGCGCAGGGCGTGCGGGACGTCCGGGATGTCGTACTCGCCCTTGCCGTTCTGCTTCTTGAAGCCGACCGTGGCGCCGTTCATACGGGTCAGTTCGAGCATCTCCATCACCACCATCTTCCCGTTGTAGGTGGTGTGCTTGGGCGCCCCGGCCGTGATCGGCACGGTGGCGAGCAGCGCACCGTCCCGTCGTACCTGCATGGTGTGCGCGGCCGCGTCGACCACGGAGATCTGGCTGCGGCCGACGGTGAAGGAGAACGTCTTGTACTGCAGCCCGTAGACGCCGGGCGCGCCCTCGACGTCGCGCAGGCGCAGGGAGACGGTGACCTGGGTGCCGGGTTTCCAGTACCGCTGGGGGCGGAAGTCGAGGCGGTCCTTGCCGAACCAGTGCGGGCGGATCTCCACCGGCGGCCGCGCGGTGACGTGGATGGCCCGCTCGACGGCCGCGCGGTGCTCGATCTCCCGGTTGAACTCCAGGGAGACGATCATTCCGGTGCCGACCGTGGAACGGTTCTCCGGGGTGACGTACCCGATGAACCGCTCGTCGGGGACGAAGGTGGTGAAGGTCGCGTGCCGTGCGGACCTGCGGCCGTGGCCGTCCAGGGCCACCGCGTCGACGGTGTACTTGGCGGCCAGCGCGAGCCGGCTCTCGTCGGGTTCCCAGCGCAGTCCGTCCTCGGAGATGCGGCCGGGCACCTCGGAGTCCTGCGCGTCCTGCGACTTGACGACCTTCACCGACTCCAGGCGGCCGCTGTCCACCCCCACCTGAAGCCTGCGGCCGGGGCGGACGCCCTTGCTGTTGTCGTCCGGGGAGATCCGGATGACGTCCTCGGGTGCCGGAGCCTTGCCGAACGCCTCACCGATGTCGCTGCGGTCCGCCGGGTCCGCGGTACAGCCGGCGGCTCCGGCCAGCAGTCCTGCCCATGTCAGTACGGCGGCCAGCGCGGCCCCCGCGCGCCGTGCGCGCCCTTGTCCATGCCTCACGAGCTTCCCAACGACCGGCCCCGCCCTGGGGAAACGTGAGTGCGAGCCAAGCTCTGGGCAGAACAGTGGGGAGGACGACGCGACGGGGAGCCGCGGCCGGGACGCCGTGTGCTCTTCTGGGGGGTCGTTCCGTGAGCCGTGGGAGGCGGACTGGTGTCCAGCGCAGCCGAGCAGGAGGCGGTGGCCGAGGGGCGCGCCGAAGAGGGTGAACGCCCGGCCGGCGTGGTCAACGGCGCGTCCCGCAAGGTGCCGGGCGTGCCCGTGCGGCCGGGTGCGCCGATGCCGCTGGGATCCAGGTTCCGGGTCGGCCCGGACGGGGTCGCGGGCACCAACTTCGCGCTGTGGGCGGGCGGGGCGGAGGCGGTGGAGCTGTGCCTGTTCGACGAGGCCGGCAAGGAGACCCGCGCCCGGCTGACCGAGCTGACGCACGAGATCTGGCACGGTTTCGTGCCGGGGGTGATGCCCGGGCAGCGCTACGGCTACCGGGTGCACGGCCGCTGGGACCCGTGGACCGGCGGCCGCTGGAACCCGGCGAAGCTGCTCCTCGACCCGTACGCACGCGCGGTGGACGGCGACTTCAGCCTGCCGCCGGAGGTGTACGGGCACGTTCGTGACTGGCCGCAGCAGCAGGTCGCGGACACCGTGCGCGACGACCGGGACTCGGCGCCGTACGTCCCCAAGGGTGTCGTGGTCCACGATGACGACGACTGGGCCGACGACCGCCGCCCGAAGACCCCGTGGGCGGACTCGGTCATCTACGAGCTGCATGTCCGGGGGTTCACCAGGCTGCATCCGGGAATCCCGGAGGAACTGCGCGGCACCTACGCCGGATTGGCGCACCCCGCCGCCGTCGAGCACCTCGTCAGGCTGGGCGTCACGGCCGTGGAGCTGCTGCCCGTGCACCAGTTCGCGCACGAGGACCATCTGCTGCGCCGCGGTCTGAAGAACTACTGGGGCTACAACTCCATCGGCTACTTCGCCCCGCACGCCGCGTACGCCGCATCCGGTACGACGGGCCAGCAGGTCGGCGAGTTCAAGCGGATGGTGCGCGCCCTGCACGCGGCCGGCATCGAGGTCATCCTCGACGTGGTCTACAACCACACGGCGGAGGCGGGCGAACTCGGCCCGACACTGTCGTTGAAGGGGATCGACAACCGGGGGTACTACCGGCTGCAGTCGGACGCCCGGCGCTACGCCGACTACACGGGCTGCGGCAACACGCTCCATGTGGTCCAGCCCCAGGTGCTGCGCCTGATCACGGATTCACTCCGCTACTGGGTGACGGAGATGGGCGTCGACGGCTTCCGCTTCGATCTGGCCGCCGCCCTCGCCCGGTCCATGCACGACGTGGACATGCTGTCGCCGTTCCTCGCGGTCATCGCGCAGGACCCGGTGCTGCGGCGGGTGAAGCTGATCGCCGAGCCGTGGGACGTGGGATCCGGCGGCTATCAGGTGGGGGCCTTCCCGCCGCTGTGGACGGAGTGGAACGACCGGTACCGCAATGCCGTGCGGGACTTCTGGCGGGGCGCGCTGCCGGACGTACGGGATCTCGGGTACCGGCTTTCGGGGTCGAGCGACCTGTATGCGTGGGGCGGCCGCCGGCCGTACGCGTCGGTCAACTTCATCACCGCGCACGACGGTTTCACCCTGCGCGACCTGGTGTCGTACGAGCGCAAGCACAACGAGGCCAACGGCGAGGGCAACCGGGACGGTTCGAACGACAACCGGTCGTGGAACTGCGGGGCGGAGGGGGAGACGGCCGACGAGCGGGTACGGGGGCTGCGGCGGCGGCAGCTGCGCAACCTGCTGACGACTCTGCTGCTGTCGACGGGCGTGCCGATGCTGGTGGCCGGCGATGAACTCGGGCGCACCCAGCGCGGCAACAACAACGCCTACTGCCAGGACAACGAGATCAGCTGGCTGGACTGGGGGCTGCTGGAGGAGCCGGGCTGGAAGGCCCTGTTCGACCTCACGGCACGGCTCATCGAGCTGCGGCACCGGCATCCCGTGCTGCGCCGCCGGGCCTTCTTCTCGGGGCGGGCGCACTCCGCCGACGGTCTGCGCGACCTGGCCTGGTTCACCGCGCGCGGCACGGAGATGACGGAACGGGACTGGTACGCGCCCGCCGCCACGCTCGGTATGTATC
This sequence comes from Streptomyces longisporus, assembly GCF_039532765.1. Lineage (NCBI taxonomy): Bacteria > Bacillati > Actinomycetota > Actinomycetes > Kitasatosporales > Streptomycetaceae > Streptomyces > Streptomyces longisporus. The sequence continues at coordinate 321,028 of NZ_BAAASG010000017.1, forward strand.
TGTCCGGACGGGACATACCGGGCCGTGACGAGCGCGGCGACCCGATCCTCGACGACAGCTTCCTCGCCGTCCTGCATGCCGGGGACCGCCCGGTGAGCTTCGTACTGCCGGGGCCGCCGTGGGCCGGACAGTACGAGGTGGTCGTCGACACGTCGAGGGAGGCGCAGAGCGAGGCGCCGGGGGTGGTGCACCGGGCGGGGACGGCGATCACGGTACCGGCACGGGCGGTGCTGTTGCTGCGGGTCGCCGGCTGAGGGCGCCGGAGTCGGGAACTGCGCGACCAGCCACGATGGCGCCGCAGGCGAACGACGGCGTACCAGGTCACTTCCAGCGGAGCGCTTAGCCGAGGATCCCCCGCTCGTACGCCGTCGCCACCGCCGCCGCGCGGTCGTTGACGCCCAACTTGCCGTACAGATGGGTGAGATGGGTCTTCACGGTGGCCTCGCTGATGAACAGTTCACGGGCGATCTCGCGGTTGGACGTGCCCTTGGCCACCAGGGCGAGGACCTCGCGCTCGCGGGCGGAGAGGGGCTCGTTCCCGGGCGGCCTGGGGGTGCGGACCGCGGAGACCAGGCGGGAGGCGACGGCGGGGGACAGCACCGTGCGGCCCTCCGCCGCCGCGCGGACGGCGGTGAAGAGCTCGTCGCGCGGGGCGTCCTTGAGCAGATAGCCGGTCGCGCCCGCCTCGATCGCGGGCAGGGTGTCCGAGTCGGTGTCGTACGTCGTCAGCACGAGGACCTTGGCCCGGGCGCCGCGCCGGGTCAGCTCCGTGATCGCCTCCACCCCTCCGCCGCCCGGCATCCGCAGGTCCATGAGGATCACGTCGGGGTCGAGGGCCGCGGCCCGTTCGAGCGCCTCGACGCCGTTCGACGCCTCGCCGAGGACGGTGAATCCCGGGGCCGCGTCGAACATGCCGCGCAGACCGTCGCGTACGACGGGATGGTCGTCGACGATCAGCAGGGAGATCTGCGGGGTGCCGGTCATGTCAGCTGTCATGGCGGACCAACGGTACGCGAGCCGACAGTGCCGTGCCGTGGCCCGGTTCCGTCTCGACGGTCAGCGAGCCCGCGATCCGTTCGGCGCGGGCCCGCATGCCGTCCAGGCCGAAGCCGCCGGAGCCGGTGCGGGCCGGGAGCGCAAGGGGGTCGAAGCCGCTGCCGTCGTCGCGGATGTCGAGGATCACCTCGTCGCCCAGGAAGGAGAGGGTGACGCCGAGACGTGCGGCGCCGGCGTGGCGGGCCGCGTTGGACAGGGCCTCCTGCGCGATGCGCAGCAGGGTGGCCGAGACCTCCTCGTGGAGCTGCTCCGCCGTGCCGGTGAGCGTGAACTCGGCGCGTACGCCCGTCCGTTCGCCCCATGCGGCGACCGTCTTCTTCAGCGCCTCGGGCAGTCCGGCGTCCGCCAGCTCCACCGGCGCCAGGTTGTGCACGGAACGGCGGGCCTCGCCGAGGCTGTGCCGGGCCAGGTCCATGGCCCGGCCCAGATGTTCACGGGCCTGCTCCCGGCCGGAGGTGTTCGATACGACCTGGAGCTGGGCGATGATGCCGGTCAGCCCCTGGGCGATGGTGTCGTGGATCTCGGCGGCGAGCCGCCGCCGCTCGTCCGCGACCCCCGCTTCCCGTGCCTGGACGAGGAGTTGGGTGTGGAGGGCGGCGTTCTCGTCGAGCGCCTGCTGCAGGGCTGCGTTGGTGCGTTCGAGTTCCGCGATGGTCGCGGTCCGTTCGCGGGCCCGCTGCGTCTCCTGCTCGGTGAGATGGGAGACCACCATCTGCAGGCCGGAGTTGGCGACCAGCAGCGCGGCGAAGACGGCCCACTGCACTCCGCTCCGGAACGGCATTCCGCCGGCCTGCGCGCCGGCCACGGTGACCGCGCTCGCGAGCAGCCCGAGCCGCTGCCGGCGCCTGCCCGGGATGGTCTCGTCCGCGTCCATGTAGCCGGCGGCCGCGTAGAACGCGAAGAACGGGTTGATCCAGGTGAGGACGAAGGCGAGGGCCCAGCGGACGACGTAGTACGCCGTCCCGGTCCGGGACGGCGTACGGCCGCGGCCCGGGCGGCGCACCCGGATGCCCTGCCACAACAGTTGGAGCGCGACCGCTGCGCCGAACAGGGCCCAGGCGGTGTACCACTTGGCCGGGGAGGCTTGCTGGTCTGCGGTCGCGAGCGCGGGGACGAGACCGATGAGGAGCAGCCCGTACGGCCCCCAGGTGCGCAGTTGGTCCCAGCGCCAATCCATCTGGCTGTCCGCCACGGTCATGTCCTCAGTGTGCACGGCCGGACCACCTACTCCCAGCGGAACCAGCGGCCCGCCGCACCCGTGAGCAGCAGGATCCACAGTGCCAGCACACCCAGGTGCCCCCAGCCCGGCCAGTGCCCGGCCGCCGCCCGGTTGAGGGCCTGCGCGGCCGCTCCGAAGGGCGTGTACCCGACGATACGGGCCATCAGATGCGGCATGGCCTGCGTCGGCAGCCACACACCCGCGCAGAACATCGAAGGGAAGAAGACGGCCGAACCGATCGCACCCGCGATCTTCGTCGTACGGGACAGGGCCGCCACCACCGATCCGAGAGCGAGGGCGGCCAGCACGGCCAGCAGCAGCGCGAGGACGTATCCGAGGGGCTGTTTCGGCAGTCGTACGGCGAAGGCGAGACGCCCGACCGCGAGGGCGAGCAGCGCGGACACCAGGGCGGCGGCGCCGTACACCACCATCTGCGCGGACAGCAGGGCGCTCGGCCGGACCGGAGTGGTGGCCATCCGGCGCAGGATGCCGCGCTCCCGGTAGCCGGTGAGGGTCTGCGGCATCGACTGCAGACCGCCGACGATCATGCCGAGCAGCACGGCGACCGGGACGTAGACGTCGATGGTGCGCAGACCGCCGAGGTCGGCCTGGTGGTCCCGGAAGGACGGGATGGAGCCGAGGATCGCCAGCAGCAGGGTCGGGAAGAGCAGGATCCAGAAGATGGCGCCGGGCTCGCGGCGGAAGAGGCGGACCTCGGTCTTCAGTACGGCGGTGCTCATGCCGCTGTCTCCTCGGTGTCGGTGTCGTCGGTCTTGGTCAGGTCGAGGAACGCGTCGTCGAGCGTGGCGTCCACGACACGCAGTTGGTGGGCGGTGATGTGGTGGCGGGCGAGCAGGGTGATGACCGCGTTGACCGTCTCGTCCGTGCCGGAGAGGGTGATACGGCCGTCCTTGTGCTCCACGGACGCGAGCGCGGGCAGGGCGGCGAGGTCACGGTCGTCCAGCGGGGCGGACGGGGTGAAGCTGATGACGGTGGCCCCCGCCGAGCGCCGGATGAGGCCGGCCGGGGTGTCCAGTGCGGCCACCCGCCCCTTGTCGATCACGGCGATGCGGTCGCACAGGCGCTGCGCCTCCTCCATGAAGTGGGTGACGAGGAGAACCGTCACGCCACTGGCCCTGACGTCCTCGATCAGCGCCCAGGTGTCCCGGCGGGCCCGCGGGTCCAGGCCGGTCGTCAGCTCGTCCAGGACGACCACCCGCGGGTTGCCGATCAGGGCGAGCGCGATGAACAGGCGCTGCTTCTGGCCGCCGGAGAGCTTGCCGAACCGGGTGGTCAGCTTGGCGGTCAGGCCGAGGCGTTCGGCGAGCGGCGCCCAGTCGAGCGGGCTCGGGTAGAAGGAGGCGTACAGCTCCAGCGCCTCGCGGACGGTGAGTTTGGGCTGCAGCTCGCTCTGCTGGAGCTGGGCGCCCAGGACGCGGGCCACGCGCTCGTGGTCGGCGACGGGGTCGAGGCCGGTGACGCGGACCCGGCCGGCGTCGGGGACGCGCAGTCCCTCGACGCACTCGACGGTGGTGGTCTTGCCGGCGCCGTTCGGGCCGAGGATCCCGAAGATCTCGCCCTCCTCGACGGCGAAGGAGACGCCGTCGACGACGGTCCGGCCGCCGTAGGACTTGCGCAGTTCGGTGACTTCGATGACGGACATGGCATCAGATTCGCGGGAAGCGCCCCGCCGCCACATCGGCCGTCCCGCTCGAAACGGCATCAACCGATCGGTTGATGCCGCGCTACGACCCCTCCGGATCTCCTGTACGACCCCTCGAACGCGCAGGTCGTAGGACCAGGGGCCGAGCCGGGTCCGGCCAAAACTCGGTGGGCGTTGTCAGTGCCGATCCGTAGGCTCACAGACGATGCCCTCGACACGTGCAACCACCAAGGACCCCGGCGAAACCACCGACCGATCGGCCGTGCGCACCCTGCTGCGGCTGTGGCCGTACGTACGGCCCGTGCGGGCGCGGCTGTTCACCGCCGCGTTCGTCGCCGTGCTCGCCTCCTGTACGGGCCTCGTGATCCCGCTCGTCCTGAAGTGGATGGTGGACGGGCCGGTCGCCGACCGGGACCCGGCGGGCGTGTGGCTCGGCGCGCTGTACCTGCTGCTCCTCGGGCTCGGGGAGGCACTGCTGTTCGGGCTGCGGCGGTGGCTGGTGGCGCGGCCGCTCGCCGGCATCGAGGCGGGGATGCGGGCGGACCTGTACCGGCATCTGCAGCGGCTGCCGGTCGCCTTCCATGACCGCTGGGCCTCGGGCCAGTTGCTCTCGCGCGGCACGACGGACCTGATGCTGCTGCGCATGTTCCTCGCCTTCCCGATGACGTTCCTGCTGGTCAACGGGGTGACGATCCTTGTCGGCGTGGTGATCATGCTGCTCCAGGACTGGACGCTCGGGCTGGTGATCCTGGGGCCGGCCGTCCCCGTGATGGTCACCTGCGTGATCTTCGAGAAGCGGTACGCGGATGTGGCGCGGCTCGCGCAGGACCAGGTCGGCGATCTGACGACCGTCGTCGAGGAGAGCGTGCTCGGCATCCGGATCATCAAGGGGTTCGGGCGTCACCGCAGCCAGGCACGGGCGTTCCGCGAGCTGACCCGGACACTGCGGAGGACGGAGCTGCGGAAGGCGGGGCTGCTCGCCACGATCTGGGGCGTGATCGTGACGCTGCCGGAGGTGGCGATCGGGGCGGCGCTGGTGCTGGGGACTGTCCAGGTGGCCGACGGTTCGCTGTCCGCGGGGACCTTGGTGGCGTTCCTGTCGACGGCGCTCGCGCTGCGGTGGCCGGTGGACTCGATCGGGTTCCTGCTGGCCATGAGCCAGGAGGCGGCTACTGCCACGGAGCGGTACTTCGAGGTGATGGACGAGGCGCCGGAGGCGGAGCGGGCGGAGGGCGGGGTGCGCGACTCGGCACGCCTGCCGGCAGCTGCCCGAGGCTTGCGGTTCCACGACGTACGGTTCCGTTACCCGGACGCCCCCTGCGACTCCCCGCCCGTCCTCGACCGCATCGACCTCCACATCCGCCCAGGCGAATCCATGGCCCTGGTGGGCGCGACCGGCAGCGGCAAGACGACGCTGACCGCCCTCGTCCCCCGCCTCCACGAGGTCACGTCGGGCCACATCACCCTCGACGGCGAGGACATCACCGCCATGTCCCGCGAGGAACTCCGCACCCTCGTCGCCGTCGCCTTCGAGGAACCCACGCTCTTCTCCGCGACCGTCGGGGACAACGTGCTCATGGGCGCCCGGGACGGTGCGGGCGACGCCGAGCTGAACCGCGCCCTCGCCGTCGCGCAGGCCGAGTTCGCGCATGCGCTGCCCCAGGGCACGGACACCCAGGTCGGTGAGCAGGGCCTCAGCCTCTCCGGCGGGCAGCGGCAGCGGCTGGCACTGGCGCGGGCCGTCGTGGGCAGACCCAGGTTCCTCGTCCTGGACGACCCTCTGTCCGCCCTCGACGTGCACACCGAGGCGGCGGTCGAGGCCGCCCTGCGGGACGTCCTCGCGGACACCACGGCGCTCATCGTGGCGCACCGCCCCTCCACGGTCCTGCTCGCCGACCGGGTCGCGCTGCTGTCCGGCGGCCGCATCACCGCCGTCGGCACGCATCACGAACTGCTGCGCACGAACGCCGAGTACGCCCATCTGATGTCCGGGACCTCAGAAGCGGAGGACGAGCGATGACGGCCCCCACCACCTCCGTCCCCACGGCGGACGACGAGCCGGACCTCCCCCGCCCCAAGGACGCCGGCGACCCCTTCGACCGGGACGTCCTGCCCACTCCGCCGGGCGCCACCGCCGGCCTGCTGCGCTCCCTGCTCGCCCCCATGAAGGCCCGCGTCGCCGTCACCACGCTCCTGCTGCTGCTCCAGCAGGCGGCGGTGCAGGCGGGCCCGCTGCTGGTGGCGTACGCGATCGACAAGGCCGTACCGGCGTTCCGGGACCACGACCACGGCCCGCTGATCGCGGTGGCCGCGGGCTATCTGCTGTGCGCGCTGGTCTCCGGCGCACTGCAGTACGCGTTCATCATCACCTCCGCCCGGGTCAGCCAGGACGTCCTGCTCGATCTGCGCGGCCGTATCTTCCGCCATGCGCAGGCGCTGAGCATCGACTTCCACGAGCGCTACACGAGCGGTCGCCTGATCTCCCGGTCGACGGCGGACGTGGAGTCGCTGCGGGAACTGCTCAACGAAGGCCTGCAGGAACTCATCACGGTCATCCTGTCCTTCGTCTACATCTCGGCGATGCTGCTCTGGCTGGACCTGGGGCTCGGCGCCGTCGCCGTGGCGTCCTTCGTGCCGCTGTACCTGCTGGTACGGCTCTACCAGCGGCGCGCGGTACGGGTGTACCGGGTGCGGTCCACGGCCATCGCGGCCGTCATCGTCAAGTTCGTCGAGACCATGAACGGCATCCGGCCGGTGCGCGCGTTCCGCCGCGAGGCCGCCAACGACGCCGACTTCCTGACGCTGAACCGGCGGCACGAGCGGGTCAACGGCGACGCCATGCTGGAGATGGCCCGCTATGTCGTCGGCTCCCGGCTGGTCGCCAACACGGCCGTCGCGGTGATCGTGCTGTGGGGCGCCTACCGGGTGGCGGGCGGCTCGCTGGAGCTGGGCGTGCTGGCGGCCGCGGTGCTCTATCTGCGCCGCCTCTACGACCCGATCGACCGCCTCGGCATGTTCCTGAACTCGTACCAGTCGGCGGCGGCCTCCCTGGAGAAGATCGCCGGGCTGCTGGCGCAGACACCGTCCGTGCCGGAGCCGTCGACTCCCGTGGAACTTCCGGTACGGGAGAGCGAGCACCCGGGCCGGGAGGTCGTCTTCGACGGCGTCAGCTTCGGCTACCGCACCGGCGGCGAGGTCCTGCCGGTCTTCGACCTGACGATCCCCGCCGGGCAGACGGTCGCGGTCGTCGGTTCGACGGGCGCCGGCAAGTCGACCCTCGCCAAGCTGCTGGCCCGCTTCTACGACCCCTCCGCCGGGCGGGTCCTGCTGGACGGCGTCGACCTGCGCGATCTCGCCGTGCCCGAGCTGCGGCGCGGGGTGGTGATGGTGACGCAGGAGGCGTTCCTGTTCTCCGGCACGGTCGCCGAGAACATCGCCATCGGCCGCCCGGACGCGACCCGCGAGCAGATCGAGCAGGCGGCGAAGGCGATCGGAGCGCACGAGTTCATCAGCGCCCTGCCCGACGGCTACGACACGGACGTACGGAAGCGGGGCGGCCGTATCTCCGCGGGCCAGCGCCAGCTCGTGGCCTTCGCCCGGGCGCTGCTCGCCGACCCGGCCGTGCTGATCCTCGACGAGGCGACCAGCTCGCTCGACATCCCGGGCGAACGGGCGGTGCAGCGGGCGATGCTGACGGTCCTGCGCGGCCGTACGGCCGTGGTCATCGCGCACCGGCTGTCGACCGTCGAGATCGCGGACCGGGTGCTGGTCATGGAGCACGGGCGGATCGTGGAGGACGGCAGCCCGACCGAACTCATCGAAGGCACCGGGCGGTTCGCGGACCTGCACCGGGCGTGGCGGGACAGTCTGGCGTAGGGACAGGCAGGGATCGGGGGAGCATGATCGACGCGTACGAGGATCCGGGCGAGCCCGACAGCCGCGGGGGCGCCCGCTATCTGCTGTGGCTGGTGCGCCGCCAGCCCGGCCGGTCGCTCGCCGGGGCGGTGCTGGGCAGCGTGTGGATGGTGCTGCTGGCCGCGACGCCGTATCTCCTCTCCAGGGCGATCGACGACGGGCTGGAGCCCGGTGACTACCCGGCACTGGCGGGCTGGACCGCGGCGCTCTTCGCGGTGGGGTCGTTCAACGCCTGGCTGAGCATCATGCGGCACCGCACGATGACACGGGTGCGGATGGACGCCAACTTCCGCACGGTCAAGGTGATCGTCGGCCAGGCGGTCCGGCTGGGCGCCGCGCTGCCGCGGCAGGTGGGGGCCGGGGAGGTCGTCACCATCGGGGTCGGCGACGTACAGACGATCAGCCAGTCACTGACGGTGGTCGGCCCCGGGGTGGGGGCGGTGGTCGCCTACCTGGTGGTCGCGGCCGTTCTCCTGTCGGTCTCGCCTCTGATCGCCGCGGTCGTCCTGCTCGGCATCCCCCTGATCGTCGTCCTGGTCGGACCGTTGCTGACCCGTCTGCAGGGCGCGGAGACCGAGTACCGCAACCGGCAGGGCGTCCTCACGGCCCGGATCGCCGACCTCGCGGGCGGCCTGCGCGTCCTCAACGGCCTCGGCGGCAAGGGCCTGTTCGCAGACGCCTTCCACCACGACTCCCAGCGACTGCGCCGCCAGGGCTACCGGGTCGGAGCGGTCACCAGCTGGGTCCAGGCGCTCGGCATCGGACTGCCGACCCTGTTCCTCGCAGTGGTCACCTGGCTGGCGGCCCGCCTGGCCGCCCAAGGGTCCATCACCATCGGCCAGTTGGTATCGGTGTACGGCTACGTGGCCGTCCTGGTCGGTCCGGTGGCGTTCTGGGTGGAGTGCGGCTACCAGATCAGCCGCGGCCTGGTGTCGGCGCGACGGGTCGTACGCTTCCTGCAGTTGGAGCCACTGGCCGACACCGGCACCCGGGACGCCCCTGCGGGGCCGGCGGTACTGCACGACCCGGAGTCGGGCGTACGAATCCACCCGGGCCACCTGACCGCCTTGGCAAGCGCCCGCCCCGCGGATGCCGCAACAGTGGTCGACCGCCTGGGCCGGTACGCACCGTCGAGGGCAACCTGGGACGGCATCCCTCTGGACGAGATCGAGCTGAAGCAGGTCAGGCGTCGCATCCTGGTGGCCGACCACGAGGCAGACCTGTTCGCAGGCTCCCTGCGCGATGTACTGGGCGCTGCGGCCTTCAGGGGCGCGGGGAACGGCGCGACCAGCCACGACGAAGTAGCAGACGCCCGACAACAAGCCGAGGCACCCTCTGAGGCGCACCTGCTCAAATCAATCCACGCAGCCGTCGCAGACGACATAGTCCAGGGCTTGCCCGACAACCTGGCCTCGGCAATAGACCCCCAGGCCCGCAATCTCTCCGGCGGCCAAAGACAACGCGTCCGCCTGGCAAGGGCACTCGCGGCCGACCCCGAGATCCTGCTCGCCGTCGAACCGACATCCGCCCTGGACGCCCACACCGAAGCCCGGGTGGCACAGCGACTGCGGGCGGCACGGGAAGGCCGTACGACAGTGGTCACGACCACATCCCCCCTCGTGCTGGACCGCGCGGACACCGTGCACTACCTCGTCGACGGCAAGGTGGCGGCCACCGGAAACCACCGCGACCTACTCGAAGCCGAGCCGGGTTACCGCGCCCTCGTCGCCCGGGACGCCGAGGAGACGGTCCGATGACGACACGATCAGGCCACCTCCCCGTGGCCGAACGGCAGGACGTACGCCGGGCCATGGTCCGCCTCGTACGGGCCGACGCCCGCGCCTTCAGCACCGTGCTCGCACTCAACGCACTGGCGGCCGGCGCCGGACTCGCCGGACCCTGGCTGGTCGGCCGGATCATCGACGAGGTGCGGGCCGGACACGGCGTGGGCGCCGTCGACCGGCTGGCGCTGTGGATCCTGCTGTGCTCGCTGGCGCAGCTGGTACTCGCCCGCTGGGCCCGCTATGTGGGACACCGCTTCGGGGAGCGGACCCTGGCCCGCGTGCGCGAGGAGTTCGTCGACCGGGCGCTCGCGCTGCCCGCGGCGGTCGTGGAGCGGGCCGGCACCGGCGATCTGACGGCGCGCGGGACGGCCGACGTGGCCACGGTCGGCACGACGCTGCGTGACGTCGGGCCCGAACTGCTCATCAACAGCGTGCAGGCACTGTTCCTGCTCGTCGCGGTGTTCTGGCTGAACCCGCTGCTCGGCGGGTGCGGCCTGCTCGGTCTGGTCGGCATCTGGTGCGCGCTGCGCTGGTATCTGCGCCGGGCCCGCGACGGCTATCTCGCCGAGGGGGCCGCCACCTCCGAGGTCGCCGAGATCCTCGCGGCGACCGCGTCCGGTGCCCGCACGGTCGAGGCGCTGCGGCTGGAGCAGCGGCGGATCGCCGCGAGCCGGGACGCGCTGGAGACGTCCCGGCGCACCCGGCTGTACACGCTGTTCCTGCGCACCGTGTTCTTCCCGGCGGTGGAGGTCTCCTACCTGGTTCCGGTGTCCGCGGTCCTGCTGGTCGGCGGGGTGCTGCACGGACGCGGCACGCTCAGTCTCGGTGCGGTCGTGACGGCGGCCCTGTATCTGCAGCGGCTGAGCGGGCCCCTCGACGAGATCCTGATGCGGGTCGAGCAACTGCAGAACAGCAGCGCCTCCTTCGCCCGCGTGGAGGGCCTGGCGCGTGCGCCCCGCGCGCAGCAGGCCGAGGCGCCCGCTCCGGCGGACGACCGCTTCGACGTGGCCGGGGTGCGGTACGCCTACGAGCGCGGCGGCGAGGTGCTGCACGGCGTCGACCTGACCGTACGGCCCGGCGAGCGGCTCGCGGTGGTGGGCCCCTCGGGCGCCGGAAAGACCACGCTGAGCAGGCTGCTGGCAGGGGTCGACGCGCCCACCGAGGGCACGGTGACCGTCGGTGGGGTGCCCGTCGTCGACCTCGGGCCCGAGCAGCTGCGCCGCCAGGTCGTCCTGGTCACTCAGGAGCACCATGTGTTCCTCGGCTCGGTCCGCGACAACCTGCTGATCGCCGAACCGGCCGCCACGGACGAGGAGTTGTGGGCGGCCCTGACGGCGGTGGGAGCCGACGACTGGGTGCGCGAACTGCCAAACGGCCTGGACACCCCGCTCGGAGACGGCGGCACCCGCACCGACGGCTCCCAGGCCCAGCAGCTCGCCCTCGCCCGCGTGGTCCTGGCCGACCCGCACACCCTGATCCTCGACGAGGCCACCGCACTCCTCGACCCGACCACCGCCCGCCACACCGAGCGCGCCCTGGCCGCCGTCCTCGAGGGCCGCACGGTCATCGCCATCGCCCACCGGCTGCACACCGCCCACGACGCGGACCGGGTGGCCGTGATGGAGGACGGCCGGCTCACCGAACTCGGCACGCACGAAGAGCTCGTGGCGGCGGACGGGGCGTACGCGGCGCTCTGGCACACCTGGCACGGCGAGCCGTCGTAGACGCGCTTTCCCCTCACGATCACCCATCTGGTTCGGATACCGAACATGAACAACCGGACAACGAACCATTTCCGGCCAACTTTGTGACGCGCTCCTGACAGGGCGGGAATCTCCTGCCACCCTTCCCACAGCTTCAACACAGCAACCCCACAAGCTCCACCCCCAGTTCTGCCCGGACGGTCGACCCACCGTCCGGATCTCCCTGGCCGCGCGACCCGCGGCCACGCAGAAGGAGTCAGTGTTGAGAAGCAGTTCCTCTCGCAGACGCACCTCCCACATCGTCGCCGTCGCCGGCGTCACCGCACTGCTCGCCGCGGCCGTCCAGTCGGGCGCCGCGTCCGCCGCCCCCGCCCAGGCCTCGTCCGCGAACAAGGCGCACATGGCCGTCAAACTCTCCCCCTCCCAGCGCGCCGAGCTGATACGCGACGCCGACAGCGCCCGTGCGCAGACCGCCAAGGACATCGGCCTCGGCGCGAAGGAGAAGCTCGTCGTCCGTGACGTCGTCAAGGACGCCGACGGCACCCTGCACACCCGCTACGAGCGCACCTACGACGGCCTGCCGGTCCTCGGCGGCGACCTGGTCGTCGACACCGCCAAGTCGGGCGCCACCAAGGACGTCATCAAGGCGACGAACGCCGCCATCAAGGTCGCCGACGTCACCCCGGGCATCACCAAGGCGGCCGCCGAGCAGCAGGCCGTGAAGCGCGCCAAGGCCCTCGGCGGGACCAAGCCGGCCGCCGACAGCGCCCGCAAGGTGATCTGGGCGGCGAGCGGCAAGCCGGTCCTCGCGTACGAGACGGTCATCGGCGGCTTCCAGGACGACGGCACGCCGAACCAGTTGCACGTCATCACGGACGCCACCACCGGCAAGAAGCTCTTCGAGTACCAGGGCATCGAGAACGCGACCGGCACCGGCAACACGCAGTACAGCGGCACGGTCTCGCTGACGACGACCCAGTCGGGCTCGAACTACAACCTGACCGACGGCGACCGCGGCGGCCACAAGACGTACAACCTGAACCACGGCACGTCCGGCACCGGCACGCTGTTCTCGCAGAGCAGCAACACATGGGGCAACGGCACCACGTCGAACGCCGCGACCGCGGGCGCGGACGCGCACTACGGCGCCGCGGAGACCTGGGACTACTACAAGAACACCTTCGGCCGCAGCGGCATCAAGAACAACGGCGTCGGCGCCTACTCGCGCGTCCACTACGGCAACTCGTACGTGAACGCGTTCTGGGACGACGGCTGCTTCTGCATGACGTACGGCGACGGCTCCGGCAACGCGGACCCGCTGACCTCGCTGGACGTGGCGGGCCACGAGATGACCCACGGCGTCACCGCCAACACCGCCGGCCTCAACTACAGCGGCGAGTCGGGCGGTCTCAACGAGGCGACCTCCGACATCCTCGGCGGCGTCGGCGTCGAGTTCTACGCCAACAACGCGTCCGACCCCGGTGACTACCTCATCGGCGAGAAGATCAACATCAACGGCGACGGCACCCCGCTGCGCTACATGGACAAGCCCAGCAAGGACGGCGGCTCCGCCGACTCCTGGTACTCGGGCGTCGGCAACCTCGACGTGCACTACTCCTCGGGCGTCGCCAACCACTTCTTCTACCTGCTGAGCGAGGGCAGCGGCGCCAAGGTGATCAACGGCGTCAGCTACAACTCGCCCACCTCGGACGGCCTTCCGGTCACCGGCATCGGCCGCGACAAGGCCCTGCAGATCTGGTACCGGGCGCTGACCACCAAGTGGACGTCCACCACCAACTACGCGGGCGCACGCACCGGCACGCTCGCGGCCGCCGGTGAGCTGTACGGCACCACCTCCGCCGAGTACAAGGCCGTGCAGGACGCGTGGGCGGCCGTCGCGGTCGGCTCCCGCTCCGGCGGGGGCGGCGGGTCCGGGACCTCGTACGAGAACACCACCCCGGTGGCGATCCCGGACAACGGGCCGGCCGTCACCTCGTCGATCACCGTCTCCGGCAGGAGCGGAAACGCGCCAAGCAACCTCCAGGTGAGCGTCGACATCACGCACACCTGGCGGGGCGACCTGGTGATCGATCTGCTCGGCCCGTCGGGCACCGCGTACCGTCTGAAGAACTTCAGTTCCTCGGACTCGGCCGACAACGTCCAGGCGACGTACACGGTCAACGCCTCGTCCGAAACGGCCAATGGCACCTGGAAGTTGAGGGTCCAGGACCAGGCCGCGCAGGACGTCGGCACGCTCAACAGCTGGAAGGTGACGTTCCCGTAGACCGCCTGCGGCGGCATCGGTGACAGGGCGCCGTTCCGGGGTGCGACTCCCCTGGGCGGCGCCCGTTTACATCCCCGAAATGTTCACCCGGGAGTCGCTTTTCAGCCAACATCACTTCGGGGTCCTGACATGTACGCGCCTTGATGTCACTCTTCCTCACAACCGCCGCACAACTTCACTGCAACTCCGGACGGGCGCCCCACGCCGTACCGGACTCCCCCACCACAAGGAGCTTGTGTGACCCCCCTCTACGCGCGTCACAAGCGCTCGACTCTGGCCATCGCAACCGCCGTTGCCGCCGGAGCCCTGCTCACCACCGGTCTGACCACCGGTTCGGCCACCGCCCAGACCAAGGCGGACTCCACGGCCACGGCCCGCACGGCCGGCTCCCCCGCCGCGTTGTCGGCCGCGACCCGCGTCTCCCTCATCCAGCAGGCCCAGGCCGACGTCGCCGCCACGGCGCAGAAGATAGGCCTCGGCACCAAGGAGAAGCTGGTCGTCAAGGACGTCGTCAAGGACGCCGACGGCACGGTCCACACCCGCTACGAGCGCACCTACGCGGGCCTGCCCGTCCTCGGCGGCGACCTGGTCGTCGCGACGAAGGCCGGCAAGACCGAGAGCGTCGTCAAGGCGACGCAGGCGGCCATCAAGGTGGCCTCGCTCAAGCCGCAGATCACCACCGCCAAGGCCGAGAAGCAGGCGCTGACCGCGGCCCAGGCCGCGGGCTCCGCCAAGACCTCGGCGGACAAGGCCCGCACGGTCGTCTGGGCCGGCTCCGGCAAGCCCGTCCTCGCCATCGAGACCGTCGTCGGCGGCCTCCAGGACGACGGCACGCCGAACGCGCTGCACGTCATCACCGACGCGGCCACGGGCAAGAAGCTCTTCCAGTACCAGGCCATCGAGAACGCCACCGGTACCGGCAAGACGCTGTACTCGGGCACGGTCAGCCTCAGCGTCACCCAGTCGGGCTCGACGTACAACCTGACCGACGCCACCCGCGGCGGCCACAAGACGTACAACCTCAAGCGGGGCACCTCCGGCAAGGGCACGCTGGTCTCCAGCTCGTCCAGCACCTTCGGCACCGGCACCGCCTCCAGCTCCTCCAGCGACCAGACGGCCGCCGCCGACGCCGCCTACGGCGCGCAGGAGACCTGGGACTACTACAAGAACACCTTCGGCCGCAGCGGCATCAAGGACGACGGCGTGGCCGCGTACTCCCGCGTCCACTACGGCAGCTCGTACGTCAACGCCTTCTGGGACGACAGCTGCTTCTGCATGACGTACGGCGACGGTGACAACAACACCGACCCGCTGACCTCGCTGGACGTGGCGGGCCACGAGATGACCCACGGCGTCACCGCCAACACCGCCGGCCTCGACTACAGCGGTGAGTCCGGCGGCCTCAACGAGGCGACCTCCGACATCCTCGGCGGCGTCGGCGTGGAGTTCTACGCCAACAACGCGTCCGACAAGGGTGACTACCTCATCGGCGAGAAGATCAACATCAACGGCGACGGCACCCCGCTGCGCTACTTCGACAAGCCCAGCAAGGACGGCGGCTCGGCGGACTCCTGGTCCTCCTCCGTCGGCAACCTGGACGTGCACTACTCGTCCGGTGTCGCCAACCACTTCTTCTACCTGCTGGCCGAGGGCAGCGGTTCGAAGACGATCAACGGCGTCAGCTACAACTCGCCGACGTCCAACGGCTCCACGGTCACCGGTATCGGCCGGGACAAGGCGCTGCAGATCTGGTACAAGGCGCTGACCGAGCAGTTCACCTCGACCACCAACTACAAGGCGGCCCGCGCGGGCACGCTGGCGGCGGCGGCGAGCCTGTACGGCTCCAGCAGCACCGAGTACAAGACGGTCGCCGCGGCCTGGTCCGCGGTCAACGTGAACTGACCCGAGGGGGGTCGGCGGGCGGTACCCGGGACGGAGGCATTCCCGGGTGCCGCCCTACTCTTGTGTCCCATGCGCCTGGAGGACTTCACCTACGACGACGTCGGCGGCACCAGCCGCGTCGGTTTCTGCCCGCCGGGCTTCCGCCCGATGCATGTGCGCACGCGCATCGGCGAGGGCGAACCCTGCTTCCGCCGAGCGGCCGAGGCGGTCCTCACCTGGGAGATGCACCGGGAGCTGGGCGTGGGCATCGACGCGAGCGCCGAGCGCGCCGCACCGGACGTCGACGTCACCGTCACCCTCGCCGGGGTGATCAAGGCCCCGTGCCGCATCGTCTACACCGTCGAGGAGCCCCGCCGTGCGGGCTGGGCGTACGGCACGCTGGCCGACCACCCGGAGTGCGGCGAGGAACTCTTCCTCGTGGAGCGCACCGGTGATGGCACGGTGTGGCTGACGGTGTACGCGTTCAGCAGGCCCGCGAAGTGGTTCGCCCGGGCGGGCGGGGCGGCCACGCGGGGCCTGCAGCACGCGTACGCACGGCGGTGCGGGAAGGTTTTGCGGCAGTTGTGCGTGCCCCTCTCCGAGGGGTGAGCGGGGGGTGCAGGCGCCGGTGACTGGGGGCTGCCGCCCCCAGCCCCCCCGCTTTCGGCCTGAACGGCCTCGTCCTCAAACGCCGGACGGGCTGAAATACCTGACCGTCACCTCATCAGCACCCCTGCACCCTCCCCCGTCTCCTCCGAAGGCACCGCCACCAGCCCCAGTTCCACCCCGGACGCCAGCAGTCGGTGGGACGGCAGGATGCGGACCGTGTAGCCGTAGGGACCGGTGCGGTCGAGGGAGAGGGGGCCCTCGTAGAACCACCTGCCTTCGGCGTCGGGGCCGCCCGCCGGTTTCAGGGGGACGGTCGTCGCGTCCGCGATGCGGTCCTCGGGGTCCACGCGGCCGGAGACGACCTGGACCTCCACGTCGTCCGGGCCCAGCTCGCCCAGGCCCACACGGACCCGTAGAGCGAGCGTGCTGCCGAGTTCCGCGGTGGCCATGGCGGCGGACGTCTCCACGTGGTCGACGGTGACGCCGTGCCAGGCGGCCCGCACCTTCGCCTTCCAGGCGGCGAGTTCGCGGGCGGAGCCGGGGTCCATGGCGCGGTGTGCGTGGGCGGCCGGGGCGTAGAGGCGCTCGACGTACTCGCGGACCATGCGGCCGGCCAGCACCTTCGGGCCGAGCAGGGTCAGCGTCTGGCGGACCATCTCGATCCACCGGTCGGGCAGACCGTGCTGCCCCCGCTCGTAGAAACGCGGGGCGACCCGCTGTTCCAGCAGGTCGTAGAGTGCGTCGGCCTCTATGGCGTCGCGGTGGTCGGGGTCGGTGCCCGCGCCGTCGGCCGTCGGGATCGCCCAGCCGAAGTCGGGCTGGAACCACTCGTCCCACCAGCCGTCCAGGACGGAGAGGTTCAGGCAGCCGTTCAGGGCCGCCTTCATGCCGGAGGTGCCGCAGGCCTCCAGGGGGCGGAGCGGGTTGTTGAGCCAGATGTCGCAGCCGGGGTAGAGCTTCTGCGCCATCGCCATGCCGTAGTCGGGGAGGAAGACGATGCGGTGGCGCACCCGTGGGTCGTCGGCGAACCGGACCAGTTCCTGGACCAGGCGCTTTCCGCCGTCGTCCGCCGGGTGGGCCTTGCCCGCGACCACGATCTGGATCGGGCGCTCCGGGTGCAGCAGCAGGTCCATGAGGCGGTCGCGGTCGCGCAGCATCAGGGTCAGGCGTTTGTACGACGGGACGCGGCGCGCGAAGCCGATGGTGAGGACGTCCGGGTCGAGGACGCCGTCGATCCACCCCAGCTCCGCGGTCCCCGCGCCGCGTTGCCGCCAGGAGGCGCGCAGCCGCACCCGTACCTCGTCCACCAGCTGCTCGCGCAGGTTCCGCCTGAGCTCCCAGATGTCCTGGTCGGGGATGTCCCCCACCGCGTCCCAGCGGTCCGAGCCGCCGACCGTCAGCGCGTCCTCGGTGCGCTGCGCGCCGATCTGCCGGGCGCCGAGGCGGAACACCTCGGGTGCGACCCAGGTGGGCGCGTGCACCCCGTTGGTCACGGAGGTGATCGGCACCTCGTCGGGGTCGAATCCCGGCCACAGTCCGGAGAACATCTCGCGGCTGACATGACCGTGCAGCAGGGAGACGCCGTTGGCGCGCTGGCCCAGGCGCAGCCCCATCACGGCCATGTTGAAGAGGTTCGGCTCGCCGCCGGGATAGGTCTCCATGCCCAGGCGCAGGATGCGTTCGACGTCGATGCCGGGGAGTTCGGCTTCGGGGCCGAAGTGGTGGGCGACCAGCTCCCGGTCGAACCGGTCGATGCCGGCCGGGACCGGGGTGTGGGTGGTGAAGACGGTGCCGGCGCGGACCGCTTCCAGCGCGGAGTCAAAGTCAAGGCCGCCCTCGCAGAGTTCCGCGATCCGCTCCAGGCCGAGGAAGCCGGCATGGCCCTCGTTGGTGTGGAAGACCTCGGGTTCGGGGTGGCCGGTCAGCCGGCAGTAGGTCCGTACGGCCCGCACTCCCCCTATGCCGAGCAGCATCTCCTGCAGCAGCCGGTGCTCGCTGCCGCCGCCGTAGAGCCGGTCGGTCACCCCGCGCTCGCCGAAGTTGTTGTCCTCGACGTCCGAGTCGAGCATCAGCAGGGGGACGCGGCCGACCTGGGCGAGCCAGATACGGGCGTGCAGCCGGCGGCCGCCGGGCAGGGCGAGGGAGACCTGGGCGGGGGTGCCGTCGGGTTCCTCGACGAGCGCCACGGGCAGCTCGTTGGGGTCCAGGACCGGGTAGTGCTCCTGCTGCCAGCCGTCCCGGGACAGCGACTGGCGGAAGTAGCCGTGCCGGTAGAGCAGGCCCACCCCGACCAGGGGCACACCGAGGTCGCTGGCCGCCTTCAGATGGTCGCCCGCCAGGATGCCGAGGCCGCCCGAGTACTGGGGCAGGGCGGCCGTGATGCCGAACTCCGGCGAGAAGTAGGCGATGGCGGCGGGCAGTTCACCCGGGTGGGTCTGGTACCAGCGGTCGCCGGTCATGTAGTCGTCCAGGTCGCCCGAGACCTCGGCCAGTCGGCGCAGGAAGCGGTGGTCCCCCGCCAGCTCCGCGAGCCGCGCCGGCGACACGCTGCCCAGGAGCCGTACGGGATCGCCGTCCGAGGCGGCCCAGCGCTCGGGGTCGACGGACTGGAACAGATCGCGGGTCTCCGCATGCCAGGACCAGCGCAGATTGCGGGCCAGATCGCTGAGCGGCCGCAGGGGTTCGGGGAGAACGGGTCGGACGGTGAATCGACGGATCGCCTTCACTTTCCACCTCGACGCGTGTCGCTGTGCGGACGCACAACGCTGTGCGCCTCGTCGTCAACCTCGACGGTATCCGTGCGGAGGGCTCCGCAACCACGCCACGTCCAAGAGCAGGCCACACTCCTACGCCGTCCGGAAAACGCCGCAACCTTCACGCGTCCGCCATGGCGGACATGGCCGATTCCGCCCCGTAGGCCCTCTTGTGGGCCTTCTACACCGCACGAGAGGCTGCCAAGTGGAGTCAATGGAGGGGAACTCGGACCATGGCACGGACGCGAACACGGCGTCTGCGCTGGACAGGGGGTCTGACCGCGGCGGCCTGCGCCGCCGCGCTCTCGGCCGTCACCCTGCCCGCGCACGCCGCACCGGAGGGTCAGATACTCGGCGCCGGTGAGCCCGGCTCCGTCAGCGGAAGTTATCTGGTGACACTCAAGGGGGGAACGGAAGCTCCGTCGGCGATCGGAAAGGGCATCGCCGAGAAGTACGGGGCAAAAATAAGCCACACCTACGGCTCGGTCCTCAACGGCTACGCCATCAAGGCCAACGAGAGACAGGCCAAGCTGCTCGCGGCCGACTCGCAGGTCGCCTCGGTCGTCCAGGACACGCGCGTGTCCCTCGACCACACCCAGAAGAACCCGCCGTCCTGGGGTCTGGACCGGATCGACCAGCCGAGTCTGCCGCTGGACAAGAGCTACACCTGGCCCGACTCCGCGGGCGCCGGTGTCACCGCGTATGTGATCGACACCGGTATCCGCATCACGCACAAGGACTTCGGCGGCCGGGCGAGCTACGGGTGGGACTTCGTCGGAAACGACAAGACCGCCTCCGACGGCAACGGACACGGCACCCATGTCGCCGGCACCATCGCCGGCACCAGGTACGGCGTCGCCAAGCAGGCCAAGGTGGTCGCCGTCCGTGTCCTCGACAACGACGGCTCCGGTACGACCTCGCAGGTCATCGCGGGCATCGACTGGGTGACCAGGCACGCGAGGAAACCGGCGGTCGCCAACCTCAGCCTGGGCGGCTCCTACAACGCCCAGCTGGACGCCGCCGTACGCAACTCCATCGCGTCGGGCGTCACGTACGCGGTTGCCGCCGGGAACGACGGCCTGCCGGCCGCCCTCTACTCCCCGGCGGACGTGAAGGAGGCCCTCACGGTCGGCGCGACCGACAGGACGGACGCGCGGGCGGGCTTCTCCAACTTCGGCTCGGCCGTGGACCTGTTCGCACCCGGAGTGTCGATCACCTCGGACTCCTATGCGAGCGACACCGGGAAGGCGACCTTCTCCGGTACGTCGATGGCGACCCCGCACGTCACCGGCACGGCCGCGCTGTATCTGGCCGACCATCCGAAGGCCACACCGGACCAGGTCGCCAAGGCACTCGTGAAGCTGGCGGTGTCCGGGAAGGTCTCCGGCCGGGGCCTCGGCTCACCGGACGAACTTCTGCAGGTGCCGGCTTCTTAGTGGCACAGTCCCCGGACCGGTCCCGTTCGTTCACGAATGGGACCGGTCTTGTGTGTAGACATACGCGTGAGTAGTTAACAAAGTGCCGGATTGCGTACCCGAATAGGGTGGGAAGGCTCCTCCGGTACACCACACAGGCAGTTCACGGGAACCACCCGCAGGACCACCTCCCCACAGCCATCCGCCCACCCACGTTGACGCGGACAGGAGCGGTCATGCCCGCCACGCACCACTCGTCAGCACCCCCGACGACCAGCACCGAAGCACGCCCCGTGCGCCCCGACGCCGGACCACCGGCCCCGCAGCCACCCCCCGCGGGCGCCGCCGCGGGCATCGGGCGCATACCCGTCCTCGACGTCCGCCCGGTCGTCCAGCAGGGGCGAAGGCCGGCCAAGGCCGTGACCGGCGAGTCGTTCGAGATCTCGGCCACCGTGTTCCGGGAGGGCCATGACGCGGTCGCCGCAAACGTCGTCCTGACGGATCCGCAAGGCCGTCCCGGCCCCTGGACGCCGATGCGGGAACTGGCCCCGGGCACCGACCGCTGGGGCGCCACGGTCACCGTCGGCGACGTGGGCCACTGGACCTACACGGTGGAGGCCTGGGGCGACCCGATCACCACCTGGCGCCACCACGCCCAGATCAAGATCCCGGCGGGCATGGACACGGACCTGGTCCTGGAGGAGGGCGCGCGGCTGTACGAGCGCGCCGCCGACGGCACCCCCGACGGCCGACGTGACGTGCTGCTCGCCGCCGTCGCCGCCCTGCGGGACGAGAGCCGCCCGGCCACCTCACGTCTGGCGGCGGCGTTGACGCCGGAGGTGGACGCGGTGCTGGCCCGCCATCCGCTGCGGGAG
>NZ_BAAASG010000018.1:0-31531 GCF_039532765.1 Streptomyces longisporus
AGCAAACCGCGTTCCCCTCCCTTCTTGCGGAGGCAGCTTGACGCCTAGCTCCGTGAGATGTCTTCGCTAGTCCGGGCCCATTCTGCCCTGCGCGACGTCCACGGACTCGGCCGCCCTCGGAGCCGGTGGACAGACCCGCCGCTGACGGAGGTATCGCCCCCGGCGGGGCCTACTCGCCGGCTTTGACCGGCAGCGGATACGGCGGGGGAGTACCGCCGAATTCCGGGCAGTGCGCCTGGTGGTCGCACCAGCCGCACAGCTTGGTGGGGCGCGGGCGCCAGTCGCCCGACTCCGTCGCCTGCCGGATCGCCTCCCACAGCGCGAGCAGCTTGCGCTCGACACGCTCCAGGTCGGCGAGGACCGGGTCGTAGGTCAAGACGTCCCCGCTGCCGAGATACACGAGCTGCAGCCGCCTCGGCACCACGTTCTTCAGACGCCACACCACCAGGGCGTAGAACTTCATCTGGAACAGCGCCCCTTCGGCGTACTCCGGCCGGGGTGCCTTGCCCGTCTTGTAGTCGACGATCCGCACCTCACCCGTGGGCGCCACATCCACCCGGTCGATGATCCCGCGCAGCATCAGCCCCGAATCCAGCTCCGCCTGCACGAACAGCTCCCGCTCGGCGGGCTCCAGCCGGGTCGGATCCTCCAGCGTGAACCAGCGCTCGACGAGCTGCTCCGCCTCGCCCAGCCAGCGCGCCAGCCGCTCGCCCTGCGGATCGTCCTCGAACAGCTCCACCACTTCCGGCCGGCTCTCCCGCAGCCGGTCCCACTGCCCGGGGATCAGGGACTTGGCACGCGGCGCGGTCCGCTCCGCGGCCGGGGCGTCGAAGAGCCGCTCCAGCACCGCATGCACCAGCGTGCCCCGGGTCGCCGCCTCACTCGGCTTCTCGGGCAGCCGGTCGATGACACGGAACCGGTAGAGCAGGGGGCACTGCATGAAGTCACTGGCCCGCGACGGCGACAGACTGGCGGGCGCTATGGCGACGCGCGGGCCCGTGCCCGCCGAGTCGACCGACGGCGCCACTTCCGCCGGCTCCACCGCCACCGGCGCGTCCGCCGGCGTCACCTCGCTGCTGGGGGCCTCCGCCGCGCCCTCCGTACTCGTCTCCATGCCCCAGACCATACGGCCCGCCACTGACAGTGACCCGCCCGCGGGCCGTGACAGCTGCGACGCCTGGGGAAAGAGAGGGGGTGCCGGGGCGGAACACCTCCCGACGGCCGCATACCATCGACCCGAGACCCTTCCGCCCGGCAGGCGCGGAAGACGCTTCGAACGAGGGGACATCGTGGACGAGAGCGGCGGGAGCGGGCAGCCGCGGTCCGGCACCGACGAGCCGGCCGAGCACCACGCAGGGTCAGCGGCCCCGGCCGCCCCCTCGCCCACCCCGGCCGACCAACAGCCCCCCGCGGCCGACGAGGACCACCCCGCGCCGGACGACGGCACCGCCGGCAGCGACGAGCGCGAGAACCGGCCCGCCGCAGGCGACGCGCCCACCCCGGAAACGAGCCCCGCGAAGGGGCCTCCGGCGAACAGCCCGGGGGACGAGCGCACCTTCGCCCACTCCGGCACCGCCAAGAACCGCCCGCCCAAGCGCCCCCGGGAACCCGGCGGCGGCCTCCTCATGGGCCGCCCCTTCGGCGTGCCCGTGTACGTCGCGCCCAGCTGGTTCCTCGTCGCCGCCCTGATCACCTGGGTCTTCGGCGGCCAGCTCGACCGCGTCCTGCCCGAACTCGGCGCCGCCCGCTACCTCGTCTCCCTCTTCTTCGCCGTCGCCTTCTACGCCTCCGTCCTCGTCCACGAACTGGCCCACACGGTCGCCGCCCTACGCTTCAAACTCCCCGTCCGCCGCATCCAGCTCCAGTTCTTCGGCGGCGTCTCCGAGATCGAGAAAGAGGCCGAGACCCCCGGCCGCGAATTCGTCCTGGCCTTCGTCGGCCCGCTCCTCTCCCTCGTCCTCGCGGGCCTCTTCTACGTCGCCCTGCAGCCCGTCCAGCCCGGCACGGTCCCCGGCGTCCTGCTCGCCGGGCTGATGATCTCCAACCTCATCGTGGCCGCCTTCAACCTCCTGCCCGGCCTGCCCCTGGACGGCGGCCGCATGCTCCGCGCCGTCGTCTGGAAGATCACCGGCAAGCCCATGAGCGGCACCATCGCCGCCGCCTGGGTCGGCCGCGCCCTCGCCGTGTCCGTCCTCATCGGCCTCCCGCTGCTCACCCAGTCCGGCGCCCTCGGCACCACCGCCGAGGACAGCGTCGGCATGGACACCGTCACCGACGCCCTGCTCGCCGCCATCCTCGCCGCCATCATCTGGACCGGCGCCGGCAACAGCCTGCGCATGGCCCGCCTCAGAGAACACCTGCCGGAACTGCGCGCCCGCAACCTCACCCGCCGCGCCGTCCCCGTCGAGAGCGACACGCCCCTGTCCGAGGCACTGCGCCGCGCCAACGCCGCCGGCGCCCGCGCCCTCGTCGTCGTCGACCCCGAAGGCAACCCCCTCTCCCTCGTCCGCGAGGCCGCCATCGTCGGCGTACCCGAACACCGCCGCCCCTGGGTCGCCGTCAGCGGCCTCGCCCAGGACCTCACCGAGGGCATGCGCGTCTCCGCCGAACTCGCCGGCGAAGACCTCCTCGACGTCCTGCGCGCCACCCCCGCCACCGAATACCTGGTGGTCGAGGAGACCGGAGAGATCTACGGCGTCCTGTCCGCCGCCGACGTCGAGCGCGCCTTCGTCAAAGCCATGGCCAGACCCTCCTAGTGGTCGGCGGCCCCGCCAAACCCCGGTAGGCTGTTCACATGTCCGAACCGACCGGTGCCGCCCGCAGGCGCGGGCCCTTCAAGGTCGGGGACCAGGTTCAGCTGACCGACCCCAAGGGCCGCCACTACACGTTCACGCTCGAGGCCGGGAAGAACTTCCACACCCACAAGGGTTCCTTCCCGCACGACGAACTGATCGGCGCTCCCGAGGGCAGCGTTGTCCGCACCACCGGGAACGTCGCCTACCTCGCGCTGCGCCCCCTGCTCCCCGACTACGTCCTGTCCATGCCCCGCGGAGCTGCCGTCGTCTACCCCAAGGACGCCGGGCAGATCCTCGCCTTCGCCGACATCTTCCCCGGCGCCCGCGTCGTGGAGGCAGGAGTCGGCTCCGGCTCGCTCAGCAGCTTCCTGCTGCGCGCCATCGGCGACCAGGGCATGCTGCACAGCTACGAGCGCCGCGAGGACTTCGCCGAGATCGCCCAGCAGAACGTCGAGCGCTACTTCGGCGGCCCGCACCCCGCCTGGCAGCTCACCGTCGGCGACCTCCAGGACAACCTGTCCGACACCGACGTCGACCGCGTCATCCTCGACATGCTCGCCCCCTGGGAGTGCCTGGAGGCCGTCTCCAAGGCGCTCGTCCCCGGCGGCATCCTGTGCTGCTACGTGGCCACCACCACCCAGCTCGCCCGGACCGTCGAGTCCATCCGCGAGATCGGCTCCTTCAACGAGCCGACCGCCTGGGAGACGATGATCCGCAACTGGCACATCGAGGGCCTGGCCGTCCGCCCCGACCACCGGATGATCGGCCACACCGGCTTCCTGCTCACCGCCCGCCGCCTCGCCGACGGCGTCGAGCCGCCCATGCGCCGCCGCCGCCCCGCCAAGGGCGCCTACGGCGAGGACTACGCCGGCCCCAACGCCGACGGAGGCGGCCGCTGACGCGGCCGCACACCGCACCCAACGAAAGGGCGCTGCCGCCGAGTTCCCGGACATCATCCGCAACTCGGCCGCAGCGCCCTTCTGTTGACACCACGCCATAAACAGAACAAACCCGGCATCCCTCATTCGAGGAACCGAACACCCCGCCGTTCCCCCGCACTGTGACGTGTGGCACGATGCAGGCCACCCCCACCGGCACAGCCCTCACAGGAGACACTCCTAGTGCAGCAATCCGCCGTCCCGGAACTGGCACACACGCACACCCGCCCCATCCACTGGGTCGCCACCGCCGCGGCCGTCTCGGGCGTCATGGCCCTCTCCTCGCTCCTGCAGCCCAACTCCGCGACGGCAGCCCAGCCGGCCGGCCCCCGGACCGGAACCGCCCGCACGGCGACCGCACCCGGCACCGCAGGAGTGGACTTCCCGCTCGCCTGCGGCCCGGTCAAAGCAGTCGTGCAGAAGAAGGCCACCGGGGACCTCGACGGCGACGGAAACCCCGAAACCGTGGCCGTCGTGCACTGCGACGCCCCCATGGGCACCCCGCCCGACGGCGTGTACGTCCTCACCCGCGGCACGGACGGCAAGCCGCGCGTGGTGGCGACCCTGCTCGATCCCAAGACCGGCGACACCGTCAGCGACTTCGCCGTACGCGACGGAGCCGTCGCGGCGACCCTGCTCGGCTACTCGTCCGGCGACGTGCCCCGCTGCTGTCCGGACGTGACGCAGAGTGCCAAATGGCAGTGGAAGAACGGCGTGTTCACGCGCTCCGCATCCGCCGGGGCCCACAGCGTCTGAGCCGGGCCGCCGACGCGTGTGAGAAAAGAGACAGCCGTGACGGCCTGTGTCCGACAGGTCACTCTGCGTCGGGGCCGTACACCTCGACCTTGTCCGAAACCCGACGCACATGGATGCAGTCGCCCGGACACTCCTTGGCGGAGTCCACCACATCCGTGAGAAGCGGCAGCGGCACACGCGTTGTGGCGCCCCGGGCCTGGAGCAGTTCGTCGTCCGCGCCCTTCACATAGGCCAGGCCGTCGATGTCCAACTCGAACACCTCCGGCGCGTACTGGGCGCAGATGCCGTCGCCGGTACACAGGTCCTGGTCGATCCAGACCTCCAGCTCCTCGCCGCCGGTCGCGACCTCCTGCTGCACGCTCATCTCTCCTGCCGTTCGGCTGTCGAGCCGCCGAAAACCGGGTCGGCTCCGACGGATGTGGACCGCTTCGACCCTACCTCCGGCGGCTTCCCCACCCTGTCCGGTGGGTATTCCGCCTTTCAAACGACATGTACGCAGGCAACGGCGAAAACACGCCGCACCGCACATCTCGAACACTCCTTCGCCTGGTGGGCGCCCCTCCGGAGCGCCTCCCATCGGCGCCCGATCCAGTGCAGTGGCCGAAAATCGCCGTACGAGTCTGCGGCGCCGACCGCACCACGCCGGCGGCGCGCGACGCAGCCCCAGGCCCCGACGAGCGCCCTGCACCAAGCCGCCGCGCTCCTGTTCGCAGGTGCGCGGCGTCAACAACTAGGCTCGACACCGATGGGTGTTGAACACTTCATCGCCGGTTACTGCCTGCTTTCGAAGGTTGATGAATGGGTATTCCCCTGGCGTGAGGAACGGCGCAAGGGGCAAGATCGGACACGCCCCTACCGTCTTTGTGATCTAGGGGTTTCAATCGACACCCACCCAGGTAGGGTCTGGAAGCGTCCAGCTCCCCTTGGAGGAGGTGAGGACCGTGGCAGCCCACGACGACGACATGAACCGCGGCATCCGCCCGGGACGAGGGTCCGACGACCCGGCCGGGCAGATTGCCTACCTTGAGCAGGAGATCGCCGTCCTGCGACGCAAGCTCGCCGACTCTCCGCGACACACGAGGATTCTCGAAGAGCGGATCGTCGAGCTGCAGACCAACCTGGCCGGCGTGTCCGCCCAGAACGAGCGACTCGCCAACACGCTCCGTGAGGCCCGCGACCAGATCGTGGCCCTCAAGGAAGAGGTCGACCGGCTCGCACAGCCACCGGCCGGCTTCGGAGTCTTCCTCACGGCGAACGAGGACGGCACAGCCGACATCTTCACCGGAGGCCGCAAACTCCGCGTGAACGTCAGCCCCAGCGTCGACCTCGAAGAGCTGAGGCGCGGCCAGGAAGTAATGCTCAACGAAGCGCTCAACGTGGTCGAGGCCATGGAGTTCGAGCGCGTCGGGGACATCGTCACCCTCAAGGAGATCCTCGAGGACGGCGAACGCGCCCTGGTGCTCGGGCACACCGATGAGGAGCGGGTGGTACGGCTCGCCGAGCCACTGCTGGACGTGAACATCCGCCCCGGTGACGCCCTGCTGCTCGAACCCCGCTCCGGCTATGTCTACGAGATCGTTCCGAAGAGCGAGGTCGAGGAACTCGTCCTCGAAGAGGTTCCCGACATCGGTTACGAGCAGATCGGCGGTCTCGGCGGCCAGATCGAGGCCATCCGCGACGCGGTCGAGCTGCCATACCTCTACCCGGACCTGTTCAAGGAGCACGAACTGCGGCCGCCCAAGGGCGTCCTGCTGTACGGGCCCCCCGGATGCGGAAAGACGCTCATCGCCAAGGCCGTCGCCAACTCGCTGGCCAAGAAGGTCGCCGAGGTGACCGGCCAGGCCGCCGGCAAGAGCTTCTTCCTCAACATCAAGGGCCCCGAGCTCCTGAACAAGTACGTCGGTGAGACCGAGCGGCAGATCCGCCTCGTCTTCCAGCGTGCGCGGGAGAAGGCCAGCGAGGGCACCCCCGTCATCGTCTTCTTCGACGAGATGGAGTCCCTCTTCCGCACCCGTGGCTCCGGTGTCAGCTCGGACGTGGAGAACACCATCGTCCCCCAGCTGCTCGCCGAGATCGACGGCGTGGAAGGCCTGCAGAACGTGGTCGTGATCGGCGCCTCCAACCGCGAGGACATGATCGACCCCGCCATCCTGCGACCCGGCCGCCTCGATGTGAAAATCAAGATCGAGCGACCCGACGCCGAAGCCGCCAAGGACATCTTCGGCAAGTACCTCACCGAACGCCTCCCCCTGCACGCCGACGACCTCGGCGAACACGGCGGCAGCAAGACGACCACCGTCGAAAGCATGATCCAGACGGCCGTCGAGCACATGTACGCGGAATCCGAGGAAAACCGCTTCCTGGAGGTCACCTACGCCAACGGCGACAAGGAAGTCCTCTACTTCAAGGACTTCAACTCCGGCGCCATGATCGAGAACATCGTCGGCCGCGCCAAGAAGATGGCGATCAAGGACTTCCTCGACCACAACCAGAAGGGCCTCCGCGTCTCCCACCTCCTCCAGGCATGCGTGGACGAGTTCAAGGAGAACGAAGACCTCCCCAACACCACCAACCCGGACGACTGGGCCCGAATCTCCGGAAAGAAGGGCGAACGGATCGTCTACATCCGCACCCTCATCACCGGAAAGCAGGGCGCCGACACCGGACGCTCCATCGACACGGTGGCGAACACCGGTCAGTACCTGTAAAAAACAGGGCGGCTGCGGGTGCCCTCACCGGGTACCCGCAGTCGACTGTTTTTCAGGCCAAGACCGCAACAAGAGGCGCGCAAGGCAATGACGCAAATGATCTCCCCACCAGCGCAAAGCCGTTCTAGGCTCTTCGGTACCGCCGAGTCGCGCAGTGCGGGGACGGGCACCGCACACGCACCGGAGCGCCAGCGGTACTTGAGCAGCGTCCCCGACCGAGGGCGCCGCCGGGCAAGGAGGGCCGCATGACCGTACGGCGAGTAATGGGTATCGAGACGGAGTACGGCATCTCCGTCCCCGGCCACCCCAACGCCAATGCCATGCTCACCTCGTCCCAGATCGTCAACGCCTACGCGGCGGCGATGCACCGGGCCCGCCGGGCCCGCTGGGACTTCGAGGAGGAGAACCCGCTGCGCGACGCGCGAGGCTTCGACCTCGCCCGCGAGGCCGCCGACGCCAGCCAGCTCACCGACGAGGACATCGGCCTCGCCAACGTGATCCTCACCAACGGCGCACGCCTCTACGTCGACCACGCACACCCCGAATACAGCGCCCCCGAGGTCACCAACCCCCGCGACGCCGTCCTCTGGGACAAGGCCGGCGAACGCATCATGGCCGAAGCCGCGGAACGGGCCGCCGCACTCCCCGGCGCCCAGCCGATCCACCTCTACAAGAACAACACCGACAACAAGGGCGCCTCCTACGGCACGCACGAGAACTACCTGATGAAACGGGAAACCCCCTTCTCGGACATCGTGCGCCACCTCACGCCCTTCTTCGTCTCCCGCCAGGTCGTCACCGGCGCCGGCCGCGTCGGCATCGGCCAGGACGGCCACGAACACGGCTTCCAGCTCAGCCAGCGCGCCGACTACTTCGAGGTCGAGGTCGGCCTCGAAACCACCCTCAAGCGCCCCATCATCAACACCCGCGACGAGCCCCACGCCGACGCCGAGAAATACCGCCGCCTGCACGTGATCATCGGCGACGCGAACCTCTCCGAGATCTCGACCTACCTGAAGCTGGGCACCACAGCCCTCGTGCTGTCGATGATCGAAGACGGCTTCATCGCCGTCGACCTGGCCGTGGACCAGCCCGTCCGCACCCTCCACCAGGTCTCCCACGACCCCACCCTCCAGCGCCTGGTCACCCTCCGCAGCGGCCGCACGCTCACCGCCGTCCAACTCCAGATGGAGTACTACGAGCTCTCCCGCAAATACGTCGAGGAGCGCTTCGGCGCGGACGCCGACGACCAGACCAAGGACGTCCTGGCCCGCTGGGAGGACACCCTCAACCGTCTGGAGAACGACCCCATGAGCCTCGCCGGCGAACTGGACTGGGTCGCCAAGCGGGAACTCATGGAGGGCTACCGGCGCCGCGACGGCCTCGACTGGGACGCCGCGAAGCTCCACCTCCTCGACCTCCAGTACGCCGACGTCCGCCCCGAAAAGGGCCTCTACAACCGTCTCGCGGCCCGCGGCCGCATGAAGCGCCTCCTGGACGAGAACGAGGTCGAGAGGGCCCGTACGAAGCCGCCGGAGGACACCCGCGCGTACTTCCGCGGACGCTGCCTGGAGCAGTACGCGGACGACGTCGCCGCGGCCTCCTGGGACTCCGTGATCTTCGACCTCCCGGGCCGGGACTCGCTCCAGCGCGTCCCAACCCTGGAACCGCTTCGCGGAACGCGAAATCACGTCAAGGAGCTCCTGGACCGCTGCCGCACGGCGGAAGACCTGGTCAGGGTCCTGTCCGGCGGCTGAACCGTTGCCGGGGTGGAACCGTCCGGACAGGGTGGAAAGTCCATCGTCCGGGAATCATCGAGGTGGCCCCCGTACGTTGTAGCAACTGCGGGGCCGATGTCAGACCCTGCTTGTAGGGTCTGATCAAGAACGTCGAACCGAGCGGGGTGAGGGGTTATGGCGACCAAGGACACCGGCGGCGGCCAGCAGAAGGCGACGCGCTCCACGGAGGAGGTCGAGGAGCAGGCGCAGGATGCGCAGGCATCTGAGGACCTCAAGGAGCGCCAGGAGAAGCTGAGCGATGACGTGGACTCCGTCCTGGACGAGATTGACGACGTCTTGGAGGAAAATGCGGAGGATTTCGTACGTTCGTTCGTTCAAAAGGGTGGACAGTAAGACACATCCATGAACGACGGGGGGTCGAAGAAGTGCTCGGCATGCCAGGAGTTGCTCCCGGTCGGCGCATTCGCGGCGAACAGATCGCGGCCTGACGGTTTGCAGGCCAATTGCCATGAATGCGCGGCCGAGTACTACCGGCGGCGCCAGGAAGCCAGGGGTAAGACGGTTCGGGAGAAGGTGGACGTGCCCGATGGGCACAAGCTCTGCCGGACATGCGGCGAGATCAAACCCCACAGCGAGTGGCATCGCAACGCAACTGCGTCTGACGGTCTCTCGACGCGCTGCAAGGCGTGCCGAGCCGCCCAGAGTCGGCAGGACCATCTGAAGCGCCAGTACGGCATCACCGAAGCCGAACGTGACGAGTTGATCGCCTCTCAAGGGGGCGTCTGCTGCATATGTTTGGCGGCTGTGCCCGAGCATGTGGATCACTGCCACAAGACGGGTAGGGTCCGAGGCGTACTGTGCTTCAGCTGCAATGCCGCACTGGGGCAGTTCAAGGATCGGCCCGATGCCATAAGGCGGGCTGCTGCTTACGTGGAAGGAATCGCGTGGAAGCCAACACTCGTAGCACCGGGCGTCTACCAGCTGCCTTCCTGACGCCTGGGTCGTCGTCCTTCATGGACTTCCTGTCCGAGCACCAGCCGGAGATGCTGCCGGGCAACCGGCAGCTGCCGCCCACCCAGGGCGTCATCGAGGCGCCGCACGGCACGACGATCGTGGCCGTGACCTTCCCGGGGGGTGTGGTGCTCGCCGGTGACCGTCGCGCCACCATGGGCAACGTCATCGCGCAGCGGGACATCGAGAAGGTGTTCCCGGCCGATGAGTACTCGGCTGTGGGCATCGCCGGTACCGCCGGCCTGGCCGTCGAGATGGTCAAGCTGTTCCAGCTGGAGCTGGAGCACTTCGAGAAGGTCGAGGGGGCGCAGCTCTCGTTGGAGGGCAAGGCGAACCGGCTGTCGACCATGATCCGTTCCAACCTCGGCATGGCCATGCAGGGGCTGGCCGTGGTTCCCCTCTTCGCCGGTTATGACGTGGACCGTGAGAAGGGGCGCATCTTCTCCTATGACGTGACGGGCGGCCGCTCCGAGGAGCACGGGTATGCGGCCACGGGCTCCGGTTCGATCTTCGCGCGCGGGGCCATGAAGAAGCTTTTCCGTGACGACCTGTCGGAGGACCAGGCCACGACTCTGGTGGTGCAGGCCCTCTATGACGCGGCTGATGACGACTCGGCGACCGGTGGTCCCGATGTCGCCCGCCGGATCTATCCGATCGTGACCGTGATCACCGAGGACGGTTTCCGCCGGCTGACCGAGGAGGAGTCCTCCGAGATCGCCCGCTCGATCCTGGAGCGGCGGCTGGAGCAGCCCGACGGTCCGCGGGCCGCGCTGCTGTAGCCGGGTGACCGGCTGTTGTGAAGGTGATCGCGTGACTTCGACAGAAAGGGACGGATAACCGGTGTCGACGCCGTTCTATGTCTCACCCCAGCAGGCCATGGCCGACCGGGCGGAGTACGCCCGTAAGGGCATCGCCCGTGGTCGCAGCCTGGTCGTGTTGCAGTATGCCGACGGCATTGTGTTCGTGGGCGAGAACCCGTCCCGTGCGCTGCACAAGTTCAGCGAGATCTATGACCGGATCGGTTTTGCGGCCGCCGGCAAGTACAACGAGTACGAGAATCTGCGGATCGGTGGTGTGCGGTATGCCGATCTTCGTGGTTACACCTATGACCGTGATGATGTGACTGCCCGCGGTCTTGCGAACGTGTATGCCCAGACGTTGGGCACGATCTTCTCCAGTGCGGCCGAGAAGCCGTACGAGGTGGAGTTGGTCGTTGCGGAGGTCGGGGAGACGCCCGAGGGTGATCAGATCTATCGGTTGCCGCATGACGGGTCGATCGTGGACGAGCACGGTTCGGTCGCGGTCGGTGGTAATTCCGAGCAGATCAGCACTTATCTCGATCAGCAGCACCGTGAGGGCATGTCGCTCGCCGAGGGGTTGAAGCTGGCCGTGCAGGCGCTGTCCCGCGATACGAACGGCACGCAGCGGGAGATTCCCGCTGAGCGTCTGGAGGTCGCGGTGCTGGACCGTACGCGGCCGCAGGCGCGGAAGTTCAAGCGGATCGTGGGCCGTCAGCTCTCCCGGCTCCTGGAGGCCGACGGAGCGGCCACCGAGGCCGAGAGCAGTGCGGAGGAGGGCCCGGACGAGGAGTAGCCCGCCTCACCCCGTGTCCCGCTCCTTGTGTGCCCCGGTCGTCGATGCGGCCGGGGCACAGGGCGTTCAGGGGGCGCCGGGCGGTGCTGTCGAGCCTCGTACGACCAGGTGGACAGGGATGTCGCCCGCGTCGGGCACACGTCCCTCCAGGACGGCCAGCAGGGCTTCCATGCCGCGCTCGCCGAAGAGCTCGGCGTCCAGGCGTACGGTCGTCAGTTCGGGGTCGAGGGCGGTGGCGAGGGCGAGGTCGTCGAGGCCGGTGACGGAGATGTCGTCGGGGATGCGCAGACCGAGTCGGCGGGCGGCTTTGTAGGCGCCGGCGGCGAGTTTGTCGTCGTCGCAGACGAGGGCGGTGGGCCGGGGTCCGGGGGCGGACAGGGCTGCTTCGGCGGCGGTCAGGGCACCTTCGATGGAGATGGGTGCGCGGGTGGTCCGTACGGAGGTGTCCGGGACTGCGCCGACCCGGGCGGCCAGTTCGTGCGCGCGTACCTCGAAGGTCCAGGACGCCACGTCCGCCGCGAGGTGCAGGAAGTGGCGGTGGCCCAGGCCCAGCAGGTGTTCGGCGACCTGTCTGACGCCGTCCGTGATGTCGAGGTTCACGGTGGCCGCGCCCAGGCTTCCCTTGGGGTCGCTGTCGAGCATGACCAGGGGGAGCTGGTCGCCGCGGATGGCGGTGAGGGCGTCGGCGGCCATGGAGGAGGCGATGACGCCGTCGAGGGCGGCCTGGGCGGAGGCGAAGGGGTCGCGGGCGGGGCCGATGCCTTCGGGGGAGGGGTAGAGGACGACGCCGAAGCCGTGGTCGGCGGCGACGCGGGCGGCGCCGGTGTACACGCCGGCGAAGAACTCCGTGGTGAGGGCCGGTACCACGAGGAGGACGGTGCGGGTGCGGCCGAGGCGGAGGTTTCGGGCGGCGAGGTTGGGCCGGTAGCCGAGGTCGCGGGCGGCTTCGCGGACGCGTTCGGCGG
The DNA here is from genome assembly GCF_039532765.1 of Streptomyces longisporus. Taxonomy (NCBI): domain Bacteria; kingdom Bacillati; phylum Actinomycetota; class Actinomycetes; order Kitasatosporales; family Streptomycetaceae; genus Streptomyces; species Streptomyces longisporus. The sequence continues at coordinate 12,506 of NZ_BAAASG010000018.1, forward strand.
TGGCCTGTGAGACGCGGCCGCGCCATTTGTCGCCGAGCACCAGGGAGACGGCGGCCTGGGAGACGCCGGCTGCCTGGGCGACGTCGCGGCTGGTGGGGCGGGTGCTGCCGGGTGCCACCGTGGGCCTGCTCCTTGTCTGCTGGTCGTTCGCCTGGGGGCGCTTCGGCCCTCCGGCTCACTCCCGGTCGTCTGGACTCGTGAACAGCGCACATGGTACGTATGAGAGCGGACGTTATACGTAAAACTTCCGGCGTCGGCACGGGTGAGGGGAAGCGGACATGGCTGCGGGATACGTGGAGATCCTCAGGACTCGGCACGCCGCGCGTCTGCTCGCCGGCACGCTGGTGGGCCGGCTGCCGTGTGCCGTCGCCGCGATCGCGGTCGTGCTGTTCGTGCGGGCGGAGGGCGGAACCTACAGTCTGGCCGGCGGGCTCGCGGCGGTGTACGGGGTCGCCAATGCCGCGGGGCAGCCGCTCCTGGGGCGGCTGGTGGATCTGTACGGACAGCCGCGTGTCCAGCTGCCCGCGGCGCTCGGTTCCGCGCTGGCCATGTCCGGGTTCGCCTTCGTCGGCATCGATCCGCCGGCGCTCGCTTATGTGTGCGTGGCGCTCGCCGGGCTGTTCACGCCTCCCCTGGAGGGTGGTCTGCGGGCGTTGTGGTCGTCGGTGCTGCGCGGCGAGGGTCAGGTGCAGACGGCGTATGCGCTCGATGCCGTCGCCCAGGAAGTCATGTTCACCGTCGGCCCGTTGCTGGTGACGCTGTGCGTGTCGCTGTGGTCGGCGCAGGTGGCGCTGGTGCTCGTCAATGTGGTCGGAGTGCTGGGTGCCTTGTCGGTGGTGGTGTCCCCGCCGTCGCGGGAGTGGCGTTCGGCGCCGCGTGAGGCGCACTGGCTGGGTGCGCTGCGCTCGCCGGGGCTCCTTGTGCTGCTGGGTGCGTTTCTGGCGGTGGGGATGGCACTGGGGTCCATTGCGGTCGCGGCCGTGGCGTATGCGGACGGTCACGGCGGGGACGCGGTGTACGGCTGGCTGATGGCGGCGATCGGTCTCGGGGCTCTCGTGGGTGGTACGGCGTACGGGGCGCGGCAGTGGAGCGGTGCGCCGGAGCGGCGACTGCGGGTGCTGGTGGCGCTTCTGGCGGTGTGTTATCTGCCGCTCACTCTGATGCCGGGTCCGGTGGCGATGACGGTGCTCGCGGCGGTTGCGGGGCTCTTCCTCGCGCCGTGTCTCGCGTGTGCGTTCGTCCTCGTCGACCGGCATGCGCCGCGCGGCACGGTCACCGAGGCCTTCTCGTGGATTGTGACGACGTTCACCGTGGGTTCCTCGGTGGGAACGGGCCTGGCGGGCCCGGTCGTCGAGTGGGGCGGGGCGGTGTGGGGGTTCGCCGTGCCGGGTGTCGCGGGGGCCGTGGCACTGCTGGTTCTGCTGGCCACCGGGCGGGTCCTTGCAGCTCCCGCGGGGCGTGCGGTGGTTGCGGCTTCATCGGAAAATGATCCAAACCGTGCCGTCGAACCCCGTTTCAGCTCAGGGGATCGGGCGTAATGTTCAGTCATGGACCGCCGCATTTTCGGGCTGGAGAACGAGTACGGCGTCACGTGTACGTTCAGGGGACAGCGCCGCCTGTCTCCCGACGAGGTGGCGCGGTACCTCTTCCGCCGTGTCGTGTCATGGGGCCGCAGCAGCAATGTCTTTCTGCGAAACGGCGCCCGCCTCTATCTCGACGTGGGCTCACATCCGGAATACGCGACACCGGAATGTGACAACGTGACCGAGCTGGTCACCCACGACAAAGCGGGCGAGCGCATTCTCGAAGGACTCCTGGTGGACGCCGAACGACGCCTGCACGAGGAGGGAATCGCGGGCGACGTCTACCTCTTCAAGAACAACACCGACTCGGCGGGCAACTCCTACGGCTGCCACGAGAACTATCTCGTCGCACGTCATGGGGAGTTCTCCCGGCTCGCGGACATTCTCATCCCGTTCCTCGTCACGAGGCAGCTTCTGTGCGGTGCCGGCAAGGTGCTGCAGACTCCGCGGGGCGCGGTGTACTGCGTCAGTCAGCGGGCCGAGCACATCTGGGAGGGCGTCTCCTCGGCGACGACCCGTTCGAGGCCGATCATCAACACGCGCGACGAGCCGCACGCGGACGCCGAGCGCTACCGCCGCCTGCATGTCATCGTGGGCGACTCGAACATGTCCGAGACGACCATGCTGCTCAAGGTCGGCGCGACCGACCTGGTGCTGCGCATGATCGAGGCGGGCACGGTGATGCGGGACCTGACCCTGGAGAACCCGATCCGGGCGATCCGTGAGGTCAGCCATGACATCACGGGCCGGCGCAAGGTGCGTCTGGCGAGCGGTCGCGAGGCGTCCGCCCTCGAGGTGCAGCGCGAGTACTACGAGAAGGCCGTGGACTTCTGCGAGCGCCGCGGTATCCGCACCGGCACGGTCGAGCAGGTCCTGGAGCTGTGGGGCCGCACGCTGGACGCGATCGAGGCCGAGGACCTCGACCGGATCGGCACCGAGATCGACTGGGTGATGAAGTACAAGCTCATCGAGCGGTACCGGGCCAAGCACAACATGACCATGTCGCATCCGCGGGTCGCGCAGATAGACCTCGCCTACCACGACATTCACCGTCGTCGTGGCCTGTACTACCTGCTCGAGCGGAAGGGTCAAGCGGCGCGGATCTGCAACGACTTGAAGATCTTCGAGGGCAAGTCGGTTCCGCCGCAGACCACTCGGGCCCGGCTGCGCGGTGACTTCATCCGCAGGGCCCAGGAGCAGCGCCGGGACTTCACGGTCGACTGGGTCCATCTGAAGCTCAACGACCAGGCGCAGCGCACGGTGTTGTGCAAGGACCCGTTCCGTTCCGTGGACGACCGGGTGGAGAAGCTGATCGCAGGAATGTGAGCTATGTGAACAACGCGTTCCGGTGAAAGGCCGGAACGCAACACGGGCGCCGTACGTTTCCCGTACGGCGCCCTTCTCACGCCGTAGAGTTGCGCGCACGCCATCCACAAGATCGACCGATACGAGGCCTTTACCGTGCGCCGACGCTCCCTTCTCATCGCCGTACCCGCAGGACTGGTCACACTCGCCGGATGCGGTGACGGCAAGTCCGCCTCGAGCAAGGCCGAAGCGAGCCCGTCGCCCTCCGCAGCGGCCACGTCCGCCGCGCCGCCGCCGAAGATCGTCGACGGGCCGCTGCCGGCGATCACGGCGGGCACGAAGTTCGGTGAGAAGCCGACCGTCGCCAAGGGCACCGGCCAGCCGTCGAAGAACCTCGCGGTCAGGACGCTCATCGCGGGCAGCGGGCAGACGGTCGCGGAGAACGACTATGTGCAGGCCCACTATCTCGGCCAGATCTGGAACACGGCGAAGGTCTTCGACAACTCCTACGACCGCAAGACGCCTCTGATCATCCAGCTCGCCGAGGGCAGCATCATCGACGGCTGGCGGTACGGCCTGACGGGCAAGAAGGCCGGCAGCCGCGTCCAGATGGCCGTCCCGCCCACCTGGGGCTATGGCACCTCGGGCAACTCGCAGGCGGGCATCAAGGGCACCGACACGCTGGTGTTCGTGGTGGACGTGCAGGCCACGTTCAACGCCAAGAGCTCCGCCAAGGGCACGGACGTGGCGCAGAAGGACGCGGCGCTGCCCAAGGTCGGCACCAACACCGACGGTGCGGCGCCCTCCATCGACATCCCGAAGAAGGCCGCGCCCACCAAGCTGGTGGCGACGTACATCATCGAGGGCGACGGTCCCGTGGTCGGCGCCCAGGACAGTGTGCTCGTGCAGTACAAGGGCGTGTTGTGGGACGGAGGCAAGGAGTTCGACTCGACGTACAAGCAGAAGAGGCTCGCGTCGTTCGGGCTGCAGCAGGTGATCAAGGGCTGGGGGCAGGGCCTGACCGGCAAGAAGGTCGGCAGCCGGGTCCTCATCGTGATCCCGCCGAAGCTGGGCTACGGGGACAAGCCGCCGGCCGGCAGCGGCATCGAGAAGGACTCCGTGCTGGTCTTCACGGTCGACATCCTGGCCAAGATGTAACGGCTCGGTGATGTAAGACTGTGCGTGTTGCCTTTCCGCAGACAAGCAGGAGCTAGAGACGTGAGCATCGAGAAGCCCGAGATCGACTTCCCGGGCGGCGAGCCCCCGGCGGACCTCGAGATCAAGGACATCTGGGAGGGCGACGGCGCGGTGGCGCAGGCGGGCCAGACCGTCACCGTCCACTACGTGGGCGTCGCCTTCAGCACCGGTGAGGAGTTCGACGCGAGCTGGAACCGCGGGACGCCGTTCCGCTTCCCGCTCGGTGGCGGCCGCGTCATCAAGGGCTGGGACCTCGGCGTGCAGGGCATGAAGGTCGGTGGCCGTCGTCAGCTGACGATCCCCGCCCACCTCGCCTACGGCAAGCAGAGCCCGACCCCGGCGATCAAGCCGGGCGAGACGCTGATCTTCGTGGTCGACCTCGTCGCGGTCTGATCGCCGCCGCGACCGGACCCGATCACCTGGGGCCCATGCCTGTCCGGGCATGGGCCCTCGGCTTTTGCCACGCCACCCGGGGGCGGTACGGTCATCGTCGTAAAGCACCATAGGGAGGCGAAGGGCGTCGATGGCCATTGCCAAGGCCGAGCGGCTGATGAACCTGGCGCTGTGTCTGCTCGGGACGCGGCGGCCGCTCAGCAAGCGCGAGCTTCGTGAGTCCATCGAGGCCTATCTCGAAGCGGGCAGTGACGACTCCTTCAGCCGGATGTTCGAGCGGGACAAGGACGATCTGCGCGAACTCGGCCTGGTCATCGAGACGGTGGAGAACCTCGACGGCGAGGTGGGCTATCTGGCCCGCCGTGACAGCAACCGCCTGCCGCCCATCACGCTCGACGCCGAGGAGGCCGCCGCGCTCGGTCTCGCCGCCAAGGTGTGGCAGCAGGCCCGGCTGGCGGGCGCGGCCAGCGGCGCCCTGCAGAAGCTGCGCGCCGCCGGCATGCCCGAGGACGTCGACCCGTATGAGGCCCACGGCGCCCTGGAGCCCCGTATCCCCGTGCACGAGGTCGCGTTCGAGCCGCTGATGCTCGCCTGCCGCGATCGCCGCCCGGTCGTCTTCGACTACCGCAAGGCCACCGCCGCCCACCCCGAGCCCCGGCATGTGGAGCCGTGGGCGCTGGAGTGCTGGCGCGGCCACTGGTATCTGGCCGGCTGGGACCGCGACCGGGGCGCCGAGCGGGTGTTCCGGCTCTCGCGGATCACCGGCAAGGTGCGCAGCCGCAGCGGACAGTTCACGGCGGAGATCCCCGATGTCGTCACCGTCCGCGAGACGGTGGCGAGCTGGGCGGGGGAGACCGCCGACCGCTCCGCCCTGATCCGGCTGCGCTCGGGCGCGGGATACCCCCTTCGGGCGAAGGCCACCGCGGTGCGGGAACTCGGCGACGGCTGGGACGAGTTGGAGATTCCGTACGGGCACGGGCTGGACGCCTGGCTGGTCGAGTTCGGGCCGGACGTGGTCGTCCTCGAGCCGGCCGAGCTGCGCGCGGACGTGGTGGACCGGCTGCGTGCCGTGGCCAAGGGCTGAGGGGGAGCGAGCAGGACAGTGGCAGGCAAACCGGTCAGGCCCGTGAACGCCATCGACCAGACCCGGCGGATGCTCTCCCTGGTGACGTATCTGAAGGAGCGCCCCGGGGCCCGGGTGGAGGACGTCGCGCGCGCCTTCGGCATCAGTGAGGACGAGCTGGTCTCCGACCTGGATGTGCTGCCCATGTGCGGCACCAGCTTCCGCGGCGGCGATCTGCTCGACATCGACACGGACGGCGAGCGCATCTGGTGGCACAACCCCGCTGCCCTCGGAGAAGAAACAGCGGAGCCGCTGCGGCTGGCCGCCGACGAGGCGACGGCGCTGCTGGTGGCCGCCCGCGCGGTGTCCACCCTGCCCGGGCTGCGGGAGAGCGACCGGCAGGCGCTGCTGCGGGCCAACGCCAAGCTGGAGGCCGCGGCCGGTGAGGCGGCGGGCGCCAGCTCCCGGCTGTCGGTGACCTTCGAGTCCGAGGGCGGTGTCTTCGCCGACGTCGACCGGGCGATCTCGGAGCGCCGCCGCCTGTGGATCCGCTACTACTCGCCCGCGCGTGACGAGCTCACCGAGCGGGAGATCGACCCCATCCGCCTGGTCAGCGTCGGGCACACGTACGTGGAGGCCTGGTGCCGGCGTTCCGAGGCGCGCCGCACCTTCCGGCTCGACCGGGTCGCCGAGATCAGGATCCTGGACGAGCCGTCGGCGCCCCCGGAGATCGAGCTCAGGGACCTGTCTCAGGCGCTGGTGCAGCCGGCCGCCGAGGACCCTGAGGTCGTCGTCGAGGTCGGCCCGGGCGGCCGCTGGGTCGCCGAGTACTACCCGCACGACAGTGCGGATGAGCTTGCGGACGGCGGGCTGCGTATCACCCTGCGGACCCCGGATCCGGCGTCGCTGCGGCGGCTGGCGCTGCGGCTGGGGCGGGACGGCCGGATCGTCTCGCCGCCCGAGCTCGCCGACAGCGCCCGCCAGGCGGCCCGTGAGGCGCTGGCCGCGTACGACGGCGTCGAGGCGGAGGACCCGCACGCAGGGCCTGCGGTTCACGACGGGTAGTCCGGAAGGCGGGAGTGAGCTGGACGGGGCGTCGGCCGCGGGGCCCCGGAGGCGATCGGCCTAGGGAAGAGGAGCAGGGGCTTTGAGCGAGTCGTCGGTGTCTGGTGCGGGGGGCATGTCGGTGGCGGCCGCCTTCGCCGGGATGAGAAGTGTGACCCCGGTGACGTTCAGGGCGGGCTGCCCGGACTGCCGCGGCAGCTTCGAACTCGCCGCCGCGGCCCTGCGCCTGGCGATCGGCGCCAGCAGCCGCACGACGTTCTACTCCTTCACCTGCCCCGACTGCGGCGCCTCGGTCCGCAAGCCGGCCGGGGAGCGCATTGTCGAGCTGCTGACCGGCGGCGGGGTCAGGACCCTGCGGACCGTCTAGGCTCGACGTCATGTTCTGGCCGATGTTCGCGGTAGCTGTGGGGTTCCTGGGTCTCGCCGTGCTCGGGGTGTTCGCCGTGCGGGTGTTCGTCGAGGCCCAGCGCCTCGGCCGGCAGGTCACGGACTCCGCGCGCCGTATCAACCGGGCCGCCGAGGACCTCGAGCGGGCGGCCGTGAGTACCGCCCGCGCCGTGGACTCCCTCTGAGTGCCGTTGTGCGAGGCGTGTGAGTCGTGCGCCCCAGGCGGTTTGGGTCACTTCGACCTGTCACCGGGGCCACCCTGGCGGGTACGCTGCTGGTCGCGGACCGGAGAACGAGGCCCGGATCGCGGACCGGGAGTACGCACGGGGATTGCCTCACGTTCACCCCTGAGCGTTACGATCGCTGCCAGCACGACTGATCGGACACTTGTCCGACTGGTCGGACAGCACCCCACCCCAGCCGCCTCGGTGAGAAGGTAAAGACTTATGTTCGGAAGGCTCGGCGCCCCCGAGATCATTCTCATCCTTATCGTCGTCGTCCTGCTTTTCGGCGCGAAGAAGCTTCCCGACATGGCGCGCTCGCTCGGCAAGTCCGCTCGCATCCTCAAGAGCGAGGCCAAGGCGATGAAGGAAGAGGGCAGCAGCTCGGCCACCCCGGCCGGCCCGCCCAACAACGACGAGCAGCCCCCGGCTCAGCGCACCATCCAGGCCGCCCCCGGCGACGTGACGAGCTCGCGCCCGGTCAGCGAGCCGACGGACACCACCAAGCGCTGACGCAGGGCCGGACACATCCGGCCCGCCGCACGAGATGAGGACGTGGGTTGCTCAAGTCTGCCCGCAAGAAGGAGAAGGATCCCGAGGGGCGGATGCCGCTCGTGGATCACCTTCGTGAGCTCCGCAACCGGCTCGCGAAGGGCATGCTGGCCATCACGGTCGTATCCGTGGTGGCTGCCTTTTACAGCTCGGACCTGATGACCTTCCTCATGAACCCGGTGCCGAAGTGCACGAAGGGTCTGGGGGAGTCCACCGGCGGGCACTGCGCGGTCATCGCGTACACCGACCTGTTGTCCCCCTTCACCACCACGGTGAAGGTGGTCTTCATGGCGGGCGTCGTGCTCTCCAGCCCGGTCTGGCTCTACCAGCTCTGGGCGTTCGTGGCACCGGGCCTGCACAAGCACGAGCGGAAGTACACGTACTGGTTCGTGTCGGCCGCCGTACCGCTCTTCCTGGCCGGTGCCTGGCTCGCCTACACGATCCTGCCCATCAGCATGCGCGTGCTGCTGGGGATCACGCCCGACGGCTCGGCGAACATCCTGCCGATGGACAAGATCCTGGACTTCATCGTCCGGATGATCCTCATCTTCGGCGGTGCCTTCGAGCTGCCTCTGATCCTGGTCATGCTCAACTTCGCGGGCATCGTGTCCGGCCGCAGGATGGTCAGCTGGTGGCGCGGCGTCGTCATGGGCGTCTTCGTCTTCGGAGCGGTGGCCACCCCCACCACCGACCCCTTCGGCATGATCGCGTTGGCCGGGCCCATCGTGGTCCTGTACTTCATCGCGGTCGGCGTCGCCATGCTGAACGACCGGCGCCGCCGGCGGGCCAATCCCGACGCGGAGCTGGACGACGACGAGGCCTCCGACCTCGACCTGACACCGCAGCCCATCGGCGAGGTCGAGCGCGTCTCGGCGGCTCCTGCCGTGCCCGAGCAGGCCAATGGGAGCGTCAACGGCTACGACGACGTCACCTGAGCACCACCGCGGGACAGCATCATGAGCAAAGGGCCGGACGGAAGACCGTCCGGCCCTTGTGCTGTGCGCGGCCAGAGGCCCGGAACGGATAATGATCGTCCTGTTGTCAGTGCGGCCCGGTACGCTCGAAAGCACGATGACAGAGGACCTCTCCCCGGCTGAGCGGTACGCGGCTGCCCGCAGGCGCGCTGCCGAGCAGGCCACCGCGCTCGCCTCCTTCCGCGAGATGTACGACTTCGGCCTCGACCCCTTCCAGATAGAGGCCTGCCAGGCGCTCGAAGCGGGCAAGGGCGTGCTGGTCGCAGCGCCCACCGGCTCCGGCAAGACGATCGTGGGCGAGTTCGCCGTCCACCTCGCCCTGATGCAGGGCAAGAAGTGCTTCTACACGACACCCATCAAGGCGCTGTCGAACCAGAAGTACGCCGACCTGTGCCGCCGTTACGGGGACGGCATGGTCGGACTGCTCACCGGCGACAACAGCATCAACCCCGACGCCCCGGTGGTCGTGATGACCACCGAGGTCCTGCGGAACATGCTGTACGCGGGCTCGCAGACCCTCCTCGGCCTCGGCTACGTGGTCATGGACGAGGTGCACTACCTCTCCGACCGCTTCCGCGGCGCCGTATGGGAAGAGGTGATCATCCACCTGCCCGAGTCGGTGACTCTGGTGTCCCTGTCGGCGACCGTGTCCAACGCCGAGGAGTTCGGTGACTGGCTCGACACCGTCCGTGGCGACACCGAGGTGATCGTCTCCGAGCACCGGCCCGTGCCGCTGTTCCAGCACGTGCTCGCCGGGCGCCGGATGTACGACCTGTTCGAGGAGGGCGAGGGCCACAAGAAGGCCGTCAACCCCGACCTCACCCGCCTGGCCCGGATGGAGGCCCAGCGTCCGTCGTACCAGGACCGCAGACGGGGCCGGGCGATGCGCGAGGCCGACCGGGAGCGCGAGCGCAGACAGCGCTCGCGGGTGTGGACCCCGGGGCGCCCCGAGGTCATCGAGCGGCTCGACGCCGAGGGCCTGCTGCCCGCCATCACCTTCATCTTCAGCCGCGCCGCCTGCGAGGCCGCCGTACAGCAGTGTCTGTACGCCGGGCTGCGGCTCAACGACGACGAGGCGCGCGCGAAGGTCCGCGACCTCGTCGAGGAGCGCACCGCCGCCATCCCCACCGAGGACCTGCACGTCCTTGGGTACTACGAGTGGCTGGAGGGCCTGGAGCGCGGTATCGCCGCCCACCACGCGGGCATGCTGCCGACCTTCAAGGAGGTCGTCGAGGAGTTGTTCGTGCGCGGGCTGGTCAAGGCCGTGTTCGCCACCGAGACCCTCGCGCTCGGCATCAACATGCCCGCGCGCTCGGTGGTGTTGGAGAAGCTCGTCAAGTGGAACGGCGAGCAGCACGCCGACATCACACCCGGCGAGTACACGCAGCTGACCGGCCGTGCGGGCCGGCGCGGTATCGACGTCGAGGGACACGCCGTCGTCCTGTGGCAGCGCGGGATGAGCCCCGAGCACCTCGCCGGCCTCGCCGGCACGCGCACCTACCCGCTGCGCTCCAGCTTCAAGCCGTCGTACAACATGGCGGTCAACCTGGTCGAGCAGTTCGGCCGGCACCGCTCGCGTGAACTCCTCGAGACGTCCTTCGCGCAGTTCCAGGCCGACAAGTCGGTCGTCGGGATCTCCCGGCAGGTGCAGCGCAACGAGGAGGGCCTGGAGGGCTACAAGGCCTCCATGACCTGCCACCTGGGCGACTTCGAGGAGTACGCGCGGCTGCGCCGCGAGCTCAAGGACCGGGAGACCGAGCTGGCCCGGCAGGGGGCCGCCGAGCGGCGTGCCGAGGCCGCCGTGGCGCTGGAGAAGCTCAAGCCGGGTGACGTCATCCATGTGCCGACGGGCAAGTACGCCGGTCTGGCGCTGGTGCTGGATCCGGGGCTGCCGGCCGGGCGTTCCAACGGCCACCGGGGCTTCGAGCACCACGACGGGCCGCGTCCGCTGGTCCTGACCGCCGAGCGGCAGGTCAAGCGGCTCGCCTCGATGGACTTCCCGGTGCCGGTCGAGGCGCTGGAGCGGATGCGCATCCCGAAGTCCTTCAACCCGCGCTCCCCGCAGTCGCGCAGGGACCTCGCCTCCGCGCTGCGCACCAAGGCCGGGCACATTCCGCCGGAGCGGGCCCGCAAGAAGCGCTCCCAGGCGGCCGACGACCGCGAGATCGCAAGGCTGCGGACCGCCATTCGCGCGCACCCCTGCCATGGGTGCAACGAGCGTGAGGACCACGCCCGCTGGGCCGAGCGTTATCACCGGCTGCTGCGGGACACCTCGCAGCTGGAGCGCCGTATCGAGGGCCGCACGAACACGATCGCGCGGACCTTCGACCGGATCGTGGCGCTGCTGACCGAGCTGGACTACCTGCGCGGTGACGAGGTCACCGAGCACGGCAAGCGGCTGGCACGGCTGTACGGCGAACTCGACCTGCTGGCCAGTGAGTGCCTGCGCGCCGGTGTCTGGAACGGGCTGGGCCCTGCCGAACTGGCCGCCTGCGTCTCCGCGTTGGTGTACGAGGCACGGGTGGGCGACGACGCCATGGCTCCGAAGCTGCCCTCCGGCAAGGCGAAGGCCGCGCTGGGGGAGATGGTGCGGATCTGGGGGCGGCTGGACGCCCTGGAGGAGGACTTCCGGATCACCCAGACCGAGGGCGTGGGCCAGCGGGAGCCGGACCTCGGGTTCGCCTGGGCCGCCTACATGTGGGCCAGCGGCAAGGGGCTCGACGAGGTGCTGCGGGAGGCCGAGATGCCGGCCGGGGACTTCGTACGGTGGTGCAAGCAGGTCATCGACGTGCTCGGGCAGATCTCCGCGGCGGCCCCCGTCTCCGGCGGGGAGAGCTCGACGGTCGCGAAGAACGCCCGCAAGGCGGTCGACCTGCTGCTGCGGGGGGTTGTGGCCTACTCGTCCGTGGGCTGAGCCGCCGGTCCACCCTGGCGGGGCGGGCTCACGGACGACGTCGACCTGGCCGTGGGGCCCGCGTTCCCGACGGCCGGGTTCGCGGCGCGATGTTCCCTGCGGGGCGGGACGCCGGATAGCGATCGGCCCGGCGTCCCGGGGGCGGCGCCGTCCGCCGCGCCGCCCCGCCGGCCGGGCGAGGCGGTCTTCGCGCGCCAAGCGGCCGGGAAGGCTCCTGCCCGACGGGGTCAGCGGCTGAGGTATGCCCGCCAGCCGCCGTACGGCGTGATGTCCTCGGCGTCCGTGAGGGCGGACGGTTCGCACAGGAAGCCGGGGACTTGCGTGCCGTCCGCCAGTTCTACGCTGCCCAGGGTCATCGGGCGGGGGAGGCTTGCCAGCAGGCGGCCCAGGCCCTCCGCGGGGAGGGTCCAGACCTCCGCCTCGATCGCGGTGCCGCCCTGGCCGACGTGGACGAGGCCCGGCTTCGGGGGCGTCGTGCGCAGGGCGTGCAGGCGGTAGGCGGGGGCGGTGGTGGTCGTACGGTCCAAACGGGCGCCCAGGGCGAGGAGTTGGGGGTTCAGCGGCTGGCCCGTCAGGTGCGCGCCCACCACCGCCAGCTGCGTGTGAGGCCGGAGCAGGGCGGCGATCCGCGCCAGGCGGTCGTCCGTGAACGCCGGGCCGATCAGCATCACGCCGAACGGCAGGCCGTCCACCTCGCCCGCCGGAACCGCGGCCGCCGCCAGGTCGAAGAGGTTGGTGGAGTTGGTGAAGCGGCCCAGGCGGGCGTTGGCGCCCAGCGGGTCGGCGGCCACGGCGGCGAGGGTCGGATGGCCGGGGGTGGTGGGCAGCAGCAGGGCGTCCGCGTCGGCCAGTTCCGCGAACGCGCGGGCGCGCAGGGCGGCCAGGCGGTCGGTGTCGGCGTAGAGCCGGTGGGCCGGGATGTCGCGGGCGCGGGTGATGATGCCGGCGACGGTGGGGTCCAGACCCTCGATGCCGTCCGCGAGCGCCTTGTCGACAAAGCCGCCGACCGCCGTGTAGCGCTCGGCGACGAACGCGCCCTCGTAGAGCATCGCCGCGGCCTCGGTGAACGGGGTCAGATCGAGGGTGCGGAGGTCGGCTCCGGCGGCTTCGAGCTGCCGTACCGCCGCCTCGTACGCCTCCGCCCAGCCCTCGTCCAGCTCGCCGAGCTGCTCCCGCGGCGGGACCGCGACGCGCCACGGGCCGGGAGCACGCTGGGGGAGCGGGGGGAGTTCGCGGTCCGGCGGGGAGGCCATGAAGGACAGCGCCTGCTCGGCCTCCGGGAGGGTGCGGGCGAACACCGTCACACAGTCGATGGAGGCACAGGCCGGGACCACTCCCGCCGTCGGGACCAGACCGCGGGTCGGTTTCAGGCCGACGATGCCGTTGAACGCGGCCGGGACCCGGCCCGAGCCCGCGGTGTCCGTGCCCAGCGCGAGGTCGACGATGCCCAGGGCCACGGCGACGGCCGAGCCGGAGCTGGAGCCGCCGCTGATACGGGCCGGATCGTGCGCGTTGCGGACCGCGCCGTGGGGCGAGCGCGTGCCCACCAGACCCGTCGCGAACTGGTCCAGGTTCGTGGTGCCCAGCACGATCGCGCCCACCGCGCGCAGTCGGGCGACGACCGGCGCGTCCGCCTCCGGCTGGTAGGCGTACGCCGGGCAGCCCGCGGTGGTGGGCAGCCCGGCCACGTCGATGTTGCCCTTCGCCGCGAACAGGCGCCCGGCAAGGGGAAGGTGCTCACCTGCCGCCACGCGGGCGTCGATCGCGGCCGCCTCCGCCTCCACCTCGGCCTGTGGACGCAGGTCGATCCAGATCTCCGGACGGTCCACCGCCTCGATGCGGGCGTAGGCGGCACGGACACGGTTCACAGCGGACATCTCTTGCTCCTCGGTGTGGTTACTGCGCCGCCGGGGCCAGGACGAGCAGTGCCGTCCCCGCCTCCACCTGGTCGCCCGGCCGGGCCAGGACCTCCGCCACCACGCCGTCCACCGGCGCGTGCACCCTGGACTCCATCTTCATCGCCTCCAGCGCGAGCAGAGGCTGCCCGGCGCTCACCTCGTCACCCGGCTCTACGTTCAACTGCCACACGGACGCGGCGAATTCGGCCTCCACGAGGCGGCCGCCCGCCGGGACCGTCACCTCGGCCGGGGGAGCGGCCGGTGCGGCCGCCGCCTCGGCCCGGGTGAACTCGCCGGCGGCCTCCCACGCGTCCCGCTCCGCGGCGAAGGCCCCCTGCTGCCGGGCCCGGAACTCACCGATCGACGCGGCGTTCTCGTCCAGGAACGCCCGGTACTCGGCGAGCGAGAAGGTGCCCTCCTCGATGCGCGGCACGAAACGGCCGGACGTGATGTCGGCACGCAGGCCGAGGAGTTCGTCCGCGTCCACCGGATACCACCGGATGCGGTCGAAGAAGCGCAGCAGCCAGGGCGAGCCCGGCTCGAACGCGCCGCGCTGCTGCCACCCCGACCACACCTGCGTCGTACGGCCCACGAACTGGTAGCCGCCCGGGCCCTCCATGCCGTAGATGCACAGGTAGGCCCCGCCGATGCCGACCGAGTTCTCGGCGGTCCAGGTGCGTGCCGGGTTGTACTTCGTGGTCACCAGGCGGTGGCGGGGGTCGAGCGGGGTCGCCACGGGGGCGCCCAGGTACACGTCTCCCAGACCGAGGACGAGGTACTCCGCGTCGAAGACCGTGTCGTACACGTCGTTCACCGACTCCAGGCCGTTGACCCGGCGGATGAACTCGATGTTCCACGGGCACCAGGGGGCGTCGTCGCGGACCCCCGCCATGTAGCGGGCGATCGCCTCGCGGGTCGCCGGGTCGTCCCAGGAGAGGGGGAGGTGGACGGTGCGGGAGGGGACGACGAGTTCGTCCGTGGGCGGCAGCGTCGCCGTGATCTCCCGTACGGCGGTGAGAAGCCGATGCAGCGGCAGGCGGCTCGGGTCCGTCCGGATCTGCAGCGAGCGGATGCCCGGGGTGAGGTCCGTGATGCCTTCTGGGCCCTCCTCGGCCACCGCCTCCATCAGCGCGTGGACGCGCATGCGCAGCGCCAGGTCGAGCTGCATGGGCCCGAATTCGACCAGCAGGTTGTCGTCGCCGCTGCGGCGGTAGGTGATGTCACCGTCGCGGGCCAGAACCCCGCCGTCCACGATGTCCGCGCGGGGCGAGCCGTCGACGGTCACCGGCGCGAAGCGGACCGTGTCGCCCGGGCGCAACTGGCCCAGCTTCCACCGCTCGGAGCTGAGGACCGTCGCCGGGCAGACGAACCCGCCGAGCGAGGGGCCGTCCGGGCCGAGCAGCACCGGCATGTCGCCGGTGTAGTCGACGGCGCCGACGGAGTACGGGGTGTCGTGGATGTTGGACGGGTGCAGACCCGCCTCGCCGCCGTCGGTGCGCGCCCAGCGCGGCTTGGGACCGACCAGCCGTACGCCGGTCCGGGCCGAGTTGAAGTGCACCTTCCAGTCGGCGGCGTAGAAGTCGCGGATGTCGTCCTCGGTGAAGAATTCCGGTGCCGCATGCGGGCCTTCGACCGCACCTATGTGCCATACGGCGGTGAAGGACGGGCGGTCCGCAACAGGCACCGGGGTGCCGTGGGCGACCGTACCGCCGTGCAGCACGTCGCCCGTGCGCAGCGCCCTGCCGCCGTGCCCGCCGAACCGGCCCAGGGTGAAGGTGCTCGCGCTGCCGAGGAAGGCCGGTACGTCCAGGCCGCCGGCGAAGAGCACGTAGGTGCGCAGGCCGTGCTGGGTGGGCGCGCCGATCTCCAGTACGGCCCCCGCGGGCACCGTCACCGGTTCCCACTGCGCGATGGGTGTGCCGTCGACCGTCACCTCGGCGGGGGCGCCCGTCACGCACACCGTGGTCGGGTGCGTGAACCTCAACGACGGTCCCTGGAGCGTGCATTCGAGACCCGGGGCGCCCTCCTGGTTGCCGAGCGCCCGGTTGCCGAGCCGGAAGGACAGGTTGTCCATCGGACCGCACGGCGGCACACCGACCTGCCAGTATCCGGTGCGGCCGGGCCAGTCCTGGACGGTGGTGAGGGTGCCGCCGGAGACGACCTCGATGCGCGGGGTCGGGTCGGTCACGCAGGCCAGCGTCGCCGTGGAGTGACCGGCGGCCCTGAAGTCGGGGTGCTCCAGCGCCGCGCGCACCAGGCCCAGATTGGTCTCGATGCCGTCGACGCGGGTGCGGGCCAGTGCCTCGTCCAGTCGCCGGAGTGCGTGGGCGCGGTCGGGGCCGTAGGCGATGACCTTGGCGAGCATCGGGTCGTACGACGTCGTGACCTCGGTGCCGGTCTCCACCCAGCCGTCGACGCGGACGCCCGGCGGGAACTCGACCCGCGTCAACAGGCCGGCGCTGGGCCGGTGGTCGCGTGAGGGGTCCTCGGCGTAGAGGCGGGCTTCCACGGCGTGGCCGCGGGATGTGCCCGGTTCGCGTACGACATCGGACTCGCCCCGGGCCAGGCGCAGCATCCAGGCGACGAGGTCGACGCCGTAGATCTCCTCCGTGACCGGATGCTCCACCTGGAGGCGGGTGTTGACCTCCAGGAAGTACACCTCCTCGCGGGCGGCGTCGTAGACGAACTCGACGGTTCCGGCGGAGCGGTAGCCGACCGAGGCGCACAGGTCGCGGGCGCTCGCGGCCAGTTGCTCGCGCACGCGGTCCGGGAGGCCCGGGGCGGGGGCCTCTTCCAGCACTTTCTGGTTGCGGCGCTGCAGGGAGCAGTCGCGGTCGCCGAAGGTGACGACCCGGCCCTCGCCGTCGCCGAAGACCTGCACCTCGACATGGCGGGCGTGCTCGACCAGGCGCTCCAGGAAGACACCGGCCAAGGAGAAGGAGGCGGCGGCGACGCGCTGCACCCGCTCCCAGGCGTCGGTCAGTTCATCGGCGGACCGACATGCCGACATACCGATACCGCCGCCCCCGCCGGTCGCCTTGAGCATGACCGGGTAGCCGATCACGGCGGCCCGCGCGAGCGCCTCGTCCAGGGAGGCCAGCAAGCCCGTTCCCGGCGCCAGCGGCACCCCCGCCGCCTCGGCCGCCGCCCGTGCCGTGTGCTTGGCGCCGAACAGCTCCAGCTGCTCGGGCGTCGGACCGACGAACACGATCCCGGCGTCCTCGCAGCGGCGCGCGAAGGCCGCGTCCTCGGACAGGAAGCCGTAGCCGGGGTGGATCGCGCCCGCGCCGGTGTCCTTGGCCGCCTTCAGCACCAGGTCGGCGTCGAGATACGACTCCTTCGCCGGCGCCGGGCCGAGCCGTACCGCCTCGTCGGCGAGGCGCACATGGGGCGCGGAGCGGTCGGCATCGGAGTACACGGCGACCGTGCGCAGGCCGAGTTCACGGGCCGTGCGGATGATCCGGACCGCGATCTCGCCGCGGTTGGCGACCAGCAGCGTGTCGAAGCTCATCCGGCTTCCCCGATCGTCATCTCCACCGCGGTCGGCTCGAAGCCGTTGCACGGGTTGTTGATCTGGGGGCAGTTGGAGACCAGGACGAGGACGTCGCGCTCGGCGCGCAGGGTCAGCTTCAGGCCCGGTGCCGAGAGACCGTCGACGATGCCGAGCGTGCCGTCCTTCTCGACGGGCACGTTCATGTACCAGTTGATGTTGGAGACGAGGTCGCGCTTGCCGAGACCGTGCTTCGCGCCCTCCGCGAGGAAGTTGTCCACGCAGGCGTGCTGGGACCAGGTGTGGTGGCCGTAGCGGAGGGTGTTCGACTCCTTGGAGCAGGCGCCGCCGACCGTGTCGTGGCGGCCCACGTCGTCGGCGGTCAGCGTCATCAGCGGGGTGTGCTCGTTGGACATCAGCACACTGCCCGTGGTCAGGAAGATGCCGCCCTGGGCGTGGATGGTGTCGGGGGCGCTGTAGCGGACCGAGGTGTCGTGGGCGTCGTAGACGAGGAAGTCGACGGCCTGGTTGCCGTGCAGATCGGTGATGGTCAGCGTCTGGCCCGTGCGGATCACGGAGGACCAGGCGGCGCGGGCGGGAACCACGGTCGTCGTGCTCATGCGAGCCCCCTCGCGGCAAGGAATTCGGCGGTGTTGAGGAAGGCGCGGCGGCCCTCGGGCGTGGCCTCCCACAGGGGGTCGCCCGGCGGGGTCGGAGCGGCGCGCCAGGCGAGGACCTCCAGCGGGGTGCTGACGTAGTCGGGGCGCGGGTCGGCCGGGTGCGGCACATTGGCGATCAGCACGGTGAGGTCCTGTTCGGCGCGGAGGGTCACGCTGCCGCCGGGGCCGGTGGACCCGGTGAAGTCCAGGGCGCCGTCCTCACGCACCTCCACGCCCTGGAAGAACGACAGCGACGGCGGCAGGTCGCGCGGCTGCAGGCCGTTCTTCGCGGCCGCCAGCTTGAACAGCTCGCGGCCCGCGGGGGAGGCGGACTGCGGGGTGCCGTCGCCGTACCGCTCCGTGTTGCGTACGAGGGTGGAAGTGCCGCACAGCGCGTCGTGCCGCCCGGAGGTGTCGGCGACGACACTCGCGAGCACGCGCCCCTGGTCGGACAGCAGGAGCTTGCCCTCCCCGAGGTAGGCGTTCCACTGGACCTTCACCGTGTCGGCGACGTTCAGCCGCTCCCAGGGGCGGTCGGCCACGAACAGCAGCAGATGGGCGCAGGCCTCGCCGTCGAGGTCGGTCAGGCGCAGCTCCGTGCCGCGGGCGAGCACCCGGTGGGTGTAGTTGCCGCCCGCCACCGTCTCGGCCCACACCAGATGGCCCGCCGCGCAGGGCGGGTCGGGCCAGTCGGCCGCCGGGACGACGGGCATGGCCTCGGCGTGCGTGCCCTCCTGGGCGCGTGCGTGGTCGCGGGCTCCGTATGTGGTGGCTGTCGCCATCGCGGTGGCCTCCGGCTCCGGTGTGGTCTCTTCCGGCGTTGTTTCTGTCGCTCGACAGAAATTAGGAGCCGGTCGGGTCACGGGCATTGCCCACGCGTTGCCGACGGGTTACCGAGCCCTCACGAGGACCATCGCGAGAGCACCCGAGGCCGCGGGGCTGCCCCTTGCCGCCTTGCGGTGGCCGGGGTCGCCCGAAGACGCCCGGGGTCGCGGAGGCGAACAGCCGGCAGCGCAGGCTGCGCCGGTCCGTGCCGGACGCGCGCAACCCGGCCGCCGCCACGGTGCCGGGGCACGCACCCCCGACTCGGGTGCGGCTTGGGGTGCCAGAGGCGGGCCTTGGCTCCCGGAGGTGGGCCGGAGTCGCTCGGGGCCCGGAAGTGGGTCGAGATGCCCGGGGGCTCCGCGGTGTTGCTCGGGGGGGCCTGCAGGTGGGCCGAGGCGCCGAAGGGACCCGGAGGCGGGTCGGTGTTGCTTGGGACGCCGGAGGTGGGCCGAGGTGCCCGGGGGCTCCGCAAGCGGGGGTGTTGCTCGGGGGGCCTGGAG
>NZ_BAAASG010000019.1:0-82143 GCF_039532765.1 Streptomyces longisporus
CCTTCAAAACCGGATCAACCGAGGAAGAAGAGCAGCTCTGGCCGAATCCAGGAAGTCCCATCACCGCACGCGAGATCGCGCACCATCATCCGGAAGGCGCGTGCGGGGTGGGTACCGCCGTGGGTCAGCATCGGCGGCTGGATCAGTGCCATCTGGGAGTGCTCTCCTTTACAGGGCGGTGTAGGCGTCGCGCCACGACACCGCGAGGCGGGTGGAGTTGGTGTAGTCCGCGCCGGTCCACCGGACTTCGCTCGTTCCGGGCGGGATCTGGAACAGGTCCAGGCGGGATGCAGCGGACAGGGCCGTTGCGACGTTGCCGCCGTTGCGCAGGACCCAGCGCGTTCCGGGGCGCGTGTCGATCTGGAGGGTGTCGTTCTCGCCGAGCGTCAGCGCGAGGTCGAGGACGCGGCCTGTCTCCGTGATCCAGATGCGGGGGTTCACGACCGGGCCCTTGATCTTCAGGGAGGGCCAGGCGGGCAAGTCGCCAGCATTGGTCGCCCACCCGGGACGCTCCACAGGATTGGATACGCCGGTCGTGATCGGCGCGGTCACAGGAGCGGTGAACCCTCCGTCGTCGTCGCCGCGCGCGAGAGGAAGAGTGACCTGCTGCTCGGGCTCTCCCTGCCATACCGGGTCCGTGACTTCGAACACCAGGTTCAACGGAATCCAGCCGAACATGGCCTGTGCCATGGACACCGGCTCAACATCGCGAATCCTTCCCAGCACGCGCTTGGGCCCGTCACGGCCCGGCCAGAACACACGAAGCGTCTGCAAAGCCCCAGCGGTCTTGCGGGTCGTGGGGTCCGACGCAGCACGCTTCAGCTCAGCCAGGGCATCGACAGCGGCAGCCGGATCTCCCGGCGTGCGGATTCCGGCCTCGATCGTCACCGTCTGCGTGCCGTAGTAGTCCACACCGGGGAACGCACCGTCCTCGGTCGGCAACTCGACATCCTGAGAACGGACTTTGGGCGTTCCGAAGCCAGTGATATCGCCGACGGGGTATCGCGTTCCGGGGCCCAGGAGGACGCCGGCGAAGTCGACTTGCCACTCTTGGGTGATCGTCGCCATCAGAGACGGCCTCCTCGCTGAGCGTTCCGAAGACGCCGCATGATCTCTGTGCCGACACGGTCGGCCGCTTTGGCGTCGGCGCCGCCGTTGACGGTCACGGGCATGGATCCGACGAGCGCGGCGGGCCGCTCTTCTCGGACGACGACGACTTGGACTGGGGCGGGCCGGGCGTCGACGAGTCGTACGAGGCCGCTGTCGCCCGCGGGGGTGAGCTGGTAGCCGAACCTGTTCGCCACGTCCGCCAGGACGGTCGTCGCCGATCGCCGCTTGTTCACGCCGAGCGGCACGTACGCCTCTCCCCCGGTGGACGGCTCGGCGAAGCGGATGATCCCGTTACTGGTGGCGTACAAGCCAGTCCGGATGCCGCCGTCCTCGTACGCGAGTTGCTTGTTGGCCTTGTCCAGGTCGGACAGGAAGCGCGTGGCCTTCTTCCCCAGCGCATCCTTGATCCGGGTCCGGCCGAGCGTGCCGATCTCGATGATTCGGTCCTCGCCGAGCTCTGTCTTCTCGGCGACATCGTGGATACCGGTCTTGCTGGAGGTGATCGCGGAGATGATCGCCACGAGGTCCGGTAGGTCGTCGTCCGGGATGGCCTTCGAGGCGGCCTTGGCCTGGGTGTTGGCCTTCTTGGCCTTGCTCGGGGACTTGGCGGCCTCGGCGGCGACGTCCTCCGCGTCCTCGTCTCCCTGCTCGGCGAGCATCGTCGCCAAGTCGCCGTAGCCCATGGCCGCGAGCTTGGAGAGGTTCTTCTCGAACGCGGCCTGGTCCTTGATGGCCTGCTTGAGCTGGGTGGTGTAGTCGGACAGCGTGGCTCGCGCGACCACACCCAGCTTCTCCAGGTCCTTGGTCATCTCCGTGACGTACTTGGAGCTACCAGTGGCCATCTTGTGTGTGAGCTCCACGCCGTCCTCGCCCATGTTCTCCAGGGCATCGGCGACATCCTGGCCAGCGCGACGGGCGACGGTGGCGAGGTCCTTGCGCCACCGCTGGGCGCTCTTCACAGCCTTGTCGAGGTTCTTCTCGAAGAGCTTCAGGTCGAAGACCTCGGTCTCCTTGCCGCCCTTCTTCACCGTCCGCATGGAGTCCGCACGGACCGAAGAGATCGAGATCAGCTCTGTCGAGCCCGAGGAGCTGTAGGACCAGTCGGTCAATCCTCCGTCGGCGTACCAGTCGACGTTCTTGCCGCCGAGTCGCCGGACGACCTCCTCGGTGATTGCCCGTGACCGGGTGCGTTTGTTGTGGGCGAGCGGGATGTACGCCTCGGGGCCCGCGGCCTCCTCGGCCCACACCCGCCATGTCCCCTGCCGGGCGATCTGCGCGACATGGTTCTCGCGCTCACGGACACCTCCGCCAGCGTAGAACTCGAGCACGGAGCCATTGGCTTGCTTGCTCGGGGCCTGGATGGAGTCGGGGACACCGTTGGCGTCACGGTCCCAGGAAGTGGCCTGCCGCTTGACCACGAGGGGGATGACCACGGGCGGCGGTTGGTTCGTGGACACGCTGACGGTGACCGACTTGGTGCCGGGGATGTTCTGGACCGACA
This sequence comes from Streptomyces longisporus, assembly GCF_039532765.1. NCBI lineage: Bacteria > Bacillati > Actinomycetota > Actinomycetes > Kitasatosporales > Streptomycetaceae > Streptomyces > Streptomyces longisporus. The sequence continues at coordinate 2,612 of NZ_BAAASG010000019.1, forward strand.
GCCCGATGGCGTCGAGCTGCGCCTTGACTGCGGCCATGTCGCCGGAGAGCAGAGCGGACGTCAACGCCGCGGCGGCGTCGGTGCCCTTGGTGTCTGCGACTTGCCGGATGAGGTCCAGGGCCCCGGACCATTCGGCGTTCGCGTCCTTTCCTGCCTTGGAGAACGCGGCCACGACCTTCGACAGGTCCGGGGCGTCGATCGGTACGTCCGCTCCCCAGATGCTCTTCAGGGTGTCCATAGCTCTTTCGGTGTCGCCTGAGAGAAGGGCGTCCTGGAAGGCTCCGGCGGCGTCCTTCCCCTTCTTCTTGACGACCTCGGCGAGGAGGTCCATGCCACGGTCGAACTCGCCGCGGGCGTCACCGACGGACTTCTTCACGGCCTTGCGCAGGTCGATCATGGCCATTTGCTCGGTGACCTTCTGGAAGGCAGCCGGGTCGTTGCGCTCCGACGCCTTGGCCCAGGCGCGGCCGATCTCCTTGCCGTACCTCTCGGTGATCTCGGCGGTCTTCTGCAGGCCGAGCCGGTACGCCTCCGTGGACCGTTCCGCGTCCTCGGTCACGATGTCGCGCAGTTCGTCGGCGACCTTCGTCTTGCCCTTCTTCAGCTGACCGACGAGTTCGTTGAGCATCGGCGCGGCATCCACGCCGAGTTCCGCGAAGTGGTCGGCCAGGTCGTCGTAGCCGAACACCGCGAGTTCGGACAGGTTGCCCTGGAAGTCGCGTTGCGCCTGGAGCTGCTTGTGCAGCTCCTTCATGTAGTCGGACAGCTTGACCTTGGCGGTGTCGGCGTCCTTCCCGGCTTTGCGCATCGCCTCGGCTGCAGCGGTCTGCGCGTCTCTGAAAGCCCGGGACGGGTCGACGGCGTCACCGACGGCCTCGGCGAGCGCCTTCATCTCGTCGGTGATCTCGGGCGCACCGGTGCGGTCGATGTCCGCGAGGGAGAACAGGTCGAAGATGCCGCCACTGGTCTTGGCCTGCTGCTTGATCTTCGCCTCGACGATCGCCTTCTGCTGGGCGATCTCGGCTTCCTTCTTGACCGCCTCGGACCATATCTTGTGGCGCTCTTCGAGGGTCTTCTCCGCCTTGGAGTATTGGGTGATGCTCTCGTAGTCGCCGGATGCATCACCGGCTCTCGCCTTACGCGAGTACTCATAGGAGTCCTGCTGAAGGCGGCTCTGGAGCATGGCGAGCTTGGCCCCGCCGGAGGTGATCGCGTCGATCGCCTCGGTGGTTCTGATGCCGACCTTCTCCAGGTCCTTCAGCGCGCCGTCGGCGGTGAGCTGGTCGTACAGCTTGTTGATGCTGGCACCGGTCGTCGCCTCCTCGCGCTCTTGCTGCAAGGCTTGGACCAGCTCGTTGGTGGCGTCCTTCGCCTTCTGCTTGGAGGCGGTGTAGGCGGCGTATCCGGCGATGCCCAGGGTGAGGACAGCGGCAAGGCCGGTGACCGCGAGGCTGGTACCCGCCAGCACGGCGGGCATCACGGCGCCGCCCGCCTGAGCGGCGGCCAGGGCGGTACGGAACGCGGCGATCTGAACGGTGACCTTCGTGTAGGCAGCCCGGAGCAGCAGCAGTCCCACGATGGACGCGGTGACCATCGTGAGGACGGACTTCATCGGTCCAGGGAGGTCCTCGATGCTGCCGACGACGGTGTGGACGACGGACCCAACGGCCTTGAGCGCCGGCAGCAGGGCTCGGCCGACGTCGATGGCGAGCGCACGGGCCTGATTGGCGGCCAACTGCCACTGGCCGGTGACGGTGTCGGTCTGGAGGGCGTACGCCTTCTGCGTGGCTTCCGCACGCGACACTTCGTTGGCGATGCCCGCGTAGGTTTTGGCGTAGTTCTCTCCTCCGGCGGAGGCCAGGGCGAGGGCGGCACGTGTGGCGCGGATGTCCTTCCACATGTTCGAGATGCCCTCGGCGGTGTTGCCCGCCGCCCCGTTGAGCTTGTTCACGACCACGTAGAGGCCGTCCTGTTCGACGGCGGAGGCGGCCGACTCGTAGCCCAGGTCCTTGATGGCCTGCTTGAGGTCCTGCGTCGGCTTCATGACGCGGGTGAGGAGCATGTTCAAGGCCGTCACGGCCTCGGCCGCGGGGATGCCGGTCAGCGTGATCGCGGCGAGCGCGGCGCTCATGTCGTCGAACTCGACGCCGGCCGCCGCCGCCATCGGTACGACGTCGCCGAGCTGCTGCGCGAGTTCCTCGAAGGAGATGACGCCGTAGTTGACGGTCTGGAACATCACGTCCATGACGTCGCTGGCGTCGGACGCCGACATGCCGTACGCGTTGAGCACCCCGAGAACAGCGCGGGCAGAGGTCTCCGTCGTAGTCAGGCCCGCTGCCGCGCCCCGAGCCGCGACTTGGAGGATCTCCATGGCGTCCGCGCCGTCGAAGCCCGACGAGACGATCTGATAGAGGCCGTCGGCGAGCTGGTCGGCGGTCTGCGGCAGCTCGGTGGACAGCTCGACGATCTGATCGGTGAAGGCTCCGACGTTCTCGGAGGTGATCTGCTGGGAGATCGTCAGCACGTTAGCCATCGCCCGCTCCAGCGAGATCGCCTGAGCCACGCCGACACCAAGAGCGGCACCGATGAGCAGGCCGTTCTTCGCGGTCCGCGCCGCCTGGGCGCTCCGCGCGGCGGCCAGCTGGGCCTCAGCCCGCGCGACTTGCTGTGCCTGTCGCTGCGCGTTGCGCGCCGCGGTGGTCTGCACCTCGTCCCGCATTCGGACTGCCGACAGAGCACGGGCATCGGCCGAAGCCGCGAGGCCAGTGGCGCGGGTCGCCGTCGCCTGGGCCGCAGCTGCACGCCGTTGAGCTTCGGCGTGCTCCTGGGCGGCGCGGGCAGCGGCCGTCTGAGCCGCAGCGGCGGTACGTGCGGCGGCTGCGGCGCCGGCGCCCGCTGTGGCCTGGGCGCGGGCGTTCATCGTCTGCGCCAGGGCCTGCGCCCGTGCGGCGCGCTGTCCCGTTGCCGCCACCGCAGCCTGTTCCGCTGCCGTACGGCGGGCCGCTGTCGCTGCCACCGCTTGCGCACGGCCAGCACGTTCCTGGAGCACGGTGGTCCGCTGCACGGCCTGAGCCACCTGCGCCTGGGAGCGAACCATCTGCGCGGACGCGGCCACTTGGGCGCGGGCCAGATTGTCACCGGCCACGCGTACCTGGTTGAGCCGGGCTGCCGTTCCGTCCAACTGCCCGTCGAACGCGCGGAGTTGCGTGGCGCCTTGTCGCAGACCGGTGGCAAGTCCACCGGTTGACGCGAGCAGGTTGACGTACAGGGTGTAGGCACCAGCCACGTCAGGATGCCTCTCTGGGCTTCAGCCCGATCTTGAGCCCCCGCGCATCTGGTCCATCAGGAATGTGTTCGCGCTCCATCTCGATGACCTCGCAGCCCACACAGCGGTAGGGCTCGGCCACGTACGCGAAGCGGTCGCCGCCCCGGCTCTCGTCCCACTCCGCCGCCCGGGTCCCGCAGGTCTCGCAGACGCTGCGGTGGTGCGTGAGGTAGGCCATCGCCTTCGCCCGGTCCAAAGCCGTCCATCGGCCGTCCCCCGCACCCGTGAACTGCGAGTGCGGGAGTCCGTAGGCGTGGCACAGCTCCATCTCGTCCCTGAACTGGGCGTCGGCGATCAGCCTTTTCCCAGGTCGGCCCTCATGGTCTGGTTGACCAGCAGCGCGGCCGTGAACAGGGCCTTGGCGTCTGCGTCGCTCCAGCTGTCGAGGAGTTCCTGTGCCTCCGCCTCGCTCATGCCGTCCACCGAGGAGGCCGAGATGAGTGCGGCGGGGAAGGTCTCCACGTTGTACTCATGGCCGTGGTCCGCCTGCTCCTCCGTGGGGGCGTGCTCGCGGAGCAGCTGCTCCCAGACAGGTCGCGGCAGAGCCCGGAAGGTGAGGGTGAGGGTCCCGGCCGCCAGGGCTCGCCGGGCCTCGTCCAACACGGTCTGCGCGGCCAGCACTTCCGGCTGTGCGAGTGCCCAGCTCTCACGCTCGTCGGCTGGCACCTCCATCTCGGAGGCCCGGCCAACGGCCCCGGTACGGGCCTTGGCCATGTCGAGCGCCGCATCGGTCACGCGCTGCTTCAGGTCCTGGTCGTCGAGGAAGGACACCGCGCGCTCGGGAAGTCGACGGGCCCGCAGACGGGCCATCTTAGCCGCCCAGTGCGGATCGCGGGCGACAGCATCGGCCGGCGGGTCAACGAAGGTCGTAGTCATGCAGCACCCCCGCCGATCAGGCCGCGGCCGGGACGGCTACGTCCTGGACGGGCTTGCCGGTCACGTTGAAGCTGACCTTGAACTTCGCCGGTTCGGAGGCGGTCGTGTACGTGCTCGACCGGGAGCCGACGCGCACCGGGAAGATGTCCATGGACTTCGATCCCGGGATGTCGCCCTTGCGGAGGATGACTACGTAGCCCTCGACCCCCTTGGCGAGGAGCGTCTCCAGGGCGTTGTCGACCTTGTCCTCGTAGAAGGTGAGGCTGGAGTTGTCGGCCTTGTCCTCACCGGGGATGTTGCCGGTGAACTCGGTGGCCAAGTCCGGTGTGTCGATGGGGGTGTTTTCGACGGCAAAGCCCTCGATGTCACTGATCGCCGGGGACAGGTCGGTCCCGTTGCTTGCGCCGAGTTCCGGACGGGTCGGGATCAGTTCTTTCGAGACGATGTCTTTCAGGAAGAAGAACTTCGTCGTGCCGCGACGGGTGAACCGCTGCTGTGACACTGATTCTCGCTCTCCGGGAACCGGTGTCCGGAGCGCGCACACGCCGGGCCGGTCCCCAAGAAGGGGGAATCGGCCCGTGCCGGGCGGCCGGGCGTCCGCGAGGCGCCTCCGCGGTGAGGTAGCTGGAACGTCAGGACCCGAGTGTGGTCACAGTGAGGACGTACCGCTGCACATAACTGTATACGCCACCGCTGACAGACATCCCTTCCTCCTTGTCCAGCTCGCGGTCGATCACGATGTAGCCGGTGATGGTGATGGTGTTGACGTAGTTCCCGCTCAGGCGCGCAAGGAGTGCGGTGCGGACCTTGTCCGCCATCCACTCGACCTGTTCGGCGGTTGAGGCGACCGAGGTGACCTGGACGAGCACACGGGCGTCAGCGTCGCCGTCACCGTAGGGCGGGCCGCTGGTAGTCACGCCCAGCGGGTAGAGGACGCTGTAGGGGATCGTGGCGCCGGTGGGCGTACTCGATGCCGTGGGGGCGGTCCCGTATCCGCAGCTTCGGGCTGTTGCTGTGGCCAGTGTCTTCTGGATCGCGAGGGACACTTCTCTGCCGGAGACGGGCACTACTCCTCCTCTTCTTCTACAGGGGTGGTGATCTGTCGCCCGGTGGCGTGGCGGTCACTCACGAGTCGTCGTCGATCGTGTCGCCGATCGCGGCGATGAACAGCGGCCGGATCTCCTCGACAGCTGGGCCGACGTGCGGGTATGGGGGCTGGTTGTAGATGCGCCCCAGGCTGTCGGCGCCGACGAAGCCGTACTCCAGGCGTCTGGCCTGGGGCTTGTTCGTGCCGACGACCGCCGTGACGGAGAGCCCGTCCGTGGACACCTCGTGCGTCCAGGATCGCCGGTAGTCGCCCGTGGGTGCGTTGGGACCCGGCCTGCCGCTGGCCTTGGCCTTGATCCTGGTCTCCAGCAGCATCGCGTAGTGCTGGACGGTGGCCGTGACCTCGGGCAGAGTGCGCGCCGCCCTGGCGTCGAGCTGTGCGGCGATCTGGAACGCGTTGGAGTAAGCGCCCGCAAGGGGGTGGGCATTGGGGTGCGGATTCAGCGAGGACGCCACTGACTCATCGCCCGTCTTCCCGCTCCGGCTCGCCCCACTGGCCGAGGGCCCACTCCCTCAGCAGGGCGAGCATGGCGCGGGTCAGCTCGTGCGGGCGGCCGTCCATGAGGTCATGACGGTCGAGCGCAGCCTTCTCCAACTCGGCGGGACTGATCGCGGACAGGAAGGCAGCCGCTGCCGGGCCAGGGTCCGGCGGGTCGCCGACGACGACGTGCGCCAAGCCCTCGAACACACCGGTCGCCGTGGATCTCGGAGAAAGCTCGATGACCATCTGTGGTACGGCACCCGCGTGGTGGGACAGTGAATAGGCAGCGAGGTCCCGGGAGACGTCGTGACCGCCGATCTCCACGACGGCGGTATGCCCCTGCCCGGTGACGCGCACCGTCAGGGGCACACCCTGGGGAGAAATGGTACTTCCACTCTGATGTGTTGGCACCTATATAAGCTTACGCGTATCCGATGGCAGCCCAGCTCGCCAGCCGTCTACGGAGGCGTGATCTCGTCGAGACGAGTCACCCGAACGATCTCGACCGTGGATGCTTCCGACGGATCCAGGACCTGCCACACCCGATTCGTTGTCGCCGCGTGCTCGCCCGCTGCGGCGACAACTTCCACGCGGTCGTACCGCATGGGAACGGGCGCCGAGATCGGCGTGAGGAGCCGATACCAGCTGACCGTGTCGTCCAGCCACTCCCGCCCGAGAACGTGCTGCGCGGTGACCTGTCCATGTCCGGACAGGACAGCTCCTGGTCCCTCGTAGACGGACTCCGCCGGCAGAGACCCCAGGAGGCCGGTCGATAGGTCGAGTTGGGGAGTACCGGTTGGGCGGGTGATCCGTACCCTGTCCACCAGCAGCGTCGACTCCAGCTTCTCCCGTTCCACCTCCGTGTCGATCGGCGTGCTCACGAGGTGCTGCCCGAAGTGCTGTGTTGAGTGTTCTGATCCAGGAACGTCGTGCGGACCACGGCCAGAGTGGAGGTCTGCCCGACATCGAGGACGCGCCACGTACGGCCGATCGCTGCCGGGTCGGCGGCGTGGACGACGCTCACCGAGTCCTCACGCGAAGCCACCGGGGCGTCCAGAGGCGTGAGCAGCTTGTACTTCGACGTGGAGTCGTCGACGTACGCCTGGCCTTCCAGGTGCAGGACGATCCCGGGATCACCATTCGGGAAGACCCCGCCGTGCCCTTCGTAGATGATTACCGGCGGGCCGGGCTCGTACTGGCCTGTGTCCGGGTTGAAGACCGGCTCACCATCCCTGCTGATCCGTACGGTATCCGTGAGGATCTTGCGTTTGATCATGTTGCTGACGGCCGCCAGGGTCAGCCCTTCAGTAGGCACACTCATGCGTTCGAGCGTAGTCCCGCTGGTGAGCAACCCGAATCCCCACAGCTATTGATCTTTCTCGGTAAAGGTTGCGCGTCACCATTGAAGATTGCCGGCCGACCTACCGCTGATGCACAGAGCAGTCGCTCCTCTGCTCGGCTCATGACTTCCAAAGCCTTCCCTCGTCCAGGGGTTGGTGAAAGAATTTGAGCCTTGCTTCTTATCGGACGAGGGGGATCCGATGCCGGAACCACTGACGCTGGCTGCACTAGGCGGAGCCGCGATCGCGGAGGGCATCAAGTTTCTGTATGCGCAGGCGGGTGAGCTCCTGCGACGCAGGCGCGAGCACGCAGACGGCGAGGCGGAAGAGACGGCAACGCCAGCCGTCATTTCGGAGCCGGAACTCCTGCCAAGGCTTGACCTCACTCGCATTGAGGGGCTGGAAGACGAGCTACGGCTCCTGCGGTCTGATCTACACGAGTACGCCACCGGCGTAGACATCGTCACCGATCCGCCGGACTCGGCTCTCATCCAACGAGTGGACGCGCTGCGCCAAGTGTTCGAATGCATCTACGGAACGCGACTCATGTTCGCAGGAGAGGCCCGTCGGGCGGCCGATGTCTCCGGCGCGATGACCGCGCAAGATGTTGCTGGTTACGTAGCGGCGGTACGAGCCAGCGGATCAGGGACATTCAGAGGAGTAACCAAGGTGGGCCGTGTCGAGAAAGGCGGCGAGGCCGTAGGCGTTGAGTACCAAGGATGAGTTAAGACTCCAGTGTCTAATCTCCAAGACTTCTCAGGACGCGACTGGCTCTTTGAGGTACTCAGCGACTGGGCACGAACGGGCGAAACTCCAGCATGCCTGATCATTGGCCCGCCTGGCAGCGGCAAGTCACTGGTGGCAGAACGCCTTGCGCAGTTACCTCAGCTACTTCCCGGCGTGCTAGCTCATGTGCACTTCTGCCAGTTCAACAGCGTTGCCGTGGACCCTTTGCGTCTCATCGAAGCCGTTGCAGGCGCACTCGCGTCTCGGTACCCGGTTTACCGGAGAGCTTTGAATATTGACGACAGTCGGACCCTTATCAACATCCATGGTGAGGCCAGCGTCGAAAGAGCCGAGTGCGCCCAGGTGACGGTGACTGGTGTCCATATCACACTGAACCTATCTTCAGAACGTTCCGCGAGGCGAGCCTTTGAACAGTTGGTAGCCAACCCAATTCGAGCACTGCGTGCATCGGGTAACCACGAGCCGATCTACGTCGTCGTGGATGCCTTGGATGAAACATTCGACACTCAAGGAAACAGCCTACTGATCCCGTTCTTGTCTGGGATTATGCATCCCAACGCAGACCTGCCTCCGGGACTCAAGTTTGTGCTTACCAGCAGGCCCGATCAACGAATTTTCGGTGCCCTTGGCAGGGCTACACGGGTTCATCTCATCGAGGACGAACCACTACCCAATGCCGACATCGTTTCCTTCCTAGAAACACGGTACGCGGACCTAAATCAAGGGGACTTCGTAAGCAAGCTGGCAGCTCGGAGCCACGGCAACTTTCTGTATGCGTACTATGTGGCCGAGGACTCTCGGCGTCACCGGGATGTCAAAGCGCGTCAATTCCCTGATGGGCTGGACGAAACCTATCGGGAGTACCTAGAACGCGAGCTGCCCCATGATCGCATCACCTGGCGAAAACTTGTAAGACCGGTCCTCGGCTTGCTCTGCGTGGCACATGGAGAGGGGTTACCCCACGAACTCATTGCTGGCGCTACTGGCCTACGTCGCTCGCAAGTAGACGATGCCCTCTCTATGCTTGGTCAGTTCGTCACACTACAGCCCGACACCAAAACGGTTCGCTTGTATCACGATTCTTTTCGCGAATTTCTAATCAGCACCGAAACCCAGCTCGTCTATCCAGACGAGGCCCTGGAATACCTTAATAATCATCTGCTCGATATCGCCTGCGGTCGGGTGACTCTTCACACAGAGTCGGTTCGCCATTACCTCCTCAGTCATCTACCCAGACATCTACAGGAGGAGGATCGGACCGATGCTCTTCGACTCCTATTGCTAGATATATCTTGGATGTCAGAAAAGCTTCGCGCACTCGGAACGTTTGACTTGATCAGCGACCTTGAGCTGGCCTCCCCATGGCCACCAGCCGTGGCGCTGACAAAGGTCCTACGCATGTCTGCCGCGATAGTCGACGAACATCCGGAACAGCTACGAGCCCAGCTCGCCGGCCGACTCTTGGAAAACCAAAACGAGGCGTTGCACGCGTTATGGCGTAGCCTCAGCGACGACCAAGAGACCATGTGGCTCCGGCCAGTAACAGCAAGCTTGCCAACCGAAGTTGGCCCCGAGTACCTGTCCTTCCATCCGCATGCCGGTCCTGTGAGCTGCCTAGCGTTCAGTTTCCCGGTCGACGTCCTGCTGTCATGTTCCCGGGGCGAACCGTATATTCGAGCCTGGTCCATTGGTGACCGCGAGCAAACCTTCACCCTCGAACTTCCGGCAGAACGCGTAACAAGTCTGGCCTGCTCCGCCACGTCGCCCATCGCAGCATCGGGCCACAAGGACGGGACCATCTGTCTATGGGACCTCGCTAAGAGGTCGTTGATCACCAGTTTGCGGACGGCGCAGGATCCAATCGTTGCCACCATTCTAAATGGAGAGAAATTCTACGCCGTCACACTTACTGGAATTATCACTAGGATTTCGTTCACAGACTGGTCCACGATTGCAGAACAAACGATCGACGCTGGACATGTCACTTCTGTCGGGGTGAGCCCCGTAAGCGGCGACTTGTTCGTAAACACTACTTCATCTAAGGCCTACCAGCTGTCCGCGGGTAACCTGGAAGTGATCCAAATATTCCACGAGACGGGCGACGGCGGTTTCTGGACCCACGGCGCCGCTATACACCCCGACGGCGATATTCTCGTGACCTCGGGTCACGACAAACTCAAGCATTTCAGCATATCCACCGGGGCATTAATACTCAGTCAATACATCGGGCATGTTTTCTTCAAAGATCTTACCTTTACTAAATCTGGCGACATGCTCCTTGGGCGCTCATCACTGATGGAAGTGCTAGACCGAGAGTTCTACCATAAGGCCTCTTTTGGAAACGAACTAAGCTGCATGACCCTGTGCCATCCCCACAACTTGGTAGCGACCGGATCCGAGACTGGTCTGATAAAAATTTGGGACCTCACCGCACCCAACCTTCGACAAGAAGACACGTTTCGACATCGGGGACGCATCACCGATATCAGGGTGAGCGACGATGGCGAGATTGCCGCTGTGGCTGTGGCCCGTAACGTCGTCGAGTACTGGAATCTCAGGGAGCGGAAGACGATCGGTGCGGCCCTTGTGGATCCTGAGCTCTGGTACAACCGCAGCCCGCAGCCAGTAGGTCTTGCGCTGTCTCCGGACGGGCAGTATTCACTCTCCGCAGGAGACGTTGGGGCCGTGTGCGCAGTGCATATCCCTGCCCTGAATGAGGATGGGGTTGAAGGTAAGAGTGAAGTGATTCCTGACCCGTGTGTCGTGGGGAGTCCTGTCACAGGTCATATCGCAGCGATTGGATCAAAAGGCGACATCTATCTATGGAACATGCAACGCGACCGACGTCTGGCCGTAATTCATCTCGGCAGGGATGAACGCATTCGCGCCGTGATCGGCCCGCTCTGGGACTGTGTCTTCGTGCTGACCTCCACCACACTATTCGAACTCAGTGTCAGAAGGGGAAAGATTACACGTCGAACTCCACATTCCGGAGAGTTCACTGGACCGCTCGGATGGCTCCGAGATGGCCCAACGGCCATCGCCCTAAACGCCCGAGGTGACATTGTCTGTTTTCTCTCTGGGAAGCAGTCGGGCTGGCCCGATGTTCGGGCTCAACTTTTCGCGACGGCGCCTAATACTGGCAGGGTTGTATGCGTCTCCCAGGACGGGAGGATCGCATGCTGGCAATGGCATCGCGAACAACCCCTATGGAGCCGTCAAACAGGACGGCGGAAGCTCACGTCGATCGTTATTTCACCGGAAGAAACTTGGGGACTATTGATCGGCGAGGACGATGAAATTGAGCTTTTCGAAATCGAAACCGGTCGCAGTATCGCTACTTTCATGGCCGAAGGTCCTGTGACTGCAGCTCAAGTATCCCAACGTACTCGGATAGTTATTGCGGGAGAGGCGTCAGGGCGGCTGCATATCCTTGAAGTCATGGGTCAATGAGTATATCGCGAGCCGACGAAACTCCTATCCGTCCATCTTTGCTAGTTGATCAGCAGTGGCGTCGTGACTGACGGGCAGCTTAGTCGACAAGTTCAGCTCCTGCTCACCATCCTTGGTGCTGCGATCAGTTTGCAGGACTCGACGGTCAACAGCCGCCTGCTCGACTGCACCGCCAACCATTCATAAAGCGTGAGTCGAAGGTGGCTACTCGCAGCACTTCAATGACTGACTGAGCACCCTCTCGCCAGCATCCAGGGCAATTGTGAGATCGCGGTGTAGCTTTTCTGGAAGCGTGCCCGAGTCGAGGGCGCAGTTGCGGAGCAGGTCCTCGCAGTCCTGCCACTGGGTATCTCTAGCGAGCGCGTCGAACAGAGAATGAGCCATGAGTTCACGGGCCGCATACCCGTTGCGCGCTTCCGTTGTTCGTCGACATAGATCATCGACAAGTAGGCGAACTTCTGGGTGTTCGACCGATCCGATGGCGTCCAGGACGGTGAGGCCGAGACGGACGTCGAAGACGGTCATGCCCGCGTTCGCTTCGTGGTTGAGGAAAGTATTCGTCAATGACGCGAAGCAGTCGTCGATTGTTTGGCCTGCATCGCGGCGGCACAGCGTCATCAGGCAGGCGGTGACGGCATGTTCCCACGGCTCCCCCGGCTTTGTGGAGGCCAGCAGCTCGTGAGCGGTGCCGGTCTGGCCCGCCGTGAGAGCCGCGATGACTGCGACTTGGCGCCCGTCCAGCATCCTGGTACCCACGCCCCGGTGCTGTTCGAGGTGGGCCAGGGCCTCACCCCACCGCCCTGTAGCGGTGAGGCTGCGTGTGCCGTCAGCGAGGAGTACGCGCCATAGCCATGCCCGCACCTCTCGTCGGTCGCTCTCAGTGCAGGTCAGTTCAGGTGGCACGGTGATGCCCTCGAAGGAGACTGCGGCGGCGGCACCGACCGCCTCGTACAGATCCAGCAGCCGCTGACGGCCTTCGTCGGTTCGGCCGGCGCGGATCTGCAGGCGGGCGAGGTTGACCAGGGGCTCCAGTGCGCGGATGGCGGCCATGGCGGGGAGGGGGCAAGCATTGAGGTACGCCTCAGCATGCCGGTGGCACATCGCTCTCGCGAGATCCGGAAGGCCAAGGTCGGAGGCGATGAGCGCCGTCTGGTTGAAAACGGTGGAGGCCAGTCCCTGGTCACTCTGCTCTACGGCTCTTGAGGCCAGCACGGTAACGGACCGTACCCGTTCGGGCAGGGGGAGGCAGGCGGGGCGGAAGCGGGCAACTAGCGGGAAGCGTCCTGCTATTGGGCCGTGTGGATCCATGGTCCCCTCGGGCGGCATTGACGTGGTGGTGGGTGAACGATCGGGGGCGGTGCTCGTCGAAACGGCCGACGGGCACCGCCCCTCATCTATGGGCAGTTGTCTGTACGGGCCGTTGTCAGTTCCAGCCGACGAGAATGCGGTTGAGCGGTGTGCCGAGGACGAAGCGGCCAGGGCGCGGCTCGCTCACGGGAGCGTCGAGGGGCTGGATCTCGAAGGTGGCCTCGCGGCCGCGGTACTCGCGGTCCCAGGTACGGATCGCGGCGGCGGCCATCGCGGTCAGCTTGTCGCTGCCTGGGCCGTGGCCGATGACGCCGAACTCCCAGAGCTTCCCGCCGTCGGCGGTCTTCTGGTCCGACAGGCGGCGGGCGAGGTAGGTGAGGGCGCCCTGGTCGACGGCTGCGGTGGAGGAGGGGTAGGGGTCCTCGGTCAGGACGGTCCCCTTGGCTTCCTTCGGGAACAGCATCCGGATCAGGCCGCTGGGCAGGGAGCAGGAGACGAACAGCTCCATCCACTCGGGCGACTCCATGGCTCGGACCGTCATCCCGGTCCATTCCTCGGTGCGCGGCTGCGTCAGGACTCCGGCCAAGGCGTCGGCGTCGATGTTCTGTCCGGCGGGGGCCTGGAGGCGCACGGTGCCGTCCGTGCTGAGCGGGATGACGCGGCGGTCGTCGTCGGCGATGCCCCTACGCAGCGGCATGAAGGTGTTCATCTTGCTGCTTACGCTCGTCCAGCGGCCGTCGCGCTGCTCGTAGGCGATGGAGCGGGACACGCTGCCCTTGAGTCGTTGGGGTACGACGAGCCGTCCGCCGGGGGCGAGTTGCTGCATCCAGGCGTGCGGGACGCCATGGGCGCCAACGGTGGCGATGATCCGGTCGTAGGGGGCGCCTTCGGCGTGGCCGACAGCTCCGTCACGGGTCAGGGCCTGCACGTTGGTGAACCCGGCGGCCGTGAGGTGTGCGCGGGCGCCTTGCACGAGGTCGTCGTCCACGTCGATGGTTGTAACGTGACCGGCCTCGCCGACCAGGTGGGCGATCAACCCCGCGTTGTAGCCGGTGCCGGCGCCGAGTTCGAGAATGCGCTCGCCGGGCTGGGCCTGAAGCTGGTCGAGCATGAGGGCGACGATTCCGGGCTGGGATGCGCAGGAGATCGACGTACCGTCGGTGTCGTACTTGATGTTGACCGGCACGTTGGCGTAGGCATCTTCGAGCGAGGCGTCGGGCACGAACAGGTGCCGTGGGACGGTGCGCAACGCGGTCTCCACGGCGGCGGTGCGGGCATGTCCGGCTGCGCGGATCTGGTCGACCAGAGCGTTGCGGAGCCTGGTGGCCTCGGAGTCGGTCGGGGTGATCGTGTCGGTGTTCACCGCCCCGACGCTAGTGGTTTCGGACGTGTCCTCGGCGGGCGACGCAGTGTTGTCACTCGATCCCATGACGGCCTTTCTTGCGATGTTGAACAGGGTGCTCTGGTCTGCGGAAGGGAGACCAGCTCGGTTGGCGTGGAAGATCAGGTGGTGTGCGATGACGGCTCGCAGACCGCGGGTGAGATGACCGCCCGCAGCGAGGCGGGCGAGGGTCGTTCCCGCCTGCTCGAATGCCTCAACCCATTCGGTTTGTCCTTCGAGCGGCCCGCTCGGGCGGCACAGGCTGTGGGCGTCGACCGTCATCAGCTTGTGCATGGACGGAATCAGGGCGGTCGCCCGTTCGGGGGCGAGCGGGTGGGCGGCTGGCCTGAGTGCGGCGGCCTTCGCCCAGACGTCCCCTTGCTCGAACCAGTCGAGACGGGCGGCCCGCATCATGGCGCTGATCAGGAGGACGGCCAACTCCCGGCCGCCCAGCCGCCCAGGGCGGGGCTGGTAGCTCAGAAGGTGTCGGCTGTCGTGGTGGAACAGGTCGTGGGCGGCGTCCATGGCCTGCAGGCCGCCGAAGGCGTCCGTCTCCGGTTCGTAGATTCCACGGACACACGACGCTGCTGTGCCGTCGTCGACGAGGTCGCTATGCAGCAGCTCGATGAGCGGGGACGGTTCGGGGGCCCGGTAGCGCAGCGGCCAGGGCTGTTTGTTCATGAACCACCAGCCGGTGAGCTGGCCGTCTTCTTCGGCCGCGCACAGGGTGGGGCCGATGCGCTCGGCGATGGCGCGCTTGCCGATCTCGCGGTTGGTGAAGGTGATGTTGTGCTGGTGCCAGGGGGCCGGGCGCATGGCGGTGGTCCTTCGGTAGGTGGGGGTCAGGCGATGAGCAGGCAGGCGTCCCAGGAGGTTCGGGGCGGAGCCTCGGTCGCGGGGACCATGAGCGCCAGGGCGATGCCGGCGGCGCCGTTGAGGAAGCCGTGCCCGGCTTCGTTGACGATCGCCGTGGCGGCATCGTCCGGATCGGTTCCTGGCTTGCAGAGGAGGGTCAGGAGGGCGGGGATCGCTGCGCGCAGAAGGCCTGCGGTCGAAGGGTGCGCGTCCTCGGCGGTGCGGGCGGCGATGTGGGCGAGACCGGCGAAGCCGTGGCACAAGCCGTTGTCCGTGGTGGCTTTGAGCTGGGCGGGGTCTGTGAGTGCTGCCACGAGTGCGTTCTCGGCTTCGACCTGGCGGCCGGTGTCACCGAGGGCGAGAGCGGCAAGTTGCTGGGCGCGGGCCAGTCCCGCGGTGCCGTAGCACCATGACGGTCGCCCGGGCACGGACGGTTCAAGGAGACCGGTCCGCAGTTCGTCTCGCGTGATCCAGTACGGCCAGATGGGGCCCCGGTTGGTTTCCTCTTGCCAGCGGTCCAGCCAGGCCAGGATAGTGCGCAGGGCTTCATGGTGATCACCGACAGTGGTGCCGCGATGGGCGGCGAGCGCCAGGAGGGCGAGGACCCCGCCAATTCCGTGAGCCATGCCGGTGTTGCCGTGCCCGTCCGGAAACCGGCTGTCCGCTCGCCCGGAGGGGCCGGTCGGTGTCCACCAGCCGGGCAAGATCTCGCCGTTGTGCGTGACCGGTTGGGTGAGGCGTACGCAGTAGTCGAGGATGGCGCGCACTTCGGCACCGGCGGGGTCGCGGCGCAGGAAGTGGGCCCCGTAGCCGGTCAGGCCCCGGATCGTGTCGAACTCGGCCAGTTGCGGTAGGTGTCCGGCGTCGATGCGGCGGTGCGCGGCGTCCAGCCTGCGGCGGATGTCCATGGCCAGTTGGCTCTCGATCAGGCTCAGTGCTCGCTGGTAGGCGCCGGCTGAGTGGTCGGCGGCGCAAGCCATGGCATGCGCGAGGGCAGGTGCCCCGTAGAAGGGGTGGCTGTCCGAGCCGCTGGTGAGAGGGGATTGTGCGGCTGCGTTGAGCCAGTCGTGGGCGCGATGCCATGGGCCCAGGCCGGCTGCGGCCCGCTCGATGTGCAGCAGCGCGAGCCCGGTCGGCCCGTACGCGAGGTGCTGGCGTGAGGGTGCGCCGTTTGGGCCCGGCAGGTCGGTGGCCGGGTCGGCCAGCAGATCGGCGACGGCTTCGGCCACCTTGAGCGTGATCGGGTCGGTCACCGTGTCCTCCGGGACATCCAGGCCATGGCGGCGGCGCGCGTGAGGTACAGGCAGATCGCTTCCTCGGGGAAGTCGACCGCGACATGGCGTACGAAGTGGACGTGCAGCAGCGAGGAGAGGACGTCGTCCTCGGCGATGCCCTGGGTGTCCGGACTGGGGAGATGGGTTCGGTAGGCCGCCAAGGCCGACTCCCGGTCGGCCCACGCCTCCACTGTGGCCGCTCCCCCGGGCGTACTGCGCAGGGCCGCCCAGTTGCCGGACGGGTCGGACAACCTGACTGTCTCCTTCAGTTGAGCGCGGGGAACCGATGAGGGCGCCGTGCGCGGAATGTGGTTGATCAGCCAGCGCGTGGCGGCCTCGGTGCTGCCGAGGAACGCGCTGGCGATGGCGATGCTGTGCGCGGCCACCAGGGTGCGCTGGTGGGGACGCCCCGGCAGGCGGAGCTGGGTGACGACGGCGCGCGAGTCGGCCCGGAACACCTCCTCGGCTGCGTCCCAGGCGGTTCCGGAGCCCCAACGGCCCATCTCGCGGTAGGAGGTGGGGTAGCGCAAGTCCGACAGCAGCCCCATAGCGCGCAGTTCGTCGGCCCAGGTGCTGATCGTGCGGACAGTCCTGGCGAAGGCAGCGGGGTCGGGCAGGGCGATCCTGATGCGCAGGTGTTGGTCAGGATCTCGGAAGCGGATGAACCACCAGGGCGGAGCGCCGAGTTGGTTCATCAGGTCGGGGATGTGCTGGGCCAGGAGGAGGTCCTGGCGCCGTACGTCGCCGTACAGGGTGGCGAGCAGCAAGGAGGAGACGCCCGGGGTCTGTGTCTGTGCCAGGGAAAGTACGCGTGCTGAGGTGGGGGTGGGCAGCGGTGGCCATGCTGGTGGCCGCGTCGCCTTGAGGGGCACGATCACCTCGTGGGCGCGATCGCCGCACCATCCGTAGGCGTCGCGGCTCGGGGCTTCAACGAGGTGCGCGGGTCGGGCACGGTTCAGGTGCTGGCGCAGCAGGCAGCGGTGCCCGGCCTGGTCCAGGTCGAGGAGCAGGCGACGGTCGTCCTCGGCGAGGAAGACCCGTTGCGGCATTCGCCGTCGGATCCGCCAGTCCTCCAGCGCCGCGTCCCATTCGCTCTGCAGGCGGTTGCGTGCGGGCAGCTCTGCGGGCTCCAGTCGCCACCGCGCGGGGGCGAGTACGGTGCGCCCATATCGCAGTCGGGGCAGGAACGGCATGGCCGAGGCCGCGCCCCAGTCGAAGACGGTGACCTGGGCGCACTGAGCGCGGGACAGTTCGGTGAGGAATCGCACCAGCGGCGGGGTGTGCGTCGCGAGGTTCAGCGCGTGCATGCCGACGGCTTCGATCCGGTGCCCGCGCTGGGGGGCGGCCAGGTACATGCGGCGGCCGTCGCACGCCACCGCAAGGTCGTCGGGCGTGAGGACACCTTCGTCGCGAGTTCGGTGTTCCTGAACGCTGATCACGGTGGGCAGGATTTGTGGGGTGCGGGTGACATGGGCACTCGTCGGCAACAGCGGTGGAAAGGACAGCTGAGCAGGCACGGTTGCGCCGTCCGCCGCCGGCAGGTCGGCCAGCTCCGTCTCCAGGGCGGTACGGTCCGCTGGAGAGAGCACGCTGAGGAATCTGCCCGAGGTGACGCCGACGCCCCTGGACACGCTCACGATCTCCAGCCGGAACCGCCCGCTCTGCAAGTCGACGGCGCTGGCTGCGTGCACGCGGACCCCGATCTCCACGTGCGGCGGAACCCGGGGCTGCTCGGGCCCGATATCCATCGCGGAGATCAGTTCATCGGTGAGGACCACTTCATCACGGCCGTCCAGCACGGCGGCCTGCGCCAGGGCGACCAAGGTGTCGTCTCGCACGGAGGTCCGGCGACGGTGCACATCTGCTGACGTGCCGGGGTAGCCGTCTGGGAAACCGGTGCCGCTATCGGCCAGAACTTCCTTGAGGGGCACCATCGTGCCGATGCCGTACCGCTCGTAGAACCGCCGCTGATACGCCTTCCAGGCCGCGGTCCCGTACGGGAGGGGGCTGACCCGGGTCATCATCCAGGCAGCACGCTCGACCTCGCGTGCGACGGACTCGGGAAGAGCGACCTGGGCGTCGAGCCGGAGATCAAGAGCGAGCGGATGGCGGCGAACCTCGGGAACCAGGGCCCGCATCCGCGCCGCCGTGCCGGCCCGGCCGCTACGGGAGTCACATTTTCGCAAGTCGACCTGCACTGCGCGGAGTTCTCCGACGGTGGCGGCGACCGATGGCACGGTCTCGGCGTGAATCGCATCAAGGCTTCGCAGCAGGTACTCCAGTGCATCAGTCTCGGTGCTTGGCGCGTGCAGGCCGGAGATCAGAACCTGGTGTCGCATCAACTCCTGCACGAGCTGAAGTGCCTTCTCCGCCCCTCCGTGGGGGAACTCTGAGACCAGCTTGTCGGCAAGGTCTCCGGCGCGGACCGGTGATCGTGCGGCGTCCAGGACCAGGCGCACCGGCGCGGACAGGCCGATGGACGCCTCTACCGCGTGTCGCGGGTCATCATGGGTGTCGGGCTTGTACGGCACGACGAGCCGATCTCCGCGTTCCGCCACGGCGCTGTTCAGCACCACCGGCAGGCGCCCGAGTAGGTCCGGGCACGACTCCAGCCGCTCGATAGCGGCCGCCAGCCATTCTGCGCTCGCCCGGCCGATCGCGACATGATCTGCACCCCACACCGTGGCCGCCCTGGAGCCGAGAGCCGCTGTCGTTACGCCGGCGAACAATCCGAAAGGAGTCGCCCGATGCTCGGCGCGCAGCAGATAGCGGGCCACGGAAGTGACCGCACGACGTACGTCGCGCGTGGCCGGATTGTCGGATGAGCACAGGGTGCGGACCTGGGAGGCAAGCACAGGGCTGGCGTGCTCCAGGGCCTCTGCAAGGTCCTCGTCGGAACATGCTTCCCGCAGCCACGCGAGCCGCGTATTCGCGCCGCGGGGCGAGGGGTCATCAAGGTCAGGGCACGGCGAAAGAGGAAGCTCCGGCCGGGCAACTGCACGGACAAGGGCCGCCTTACCGGCGCGGAAACCGGTGCTCGAAACCATCACAACCTCCGTGGTCCAGAAGGGCGGCCGGTGCCCTCGCCGTGCGAGGTGCGATGGCACCGGCCTGTACTGATGTGCGCCTTGGGTCAGGCCACGTTGGTGGTGCAGGCGCCGCAGGTCTCGCCGCAGCCGTCATCCGTCAGGTTGATCAAGCCGGCGACATCGGCGACCTCGACCAGACTGACGTCGAGGTCGAAGCTGTCCGGCGTCGCGGCGGTCGGTTGGGTCGCCTTCGTGCTGTGCTCGATACGGGGACTCATTTCCAACTCCCTTTCCTTGAAGGTGAATTGCGGAGGGTTGTACGACCGGGTCAGCGCGTGTCGAGCGTGTTGATGTCGCTGCGTCATAGGGCGCTTCCCGGCCACCGGCCCGAGGTCCGTGTCCCGATCAAGAAGGGGACGGGACCGCTTTTCGGGACGGAGCTCAGTTGCCAGCCCGGCAGCCCTGCTGCCAGACAGCGCGGATCGTCGTTTCCCTGATCACGGACTGTCTGGGGTACTACGGACGATCGGTGGCTCAGGCACGGCCAAGCCCTCTCTCTCGCTCGACGTCGGTTACCTGAGCGCGCTGCCAGGCGATCTCGGCCTGGGCCGCACGGGAGTAGTGCCGCAGGACGGTCTCACCGAGCGCGTCGTGCGCGATCTTGTGGCCGTCGAAGTCGGCGACGGCCTCAGCGAGATCGGCCGGTACGGGTGCCGCATCGGTTGCCGTGTACGGGTCGCCCTCGCATGGTGGCGGGAGGTCAGGGCGGTCCTGGATGCCGTGGACGATGGCGGCGCGTGCGGCAGTCAGCGCGAGGTACGGGTTGGCGTCGGCGCCGGGCAGGCGGATCTCCAGATGGGCGCTCTCTCCGACGCCGGTGATGCGGATGGCGCAGCCGCGGTTGTCGAAGCCCCAGGTGTAGCGGGTGGGGGCGAAGGTGTGGGGGACGTACCGCTTGTATGAGTTGGTGGTGGGGGCATACAGCGGTGCCAGGTGCGGCATGCCGGAGAGGAGGCCCGCGATGGCCCGTTCCATCACCGGCGGCAGATCCTCGCCACGGTGGTAGGTGAAGGCGTTGCCATGCGCGGACCACAGCGACAGGTGCAGGTGCATCCCGCTGCTCACGCCAGTGGAGGGTGCGGCCATGAAGGCGGGCGTCAAGCTACGCCGTGCGGCGAGGTCCTGGACGATCAGCCGGAAGGCGGTGTAGGCGTCGCATGCCGCCATCACATCTCCGTAGACGAAGGTCACTTCGACCTGGCCTGCGGCACCCTCCGTCTTGATCGCCTCGACGGGGATGCCGGCGTGACACAGAGCCTCGTGGAGGTGGTGGAAGAAGTCGGCGGCTTCTGGCGGGTGTTGCAGCGCGTAGTCGAGATTGTGGGCCCAAGTCGGGCGCAGACTCTGGTATCCCGCCTGGTGCGCGTCCTGTGGACTTCCCTGATAGAGCAGGAACTCCACCTCCGTCCCGACCGCCACGTGGTAGCCAATGTCGGCCAGGCGCTCCAGCTGGTTGCGCAGCATGTGGCGCGGGGCGACCTCGACAGGCGTGCCGTTGTGGTGGAAGGCGTCACCGATGACGAGCGCGGCGCCGGGCTGGTGGGGCAGTAGGCGCATGCTGCTCAGGTCGGCCTTCACGCCGAGGTCGCCATAACCCTGCTGCCAACCGGTGAGATCGAACCCGTCGAGCGGGGTCATGTTGATGTCGGTGGCCAGGACGTAGGCGCACATCTCCCCTTCGGAGTTCATCCGTTCCACGAAGACAGGGGCGTTGAGGATCTTGCCCTTGGGTCGGCCTTGCATGTCCGGCACGGCGAATCGGACCGTGGTGATCTCCCCTCGCTCGATGTACTCCCTCAGCACCGCCGGGGAAACCGTTCCCGCATGCCAGGGGCCTGGTTCGGTGAGCGGCTCGTCGTGGCTCATCAGACGACTTCCTCCATGTCGGCCTGGTCCGCGGTCATACTGTTGTGGCTTGTGAGTTGGTAGTCGTGGCGGCCGCGGGTGATCCAGGTCAGCCAGGCCAGCAGCAGCGCGATGGCCAGCGTCGCGCCCGCGTAGTTGAAGGATTCCGCGGTGATCGGCGCGGACTGGGGCAGGCAGAAGGCCCCGGTGATGATCACGACGTACGCCACGGCGATCCAGCCGATCGGGCGCCGCCAACGGCCCAGCGACCATGGGCCGGACATGTAGTGGTCGCCCTTTCGGAGGGCGAGGTAGACCGGGATGCCGTAGGCGGGGATCATGCCGACCGCGTTGATCGCCGTGATGGCGCCGTAGGCGGCTGGCGACCACAGCGCCGGGAGAGCAAGCACGAACGGCAGCGCCACGGCCAGCCACACGGCCGGGACGGGGGTCTTGGTGTGGCTGCTGACGCTCCGCCAGGTCTGCCAGTACGGCAGGGCACGGCTGCGGGAGAAGGCGTAGATCATCCGGCTTGCGGCGGCGACCTCGGCATTGCCGCAGAACAACATGGCCACGATGACGATCAGCAGCATGGCCTTGGCTCCGCCAGCGCCCAGGACGTCGAGGAAGATCTGGGCGGGCGGCACGCCTGTGGCGGAGTTCTGGGTGGCTTTGTAGTCCTGGATGGCAAACAGCATCCCCGCCAGCAGGACGAACCCGGCGATCCACGAGACCGTGATGGCATGCAGGATTCCGCGCGGCGCCGAGGTCTGCGCCTTGGTGGTCTCCTCGGCGACGTGGGCGCTGGCGTCGTAGCCGCAGAAGGTGTAGCCGGCCAGCAAGGCGCCGATGAGACAGACGTAGAGCGGGTTGGCGAAGCCGGTGTCGTTGTGGAAGTGGGTGAAGACGAAGTGCGCGGACTGGTGCTTGGCCGGGGCGAGAGCCAGTGTGCTGACGATGATCGCGACGCCGAGCAGCTGCCACCACACCGAGATGGAGTTCAGGACGGTGACCAGACGCACGCCGCAGACGTTCAGTAGACCGTGGAGCAGCAGGATGCCCCCGAAGACGGCCATCGTCGCGTGGTCGGTCGGCTCCATGCCCCATTGCAGCTGGGCGAAAGCACCGATGAACGCGGCGGCGCCGTAGTCGATTCCGGCGATCGCGCCGAGCAGACCGAGCAGGTTCAGCCAGCCTGTCGTCCAGCCCCAGCGGGGACCGCCCAGCCTGTCAGCCATGAAATACGGACCGCCGCTGGTGGGGTAGGCGGAGACGACGTCGGCCAGGGACACCCCGACCAGCAGCGTCATGAAGCCGATGACGACCCAGCTGCCCAGCATGACCACGGGCCCACCGTGGCTCAGGCCGAAGCCGAACAGGCTCATACCGCCGGCCAGGATGCAGATCACGGAGAAGCTGATCGCGAAGTTCCCGAACACACCCATTTTGCGGGAGAGTTCGGCCTTGATGCCGAGCTCGGCCAGGACGGCGTCGTCGTGCGCTAACGAAGGAGCCGTTGTTCTTCCAAACACCAGAGTTCCTCTGCGGTGACGTGGGGACGAAACGGGGGAAATGATCCGTGCTCACCGAACGGCGGTGACCGACTGCTCATGAGCGGCGGCCCCTTCGCGGGCGGAGGGATGCGTCGCGCATGCGTCGGAACTCGTTCTGCCAGTCCCGGCCCAGACTTGCGCTCACCTGCGCCCACGGCGCGCTGGTGGCATATGGACCGATCGCCTCGAACACCCAGCTCGCCCCGCTCTCCCCGCACGCAACGAGCGCGTAGGCCAGGTGGTTGAGGTCCAACAACGACAGCCGTGAGCGAGCCGTCGGCGGGATGCAGTAGAACCAGTCGTCCCGGGCCTTCCGCGTGTAGTGCCTGACCTGCTCGGTGGCCCAGAAGGCGATGGCGCCACCCTGGCCGTTTCCGTGCCGCCGCTGGTACTCCGCGACGAAGGCGTACAACGGCAGCACCTGCAGCGCGGAGCCCTGCGACGCTCCGGCGGTCACCCACCGAGCAAAGTCCACGGCCAGGCCGCCGGAGAGATGCGCATCGACGTACTCGCGCATGCGGTGGTAGGCCTCACGATTGCCCGGATCTCGCAGGTCCGCTTCGTGGAGCAAGGGCCATGGCCCGGGAAACAGACCCATTTCCGGCGCTTGGCCCCACCGGTGGTGGCGCTGCCTGAAGAACGGGTCCAAATGCCGGGCGTCAATGGGCAGTTTGGCCAGGTCCAGTAGGCACACCCAGGGCACCGGGTCCTCCGGCCAGGTCCGCAAAGCCGTCCAGCAGGCGTCCCGCGCGACACCGGCTGCCCGACGCAGCAACCCGACCTCTCTGTCCTCACGAAAGGCACGGACGGCCTGGCGCGTCAGTACGCGCGCCCACATCATCAGTGCGTCTGCGTTGCGTGGCTCCTCTTCGCGCCAGGCCGCGACAGCACCACCATCACCCGCTCCGACTGCCAGGACCTGGCTGCGCGCGGTGCGTAGCGGCCAGTCGCCGCCGGCCTTCAGTAGCAGATCCCGCAGGGCGAACCAGCGGTTCATGCGCAGATCGTCCAGAGCCAAGCGCAGTTCGTCGTCCCGGCCCGCCAGGTCGACAATCAGGGACATGTCATGGGCGGGCATCGGTGCCCTCCCGCCGTGCGAGAGAAGCGACGGCAGTCAGAACGGCTGGGGCACTCTGACCGCGTAATAAGGAAGTGGGGGACACGGCAGCCTCACGCTGTGGGAATTGTGGAAGACCGCCGGACGGCAGCCGGGCTCAGACCTTGGGGAGGTAGGCGGCTGCGGCCCGGCGGCCGCTCAGGGGGCCTCGATGCGCGGGAACGTGTGGTCGAGTCCACGAGGCTGCATGCGGACCCGGATGGTCTTCCCGCTGCCGGACTCATCGGGGAACCAGCTGACCTGGCCGCCCAGTTGTCGCACGAAGGCCATCCCCGTGCCGTCGCTCCCAAGGAGGGCTTCGTCGAGGCCGTGGTCCGCGGGCCTCGGATCCGTCACGTCGACGTGTAGGACGTCGGCTTCGTCAACCGACATGGTCAGCGTGACCCTGCCTGCGCCGACGTGCTGGACGGCATTCCGCACGACTTCCGTGATGACCCGTACGGCGGCCTCTTGCGGACCCGACCAGGCCATCAGTCCGAGACGCGTACGCGCGTGCAGACGAGCAAGCCTGGGGACGCACGCTTCCATCGACCAGCTGTGGGTCCAGACCTGCGGACGGACAGGAGTCGGTTGCGTGTCGGAACCGCCTGCTCGAGAGCTCGCCGAGTCAACGTCGACGAACGGAGCCTCAGTTGCTCGTGAGTTCGCCAAGGGAAAGGCGAGGGCGGCGCTCACCATTTGCGTCACGGGGGACCTCTGTTTCCACGACTCTGTGCTTGGACATGCACTCTCAGCGAGGGTGCTGATCAGCGTGGTCCTGGATGGGGTGCCACCACCATGTCAGCGGGGTGCCACCTGCACGGCCGTCTGGCGGCCACCGGCCACCTGGCGGTCAGTCAAGTGCCATTCACTGGGCATGTGTTGCACTAGACGATGGCGCCGGGGTCCTCTTCCAGCGAAGGGATCGATCCGCAGGCGAGCCGCCGACGGGCCATGCTCGACGACTGGGGGACGACGTGAGTGCACATGCCGAAACGCTGCTCAAGCAGTGGTGCGACGAGCACGACTTGGGCGTCCCCGAGTTCATCGCACTGTTCGACACAACGGCCGACGAGGTCGTTCGGAAGGGCGTCAACAACCCGACGTGCAGCGAGCGTACTGTCCGTCGCTGGAGAAAGGGCCAGGTCAGGCCCGATTCGCTGTCTCCGGACACCCGTCGCGTGCTGAAGGCTATGACAGGTCGAAACATGGCAGACCTGTTTGCACCTCCGCCTTTGCCCGCAGATCCCGAGGTACCCGCGTTCAACCTGGAGCACGTGATCAACATGACCGCACGCGACGCACAAGACAACGCCAGCGCGACCGCCGCAGCGTCCGTCTCCGACACCAGCCTTGACCAGTTCACCGACGATGTGGCATCCCTCGCACGCGAGTACGCCTCGATCCCGCCGCTTGAGGCCTTCCGACGCGGTCGGCAGCTCCAGGAGGAGCTTCAAGACCTGCGAGACCGAACGCAGATCCCAACCCAACAACAGCGACTGCTCGAGCTCACCGGGCAGACAGTCGCCCTGCTTGCGGCGTCGGCCTTCAACCTCGGCGCGTTCGACGGCGCCCGCCGCCTGGCTCGTACCGCCCACTTGTACGGCGAGAGCGCCCGATTCGAGGCGTTGCAGGCGTACGCCGACGGCATCCTCGCCTACATCTCGTACTACACCGGGATGCCTGGCGAGGCCGTAATCAAGGCGCAGCGCGCCCAGACCTACGGAGGCCTCGGCGACGTCGGCCGTCGGCGTCTCCTCGCGATCGAAGCACGCGCACACGGCTATCTCGGCGACGTCGAATCCGCGCTCCGGACGCTGCGGCTCTCCGAGGAGGCCGAGAGCAGCGCACGCGATGACCTCCACGATGTGGTCGGCGGAGAATTCGGCTTTCCGCCGGAGCGCCTCGCCATGTCAAGCAGCTCCACGGCGCTCCTCGTCCACGACGGCGAGCACGCAGAGCAGTCCGCGCAGCGCGCCCTCACCTTGCACAACCACCGACCGCAGGACGCACGTTCGGCTCACGTTCTCGGAAGCGCCTCAGCCGACTTGGCCATGGCCCGGCTCCTCGCGAACGACGTCGAGGGCGCGGCGGCCGCCCTGGTGGCCGTGTGGGACATCCCGGCCGACCAGCGCGTGACCGGGATCCTCAACCGCGCTGGCCAGATTCAGCACTTCCTCACGCAGCAACCGTTTCGGGGAGCCGCACTGCCTCGGCAACTGCGTGAGCAGGTCGAGGAGTTCACGCGCACCGCCAGCAACCACCAGCTCAGCAGCCGTTCCGCGCTGCTGCAACTGGAGGCCTGAGTCAGGCCAAGGAGGCGAGGATCTTCGCCTCCTTCTCCGGGGCGATCCCGTGGTCCGCCCACCTCGGATGGTCCACGGGACGCCCATCCGCCTCCAGCCAGGCCCACGTGTCCCTGATGGTGTCAACAATCGGCCGGCATCGCAGGCCTGCGGCGACCGCGCGGCTTGCATCGACTGACCACACGCCGGCGTGCGTGCGCCACAGCGGCATTTCCGTCCATTGCTTGACGCTCTGCTCGATCAGCACGTCCGGCGCCGTCCATACCGGTTTCCCGGCGCCGCCGGTGACCGACAGGCACTCGGCGAGGAAGTCGCCGAACGCGAGCCCGTCGGGGTGGGCGACGTTGTAGCCGCCGCTAGTGCCGCTCGCAGCCTGGTCGAGAGCGAACTCGGCGACGTCGCGGACGTCGACCGGCTGGATGCGCTGGCTGCTCGGCTCGGGAGCAAGGATCCGTCCACCGCGCTTGGCCCGGTTCAGCCACCAGGGCAGCCGACCGACGTACTCGCCGGGGCCGAGGATCACGCCCGGCCTGAGGAACACCGCGCGGTCGCCGAAGACCTGAGTCACGGCTCGCTCGCCGCCGGCCTTCTGGAATCCGTAGATCGTGGGGCTGCCGTCCTCACCCGTGTACCCGTACGTCTCGTCGGCGTCCGCCGGGCATTCCAGCAGCGGCGAGGTGTCGGTAAGTGGCTGGTGCGGCCAGCCTTCGTAGACGGACACGGTCGAGATGTGCACCCAACGCCGGGCCACGTCCCGGAGGGCGGTCGTGGACAACAGGACGTCTCGGGGTGCGAGTTCGGAACTGGATGTGTCGACAACCGCGTCCCACGGCCCGTGCTGGGCGAGGCGCTGCAGGTCCTCGCGGACTGTGCGGTCACCGTGGACGGGTTCGGCACCTTCAACGTCTCGGCCGGAGCGCCCGCGGTTGAAGGTGCTGACAGACCACCCCCGTTCGAGAGCGCCTTCTGCGATGTTCTTGCCCAGGAACCACGTGCCGCCGATAACCAGAATCCTCATGCGCCTGATCCTGCCGGGTGAGCGGAGTGAACGACAGCCCGGGGGCTACGGGTCGCCATTGCGATGGACAGGAAGGTGCGGCTGATGTAATCGGCGAGGCCCGCAGCATCGCCGTTCGGCCAAGGCGACGCGCATGTACGGCAATGCACGCACAAAAGTGGATCTTGATCAAATGATTACGGTTCGCTCCGGCCGGCTTCGAAACCGGTACACACAGGCCATCGCGCGCTACGGTGAACTACCTAGTGGAAGTGGCAGGTTCGGCCTCGGGGAGATCGTATGGCCGTTTTGCTCTCGTACCCGCGGGTGAAACCACCCACGGAGGTCATCCACCAAGCACTGCTCTACTGGGACGGCATCGCCTCGATCGTGCCCCGTGATCCCAATATCTACGGATCTGCGATTTCGGCAGAGCTGGAGGATCTGCGGTCCCGAGAGTTGTACACGCCGCTCACCTTGGATTCCAGAGAGGTGTTCGACAGGCAGCAGTACTCGAGCGTCTTGCGTGGCGGTCAGATCTCCAGGCTGCTGGAGGAACAGCTAGCGACGCTTGAACGCCTGTACCAGCAAGGACGCATCTCCGATGGGCACCTCGCGTTCGTCTACCCATCCAAGATGCCGTCCGAGCTGGAGCGGACTCTGATCGACCTGCATCTGGCCCACCGAGTTCCCGGGAGGTTAGGCAGGTGGAGGCTGGCCGTGCCCAGGGCAGTGTGGGACCCAGTGGTCAGTGCCATGGTACGTGACTTCGCCGCCAGCCAACGTGAAGTCGCCTACGTGCCTTACACAAGCATCGAGGACGCATACCGGTGGGCGCTGGTGCCCGTTGGGCAGGAACGAACCCCGGCCTGGGAGATGGAACTCGGCAAGCTGCTGCCAGTGCCCGCCCCGGGGACGTCGACCGCCGACGTACTCAACTTCCGCGAGACCTACGAGGACGAACGAATCCGTCTGATGCGGGCCCTGCATTGCCTGCTCGGAGATCTGCGCCGCGACTACGACCATCCCGCCGAGGTACTGGCCCAACTGAGAAAAGAGTTGACTCGGGCGGTCGAGGACTACCGCGGGGCGGTGAAGAGCAGCCGTATGGCGTGGCTGAACCGAGGTATCACCGTCACCGCCGCCGTCGGCGCCGGGGCCGTGGGTGCTTACCTGACAGCGGATCTCAACTGGCTGATGGCCATACTCGGCAGCTACGGGATCAACGTCGCCACCCGGGAGATCCGCCCGCTGAGAAAGGCAAGTAGGGAGCATGACTTTGCCTACCTCCATCGCGTCCAAACCACCCTGTCCTGATTCTGATTGACGCTGTCTTGGACGGGAAGCTCGGCCACGCGCCACAGCGGCGGCCGTGACTTCCTGATACCTCAGACGGAATTCAGATCCGGCCGTGGACCAAACCCCCGCCGGCAGCGCGGATGGGAGATCGGCCATTCTGCCGCGTCCTCGACGGTTCGCACCGTGCGGTTGGCCTTGTCGGTGTCCTGATGGGTGGTCCAGCCGCAGTCGAGGCCATCAAAGACTTCGACCATCGCGACGCCTGCCTGGCGGGTGCGGTTGAGGGTGCCGGCGTTGTAGGCGACGGCCGACTTGGCGAGGGTGGCGGCTTCGGCCCAGGCGCTGACAGGGACGCGCGCACCGTTGCGGTAGACGACGTGGGTCAGCTTGTGCTCAGCGGCGAGTCTGGCCGCAAGATTCTTCGCGGCCTGCCTCGCCGTCGTATTGCCCGCCGCGAGCAGTGGAACCTCTCGGCGGGCTGCCTCTCGTGCCGCCCGATAGAACTGGTTCGCCATTCGCTCGGCTTCCTGGGAGCGGCGCAGGAAATCAGCGTAGGAGTCGGCCGCGAGCGACTGTAGGGCATCGCGGTGGAAGGTGGTCCAGGTGAAGGTCACGTCGAGGGCTTCGGCAACGGATTGTGCACCAGCGGCGTACAGGTGAGGTAGCTGCCGTTGGACGAACTGCCGGGCCTCCTGGTCTACGCGCTGACGGAAGTCGCGGATCGCTTGCTTGAACTCCTCCAACGTCGCGACGGTGTGCGGCGTCCTCGGGTTGTCGGCGAACTGGGTGAGGACAGCGCGTTGTTTGGCGGCGAGTCGCTGCCAGGCTTCCTGGAGTACGGCCGCGACGCGGCGCGCGATCTCGTCCGGGTCTCCGGGCACCAGCGGTGACCACTCGTACGGCATGCCGATCTACCGGCGCCGGCGAGTACGCACCAGCGGCGCGGTCACGAGGTCAGTGCTTTCCTCTCCCGCGGCCAGTTCGTCCGGCGCGACCAGGTCCACCAGCGCCGCGATCTGGCGTTCGAGCCCTGCGAGGTTGTTGCTCTGGTCCAAGGTGACCACGCCGTCCACGGTCATACGCAGCGGGTCGGCGAGCAGCTTCGCGCGCCGCTCGGCCAAGACCTCGTTCGCGACTGCGCGAGCGGAGGTCAGCCGCGCGTAGCGTGCGTCCAGGTCGGAGGTGTCAGTGGTGGGGCCGAGCTGCGCCAGCAGCCAGGCGCGTACAGCGACGTCCACGAGATGCTCCTGTCGTACGAGGTGAGGCTCGGCACCGTGGCGGTGCCGAGCCTCACCGGTGATGTGCCGCTACCTACGCACCTGCGTCAGCCGTCTTCGCGGCGCGTCGTCTCGGGGTCTTGGCGGGCTCCAGCTCCGCCACGGGTGGCGTCTCTCCCGCCTCACCGTCCGCGCCGATCGGGTTCGGGGTGTCCTCCTCCGCAGAGGGAGCCTCCCCTGACCAAGCGGCTGGGTTCGGGATGAGCAGGGCGAGCCGACCGGGAACCTCCTCCCCCGCTTCCAGTCGGATCGGGCCCTGCTCCGGGTCTCGTACGAACACCGTGCGCACCAACTTCGCCATGGTCAGCTCCCTTTAGAAGACCGTCGCGGCGATGTGGATGTCCGGCACGTACAGCACAGGCATCGCAGCAGCGGCGGAGATTGTGGACAGCTGGACTGGGGTGCGCGTCTGCACGTGGGTGGTGATCACGATGCCGGGGGCCTCCTCGCCAGTGATGACTCCCTTACCGCGCAGTTCGATCGCCTCGGCGGTCAGACCGTACTGGGTCTCGCCCCACTGTTCGCGGCGCGGCGGGATCATCGCCCACAGCGACTCCGGGGTCGTGCGCACCAGGTTGTCGCTGCTGTCGTACACCTGCACGTCGTAGGTGCTGACGGGCGGCAGGTTGTACTTGGCGCGGACCCGATTGACCTCCTCCGGCGCGAGCATCCCGGTCGGGATTTGGTCCGTGGACGGCGAGTTGTGGAACGCGGCCCGGTACTCCGCCGTGGACCCGAGCAGGGACAACGCCTTCTCCGAGGTGATGACCCGCTCCGGGCGAGGCGCACCGATGCTCTTCAGGTACTGGATCCACGCCAGCTCGTCCGTGATCGGGCTGGCCGTGCCCGACTGGGACCACGGCACCGCCACCGCCGGCCGGTTGGCAGCTGGCACCCGCCAGTCCACGTCCAGGGCCACACCGGGCAACGCCACCACACCGGTGGACAGCATCTGACCGGCGGCGATCTCCATGGCGGCCTTCGTGGCCTCCACGTGCTGCTCAAGGTCGTCATACAACAGGTCGAGGAACTCGCTCGTGTCCTGGCCACGGTCGACGGCGGACAGGATGATCTGGAGCTCGGAGAACGGCAGCTCTTGGCCGACCCAGGGCAGCATGCCCTCGTTGATGACCTGCTCGGCCCGCCGCTTCGCGAGCGCCGGCGCGGCTTCCCACGCGCGGAACCGTGCCGCGTTGACGCGCCTCTTGCTGCTCTTTGTGCGGAACTTGACGTTGTCGATGCTCCGCTCGGCGAACACCTCGCGCGTGAGGAGGTAGTCCTCCGGCGTGGTGATCGCTCGGATGAACGCCTGGATGTCCTCAGGGACGATCGCCTCAAGAAGCTTCTCAAGAGCCATAGGGGCCTGCCTCCTTACCGGTAGTGGATGAATGCGGTCGTGTTCGCGGCGGCCGGGGGCTCGAAGGCGACGGGCAACTTCGCCGCGTACACCTCGCCGCGCCACAGCAGTGCGCCTGCGGTCTTCGCGGAGCCGGGGGTGAATGCGGTCTCGGCAACGAGGAATCCGCCAAGGATCTGGGTACCGTCGCTGGCCCCGGAGTTGTACGGGGCATACAGACCAGATGCGGTGATCTTGCCCAGCGGGACGCCGGACTTGATGATGTTGCGGGGCTGGTTGAGCGTGCCCGCCATGTAATGGGTGCCTGCCGCCAGCTTGCTGGTGTCGACAGTGATCGTCTGGGCTTCGTGGACGCCGTCCAGCGAAGCGAGCCACGTCCGGTCGTCGGTGACCGTCGTGACAGTGGTGAGGACCTGGTAGTCGCTCACGATGTCTCCCTCGTGGGTGCGGATCGGGTTCCTCCCGCACCCGGCGCGAGCTGCAAGGGGCGGTGTCCACGAAATGACGACGGCCGAGCCGCGCCAGGGCGTGGTCCCTGATCAGCCCGACCGGCTTCCGGAAGGGCGTCCACGGTTTGAGGGGCGTGGTCCCACGGCCATGTCTCGTGGACCTGGTCAGTCGCTGATGAGCCCTCGCCGCCGGGCCATTTCGAGCCCCGCCGCTCCGCGCCGGGGTGGAATGCCTCCACGCGTCGGCGGGCCGCCGGCGGGAGATCCGCCCGGAGCAGGCGGCACGGTCTCCCGGGCCTGGCCGAACAACTCGGGGCGTCGCTCCTTCAGTTGCTCAGCGGCAGCAACGACAGCCGCCTCGTCGGCGTCGGGCTGGTCGTGAAGAGCACGGTCGATCAGGAGCACTGCGTCATCAAGGTCGTCCCCGGCTGCGCCAAGTCCTCCGAGGGCTGCGCGCCGGATGGCGACACGCTCCTTGGCCAGGGCCTGCGCCTCGCGTATCTCGGCTGACCTCAGCTTCTCCTCGGCGGCCTGCTCGCGGCGTTCGACCTCGGTCAGCGCGGCCTGGTCTGCGTCTCGCTTCGTCGTGATGAACTCAGTCAATGCCTCGGAGCTGTCGAACCCGAGGTCGCCGAGCAGTTTCTTCACGGCGGCCCGTCCGCCCTGGGTCTTCTCGCGGGCCAGCAGCCGCGACAGGTCTTCCTGCGAAACGCTGCCGCTCGGAGCGCCGCCGTCATCGTTCAGCATGTTGGAGTCGTCGTCGGGGGAGGCGCCGAGCAAGGGGAAGATCGGTCGGCCGTCACGGCGGTACCCAACCGGCGCGAACGGTGAAGGCAGAGAACGGCGCGTCATGCGTGAACCATCCCAGTGGTCTCCAGCGCCCCCGCGCCGCAGACAAGTGTAACCGTGGGTGACTTCAGCAAGTCCTCGACGCCGGTCCCACATGCCTTTCGCGCCCTCACCGCCGGCAAGTGGCCGCCATAGCGGAAGCGACGATCTATCGTAAGCGTGCTAGTCCGAACCACAAGGGAAGGGTTCAAAATGCTGCTCCAGGAGTGTGCCGAGAGTTTCCTGGAGGCCTTCGAGGGCCGGGCTCTCGGATGGGCCAAGCCCGTTGGCGCGCCTGCCGCTCTCGAGACGGTCCGTGTCCTGTTCGGAGAGGGGCAGCACTCTCTGGAGGTAGCGGTCGCATATGCCGTTGGCTCCGGCTCGCGACCTAAGGCGGACGAGCTGCGAACCCTGTGGAAGAAACGGCAGGCCAACCGCCCGAGTCCTGTTCTACTCGTTACCCTGTACGCCGGTGTTGACGGGGCGCCCCTCGCTGCCTTGATCGGCACAACGGGGGATCCGGCTCCTGTAGTTGACCTCGCAGTGGATCGGGTGGAGCGGATCTCGCTGGCGGCCCTGGCCGAGTCTGACCGGCATGCCGCCGCCCGTACAGTCGATCGGCTCCTTGCTGGGCTTAAAGATCAGCTAGTGCCGGGGTTGGTCAATTCAGGACTGTTCGCTTCGCACGAACTGCGCACTGGCGTCCCGGCACGGGACGACTGGAGCACCGCCCGGACAGCGGCGCGACCCTCACTCGGACTACAGGGCATGGCTCTCGTGCGGTCCCTTGGTTTCGATGCTGCCCCCCGTGGCGCAGCTGCTCACCTTCTGACCCATCAGGGGCAGTCCCGCGCAATCGCCGTTCTTCTCAACGAGGGCGAGGTATTCGAGCGGCCGACGCACCGCTTCGACGCCCTGAGCCCTGTGGCTCATGGGCTCGCTTTGGCGGCCAGAGAAGCTTTGTCCTGGCTGATCGTCCTACGCGGTACCCAGATCCGCCTGTACCCGACGCGCCCCGACATTGGCGTGGGGCGCAAGGGGCAAGCTGAGACATACACAGAGCTGGATCTTGCTCTACTGTCTGATGAGGAGGCTGCCTACCTCATCTTGCTATTCGGGCCCGACGCGCTAGGCCCTGGTGGGACCGTCGAGCAGATCCTGAGGGCCTCTCAGAACTTCGCCGCCGATCTCGGAAAGCGGCTGCGGGAACGTATTTATGAAGACGTCGTGCCCGGACTGGCGCTCGCTGTGGTGGCCCGGTCCCAGCCTCGCACGGACGAGGAACTCGCTGAGGTCTACCATCAGAGCCTGATCATCCTCTTCCGACTACTGTTCCTCGCCTATGCCGAGGACCGCGGGCTTCTTCCCTACGGCCGTAACCCACGCTATGACCGACACGCCGTCAAAACGCTAGCGAAGGACTTCGCGGCTGAGCCTGACCAGGTCTTCGATGAAGGGCAAACCGCCCTATGGGACAGTCTGGTCACTGTCTGGCATGCAGTCGACGAGGGAAACCGCAACTGGGATGTGCCTGCCTATAACGGCGGCCTCTTTTCGCGCGATGCAGTTACTAACCCCTCCGGCGCTGCTATCGGCCAAATGCAGCTCAGCGACGCCGAGTTCGGTCCAGTGCTGCGGTCCCTTCTTGTCGATGACGGGGACGACGGCACACGCGGCCCGGTCGACTTCCGCTCCCTCACTGTCCGTGAGTTCGGCACGATCTACGAAGGGCTACTCGAATCATCGCTCTCGATCGCACCCACGGCTCTGAAACTAGACAGCAAGGGCAACTACCTGCCGGCCCAGGCCACTGACGCCATTGAGGTTCCCCAAGGGCAGGTCTATTTTCACAACAAATCGGGCTCCCGGAAGAGCACCGGTTCATACTTCACAAAATCCTTTGCCGTTGAACGCCTCCTCGATAGCGCGCTGGAGCCCGCACTCGACACTCACCTGCAGCGTGTACGAGAGCTAATCGAAGCCGCCGACGACGCCGCTGCCGCCCAGATGTTCTTCGACTTCCGCGTGGCAGACCTATCCATGGGATCCGGTCATTTCTTGGTCGCGGCCATCGACCGGATAGAGGCCAGGTTCACCACGTTCCTTGCCGAACATCCGATCGCTGAGGTCACCGACGAGCTGACCAGACTCGCTCAGCTGGCATACGAAGCCCTCGGGGAGCAGGCGGAGCATGCGGAGATCGATCCCGGCGCTCTTCTTCGCCGCCAGATCGCCCGACGGTGCCTGTACGGCCTGGATCTGAACCTCATGGCAGTCGAACTGGCGCGGCTCGGTGTGTGGATCCACACCTTCGTCCCTGGCCTTCCCATGAGTGCCCTTGACCATGGGCTGATCGTCGGGAACAGTCTCGTGGGGATTGGCACTGTTGAAGAAGTCCTCAGTGTGCTCGATCCCGATACCGGTGGCGGGACTGTGAGCATTTTCGAGGAGCAGATCAAGGATGCCCTCGGAACGGCTCGCGACCGTCTGGTGCGTGTGGCTCGTACGGCAGAGGCCACTAAGCAGGAGGTACGTGAAGCACGGGCAGCCCATACCCAGGCCATGGAGGACGCCCAGGATGCACGCGCCCTCTTCGACGCCGCCGTCGCAATCCGCCTTGGCTTCATCAACCGACCCGCCACCCCCGAAGAAGCAATCCGGGCAGCCAATGCACCTAGCGTGCGCGCCCGCATGGCTGAATCGGGAGTAAAGCACTTCCCAGTCCAGTTCCCAGAGGTCTTCCTCCGGGATCGACCAGGTTTCGATGTACTGCTGGGTAACCCGCCTTGGGAAAAGTTGCAGGTTGAAGAGCACTCCTTCTACTCTCTCCACTTTCCCGGCCTGCGGAGCCTTACTCAGGCGCAGGCCGAGCAGGAGATCGCCCGCATCCGCAAGGAACGGCCGGATCTGGCCGAGGAATACGAACGCCAAACGGAGGTGATGCAGACCGTCAAGACAGCTCTCGCTGCAGGACCATACCCCGGGCTAACAGCAGGCCGCCCAGACTTGTACAAGGCATTTGCCTGGCGCATGTGGGATCTGGTCCGAAAGGGCGGTCACATCGGTGTCGTCCTACCACGTAAGGCGCTCGAAGCCAGCGGCATGAAGGACTGGCGCCAGGCCGTGTTGCGGGAAGCCACCTTTAGCGATGTCACCACGTTGACGAACACCGCCCGCTGGGTCTTCGATGACGTTCACCCTCAGTACACCGTCGGGCTCATCGCTCTACGCGCCGACCGCACGCCCGCCAAGGGACGCACGCTCCCCCTGCGAGGCCCCTTTCACAATTTGGCCAGCTTCCAGGACGGGATCAAGGTCTCCACCGATGGCCTGTCGGTGGACGATCTGCTGGACTGGTCCGATACTGCAGCCTTCCCGCTACTTCCCGATGCCGATGCTCTTCGGGTGTTCCTAGCTATCCGTGAGCACCCCCGCCTTGACCAGGACGCCCCGGGCTGGAGTGTGCGCGGCCTTCGAGAGCTAAACGCCACCGATGACAAGAAGCACTTCCTGTTCGAGCAGCGTGACGGCTTGTGGCCGGTGTACAAGGGCGAGTCATTCGAACGTTGGAATCCGGAGACTGGAACGGTGTATGCCTGGGCCGACCCCAAGCATATTAAGGCTGTGTTGCAAGCACGTCGGGTAAATCAGATCCGGTTGAAGCGTTCGGCGTTCTACCGGATGTCCCCGGACTGGGCTGCCGACCCTAAGACGTTGCCTTGTGCGGCTCCCCGTATCGCGTGGCGTGATGTGGCCCGCGCCACCGACAGCCGCACGCTGGTGGCCGCACTGGTACCGCCTGACACGATCTTGATCCACCTCGCCTACTACCTCTTCTGGCGAGAGGGGGGCCCGCGGCAACAGGCCTACGCCCTTGGAGTGTTGTCCGCCATGCCCTTTGACTGGTTCGCGCGGCAGATGGTGGAGTCCCACGTGACGATCGAGTTCATGCGCGCCGCTCCCATCCCCCGCTTCGAGGAGGGCGCCCCGCTCTGTGAACGCGTAGTGCACATCGCTGCCCGACTTGCCGCAGTCGACGGTCGGTACGCCAGCTGGGCCGCCGAGGCTGGCGTGCCGATCGGTTCCGTCACGGCGGAGGACGAGCGGGATGAACTCATCGCGGAACTCGACGCGGTGACCGCACACTTGTACGGGCTGAGCAAGAATGATCTCGAGCGAATCTTCACGACATTCCACCGTGGCTGGGCCTATCAAGGTCGGCTGTCGGCAGCTCTAGCGCACTTCGAGCGGTGGACCGGTCAGATCAAGGAGGGGGAGACCGCATGACAGCGACGCCCGGAGGAGATTTCCGCCCAACCTTCGCTACGAATCAGCCTCAGCATGGCGTCACGGTGTCAGATGCCATCAATGCGCTGCTCGAAGGTATGCGAACTCATCTGGCCACGCCACCTCCGGTCGCCATCGCCACGGCGTTCTTCAACCCCGGCGGCTTCAAGCTGCTTGCCGATGAGCTGGAGCGCGTTGGTCCCGTGCGATTGCTGCTGGGCGCCGAACCGGAGGCAGACCGACAGACCGGGCCCCGTCCGCTGTCAGCCGGCCGCGGACGGCGCGCCGCACGTGACGACGTGCGGCGGGCGTTGGAAGGACACCACCGCTCTCTGGCGGAAGACCGTGACCTGGTGGGCTTCACCAGGGAAGCGGACCGGGATGCCCGCCGGCTCGTCGAATGGCTGCGCGGTACGGGTACCGGAGGCATCGAGTTGCCAGTGGTCGAAGTGCGCCGCTACAGCGAAGGCTTCCTGCACGGCAAGGCGTTCATAGTCGATACGGCCCTGCCTCACGTCATAAGTGGTTCATCAAACTTCACCTTCGCTGGGCTGGCCAGAAACCGAGAACTGAACCTCGGACAGTTCGACCCCACGACCGTCGCGCGGGTCCGCGACTGGTACGAAGAGCTCTGGGAAGCATCAGCTCCGTACGATCTAGCCGCGGTGTACGAGCAGCGATGGGAACCGCACCTGCCCTGGCATGTATTCCTCCGCATGCTCTATGAGCTCTATGGGGCGGAGATCGAAGAGGAAGCGGCCACCCGCTCCACTTCGCAACTCGGGCTGACAGGGTTTCAGACCGATGGCGTCTGGCGAGCCAAAAGGATCCTGTCCCGCCAGCGTGGCGTAGTAATCGCCGACGAGGTCGGTCTCGGCAAGACATATATCGCCGGAGAGCTGATCTACGAAGCGACCATCACACGCCGTCAGAAAGTACTCATTATTGCCCCGGCCACCCTTCGTGATGCTACATGGGAGCCGTTCCTCGCAGAGAAGAACCTCCGCGCCGAAGTCATTTCGTTCGACCAGCTTGTCCGCCAACTCGACCGTGCTGGACGGGTCGACGCAGTGCTCCAGCACCCCGACGAATATGCCATGATCATCGTCGACGAAGCGCATGCCTTCCGTAACGCATCCACTCGTCGCGCCGACGCAATGCGGCAATTGCTCGCTGGCCAAGCGCCGAAAGACCTCGTATTGATGACCGCAACGCCGGTCAACAACTCTTTGTACGACCTGTACAACCTGATCTCGTACTTCGCCCCCAACGATGCGGCGTTTGCTGAAGCAGGCGTGCCCTCGCTACGCGAGTACTTCGACCGCGCCATGGCCATACATCCCGACGATCTTTCGCCAGAGCACCTCTTCGACGTCATCGACCAGGTCGCAGTGCGCCGCACCCGACGGTTCGTCAAGCACCACTATGTCGGCGACAAGGTCACCATCAACGGCCGCGAACAAGAGATCCGCTTCCCCAC
Source organism: Streptomyces longisporus (assembly GCF_039532765.1). NCBI lineage: Bacteria > Bacillati > Actinomycetota > Actinomycetes > Kitasatosporales > Streptomycetaceae > Streptomyces > Streptomyces longisporus. The sequence continues at coordinate 40,622 of NZ_BAAASG010000019.1, forward strand.
ACCGCGAGTGCGCAGGATCGACTACGACCTGGACTCGGCCCTGCCCGGCGTCTTCGACATGACCGCCACGGCACTCGGCGCTCACGTCCTGGAGGATCATGCAAACGCCGACGCGGTCCTGCTGGACGCTCCCGGTGAGGTTCTCTCCCTGGCCCGCTACGTACCTTCCCGATTCCGTCGCGGCGGCGGCGGAGAGGCCCAGTACGAGGCACAGAACGCCGGCCTGCTCCGCTCAGCTCTGCTCAAGCGATTCGAGTCCTCCGCCTACGCTTTCCGGCGCACCGTCGAGAAGATGATCGTGTCGCATGAGCGATTCCTCGATGCGCTGTCGGAAGGCCACGTTCTAACTGGCGATGCCTTGCGCGAGTGGGCCAGCAGCGACAGCGACGACATCGACGACTTCATAGCTGGCTACGACGGGGACGGCGAGAACGTCGGTAATGCAGCCGACTACGACACGGATGCACTTCGCCGCGCCGTCACGGCGGACAGGCTGCTCCTGGATCGGCTCCACAATGCCGTCGAGATCCTTCCCTGGAACCAGGACCCGAAGTTGGTCGCCCTGACAGACACGCTCGCAGAGATCGCCGCCTTCGCAGAAGCCGAAGGCGTAAACGAGCAGCAGGTCAGGGACAAGCGTAAGGTCCTGGTCTTCTCCTACTACGCCGACACCGTGGGGCACCTGGCTACACAGGTGCGCGCTGCGGTAGAGGCAGACGACCGGCTCGCCCCCTACCGTGATCGCATCGCCACAGCCTCCGGACCCGACCGCCACGGACGGGCAGAGGTACTCGCCGGCTTTGCCCCCCGGACCGCAGGAAGCACCAACGACGAGGACGTCTACGACCTACTCATCGCCACCGATGTACTCAGCGAGGGCGTGAACCTGCAGCAAGCCCGCCACATCATCAACTTCGACCTGCCCTGGAACCCAATGCGGCTCGTACAGCGGCACGGACGTATCGACCGCATCGGCTCCGAGCACTCCGAAGTCTTTCTGCGCTGCTACTTCCCCGACCGGCACCTTGATGCACTGCTCGGACTCGAGGAAAGGCTCCAGCGCAAACTCAAGCAAGCAGCCGCTGCCGTGGGCGTCGGCACCGTCCTGCCCGGATTCGCGGGACGCGAGATCAACTTCACCGAAACCCGAGACGAAATCGCTCGGCTGCAACGCGAGGAATCCGACCTTTTCGAGCAAACCGGCCTCTCTGCCCTGTCTGGCGAGGAATACCGCCGAACCCTAGCTCGCGAGATCGCTGATCCGACGATGCGCAGCACTGTTCTCGATCTGCCTTGGGGTGCCGGAACCGGTTTCATCCGCACAGGCGCGGCACAACCTGGCATGGTTTTCTGCGCGCGTATCGCCGATCACAACAAACCGTGGTTCCGATACGTGCCGCTGACTCCTGACTACCAAGCACAGCGCGATGCCGACGGTAAACCCATCGTCATCGACGACACCCTAACCTGCCTCGCGCAGGCGGATCCTGGCGGCGTCTCAACACCCAGCCTCTTTGCCCAGCCGACCCACGAAGACCTTTACGACGCGGCATTCGACGTCTGGAGTATTGCCAAGGGCCACATCCACGAGGCGTGGATGTTCAACGCCGACCCCGCCAATCTAACAGCTCAGATCCCCAAAGTAATGCGCGATGCGGCCGATCTTGCCCGAAACAGCGGAAGTCACCTCGGGGACCGTCAAGACGATCTGGTAGAACGGCTGGAAGCACCCTATGCCCCCCGGATCCAGCGCGCTGTGCGGGACGTCCTAGCCGAGGACGTCCGAGGACGCGAGAAGGTGAATCGGCTTCTCACTCTGGCTGACCACCTCGGGCTCACCAAGCAAACCGCGCCTGAACCGCTTCCCGAGATCACGCCGGAAGACATCCACCTCATCTGCTGGACGGCCGTTGTCCCGGTGGCGGCACAACACAACTGATCCTGTCTCCCATGGGCACTTCTACCCGCACACGAATATCGCCGAGTACCTGCTGGTCATGATTCCGTCGACCAACACGGGCCAGCATAAAGCGGTGTTTTCGACAGCGTGAACGAGGGCAACTCGGACGGCGAAATGTAGGGAACCATTTGCGCGGTGGTTAAATGCGGCTGGGGCGAGTCGATGGATTGGCAGCCCCGGGCCCCCTCGCATGGCCCCTGACAGGCCCGGCCTGAGGGGACCCCCGGCTCTGGCGAAGCTCACACCTGGTGCTTCGTGGCCTCTTCCCGCAGGTCCTGAAGACGGCGCCCACTGGGGAGATGCTTGTACTGACCCCACCCGTTGATTTCGCTCCCCGTCTGCGTCTTCAGTGCGGGGGAAGGCTGGGGGAAAGCCCGGCCGTCCGGGATCTCGATCCAACCGTCGGCGGTGATGATGGCTTCGTGCGTGCGCTTGAGTCGCGACTGATGATGCTGCAACTTGTCGCCGGGGGCCGCCAGACCGGCTTCAATGATGAACATCAGGGCTCCAGTCCGACGAGCTCCCGCCGCGTCAGTGGAGGGCTTCTCGCCTTTAAGGAGCTGGCGTCGCAGGACATCGTTCGGGGAGTCGACCAGGGGTTCGCTATGACGCTGCAGATAGGCGAACACTTCGTCGTCGATCTCGATGGTCCGCATGCGCTTGGACATGTGACACCTTCACGTTGAACTTTGGGATCCGAATCCTGCCAGATTTGAAGTTCAAAGTGCAAGGGCGAGGTCTATCCGGCCGCCGTTGGTGGACTAGCTGGCACCGGTCCCTGGGTCAAACCGACACGCGACCGTGAGGACTCACCAGTAAGCGGCAGGTCACCGTCCCACGTTGTGCTCGGCTTTGGTGGCGGCCGACTACGTGAGACCGGCTAGGCCTGTCGAACGTCATCACTGCTACGCATCGCCCTCCGCCTGAGCCGAGCTGCGAGGAGCGCCGACCAGAGGGACCGAGGTGAGTTCCGGCCCTGTTGCGGAAAGGCCGAGATAGTCGCGGACGGCGGCGTTGTCGCCGGTTGCGTCGGCGAGGCGGGCGGCGGCGTCGAATGCGCGGGCCTGGATTCGCTCGATCTCCACTTGGGCGTCCTCAATGGGGTATCCGGCATCGATCAGCATCCGGACGCCGGTCTCGACGGACAGGACACCGGCACCCACGCCCTTGACCACCTCGTCAAGGACGGCGGCACGGTCGGTCGGGGTGTGCGGGCCCCACATAAGGCGTGCGGGCAACGACTCCCCCGCGGGCCAGCCTTCGGCCTGTCCTGCTTGGTGCAGGCGCTGCACCATGCGCAGCAGCACGGCGTACTTGTGGTTGCGGACCAGGCGCATGGCGGCGACCAGCGAGTCGAGTGGGCCCAGGGCGAGCTGTAGCGCGTACCCGGATGGTAGGGCAGTGGGATCTAGGGTGCCGAGGCCGGCGGCGGTGAGGCGACTGTTCGCGGCGATGCGGTCGAGGATGTGGTCGACACGGGCGCGGAGCTCAGCGAGTTGGGCCGATGTGTCGAGGACGTCCATGCGTCCGTTGTCGTTGAGCTGCCAGACCGACCCCGCCCGGACTTTCACCGGTAGCGGTTGCCCGGTCGCTCGGTCGATGGGCAGCCGGGCTCCGGCGAGGCCGATGATCGGGGAGCCGGTGGTGGCCGATGCGCCGGAGCCGTCGGTGTCAGTCGCGGACAGCTCGTCGAGGGCCTGGAGGACGGTGGCCACGGTCGGCTTTCCCCAGTGTTCTCCGCTGGAGGGGATGCTGTTCGTGACGTGGATGACGGGTATGAAGTCCGCCATCAGGTCGAGCCGGTCGAGCACTTCGCCGTCCGAGCGGACTCGGTACCGGGCCTTGTGCATCGGCAGGTCGTACAGCAGGTCGGCGTACGTGAGGTCGTCCAGGTCCCATTCCGCATCGGTGAGGAAGCACGTCCACGGGGAGGGCCGGTTGGGTGCCCACGGGTACGTGCGGGTGATCACGCCCGTGTCGGCGTTCTGCGTGTCACCCCCCACCAGGATCGGGTCGCCGCCGTCGGTGTACAGGTACTCGCGCGCCGAGCTGCCGTCCTTCGCTGCGCTGCGCCGACTGGCCGGACCGATCGGGCCGAGTTCGTAGGTGACCCGCCGAAGCCTGGCCTTGAGCCCGCGCCGTTTGTCCTCGGGCAGCTCCCACGCGAAGTGAACTCGCAGGGGGAACTCGGCGCCGTCCTGCTCTCCATCTTCCGGCCACTCCGGGAAGTACAGGCCCGGGTCCCAAGTACGCAGCAGGACCCGGCCCTTTGTGGGCTCCCAGGCGAGGGTGTAGACGGCGTCGCCGAGCAGGATCGCGGTTCGCTCGGCCTGCTGAAGGCGTAGCGGAAGCAGCTCCTTCTCCGCCCACGTCCTCAGCTTGTCCTGTACGGCGAGCGCCGCAGCTGCTTCGGCGGTCGGCTCGTCGTCGGTGTGCTCCGCGCCCGCGACGCTGATGACCTGTTCGGAGCCGAGGAGGTAGCCGAGCGCGGTATCGACCAGCTTGGAGGCATCGCCGAGTTCTCTCCGCTCGGTACCTGCCTCGTCGCCGCCTGTCACGGCGGCGAACTGGCCGGCTTGGTTGGAGTCGTACGCGGCCAGGAGCCGGTAGGCGGCGAGGCGTCGCAGATCCTCGTCCGGCACCCAAGAGCGGGTCAGTTCCGCCCAAGTGTTACGGCCCGGTCGGCGCGGGTCGGCCATGGCTGGCTTGTAGTCAAGCCAGCTCCAGGCGTCGGTGATCAGCTCGCGCAGGCCCACAGTGCCCCTCCGGCAGTCGGCCCCGCGCCGCGCCTCCAGCCTACGAGACGTCTTCTGCCTCGGACTTCCGCAGTTCACAGAGCCTCTGTATCCGGAAATTCCGAGCAGCCGAAGGCTCCAGGGTCGAAGATTCCGTCATGAACTGCAACCTGCCGGAAGATTGGTCCCCAGCGGACAATCCGTACTCGATCGCGCTTTCGGAAGCGAGCTGGCTGCGTGCCACCGTCGCCTTGAGCGTGGCACGCATGCACGGTGAAGACGTCCCAGTCGGCTGGTTCAGCTCGCGGCAGATCGACGCACGAACACTGGTCGTCGCCCTGCGCCAGTTCCTCGCCGCGGTCAAGCTCGAGCGGATCGCCCTCACGGGCCTCGGTATGGATCCAGCAGTGATCGCCGCGCTCGATAACGCCGAGCAGGTCTACCTTGACGCCCTGCCGAACATCAAGCACGTCCGCGACGGCCTCACCCACTTCGAGGACTGGGCGCGCGGAGAAGGCGGCGGGCCGCAGAAAGACGCCCGCAAGACCGCTGACCCGCGTGACGTAGCCCGCGACTTCTGGAGCTTCGGCTACGACCCGGTCACCGACACCGTCACCATGGGGCCGTTCACCATCTCCGTCAGTGCGGCAGTTCCCGCGGCCAACGCACTGTTCGATGCGATCTACGCCGCGACACGCGCGGTCGACCAGCGGAACGCGGCCGAACTCCGGGACCAAGTCGTCCAGGCGCTGACCGACGCGACGACTCCCTGCATTCCCCCGCAGGCCCCGGTACTCGTCTCACAGGGCCACGACATGCGGGTCTGGCTCTCCCTCAAACTCGGCGGTGTTCCAGATGCAGAGCACAAGGAACTGGCCGAGCGCGTTGTCACCGTGATGGCTCAAGCCGGGCTGCGACTGACGTCCTCTACGTTCCCGGAAGCACAGGACTTCGCTGCCCGCCTGGTCGCTGACGAACCGCTGCGCGTGGAGCGGAACAGCCCGTAGATCGGCGAGTGCCCCGGTGGGCTACCGTGGGCCATTTCTTCATGGGCCGTTTCCTCTTGGGGCCGTTTCCGGTCGTTCGTCTGCCCTCGCGAGTTCAACGGCGGCCGTCGAAGCGGTCGTCATCGGTGTCGGTGGGCAGGGTGTCGAGCTGGTCGGGGTCGGCAAGTTCGGTCAGTCCGTGAACGGCGGCGTCCATGCGGTCGGGACTGTCCATTCCCTCGACCCAGGTGACCATCTGCCCTTCCAGCTCTGGGTATTCGCCGACGTGGTGCACGAGTTGCTGTTCGTACAGCTGAGCCACGGGGGCGGCCCGCAGGCGTTTGCCGACCTTGGCGGTGACTTCCAGGATCATGGGCATGAGGAGCCCCTTGGTGACGCCCTCCCGGCGCAGCTGCTCCCATGCCTGGGTGACGATCTGGCGCGCCATGTCACCGCCGTAATTCTTCTCGACCACGATCGCGTCGGCCTTGAGTTCGAGGGCGAGACGGCATGCGGCCAGGCCCCAATCGTTGGCGCCCATCAATCCGGATCGGTCGGCCAGGACGTACAGCTGCCGGTCGAAGTCGCGGCCGACGCCGATGACGCCCGTCTCGTCGCCGACCGTGGGCTCTCCGCCAGCGGGGTCGACGGCGACGACGATGCGCGCCATGTCGAGGCCGGAGAACTGGACGGCGTTGATACGAGCGGTCTCGATCCACTCCCGCCTCCAGACGCCTCCCTCCGGCGGCCGGGGCTTCTGCAAGTAGAGGGCGGCCCAGACGCGTTCGCCGACTCGCTTACGGGTCTTGGCGTGATGGGTGACGCCGAAGCGTTCGGGCCACAGTGCCTCACCGGGAGCGCGGCCGAGCGGGTCGTCGGGACTGTCGGCGATGGCGGGGAGGTCGATGACCCGCCAGGCGTCGCGCTCGGTGGCCAGGATGCGTCCGGCGAGGTCGTCTTCGTGCCACCGGGTCTGGATGAGGCAGATGGCGCCGACTGGTTCGAGTCGGGTCTGCAACACCGAAGTCCACCAGTCCCAGGCGCGCTTGCGCATGGTGGGGCTGTCGGCGTCGGCCATGTCCTTGACCGGGTCGTCGACGATGGCGATGTGTGCGCCGCGTCCGGTGAGGCCGCCGCCAATGCCGGCCGCAAGGAGGCCGCCTTCGCCGCCGACGATGTCGAACCTATTGGCGGCCTGGCTGCCCGCCTTGAGTTGGATGCCGAGGTCGTCGCCCCAGGTGTTGATGGCGTCCCTGATCCACCGGCCGTGGTCGTCGGCCAGGTCGGCGGAGTAGCTGGCGATCATCATGCGGTGGCCGGGGTTGCGCCGCAGGTACCAGAGGGGCGCCCAGCGGGAGGCACGTCGGCTCTTGCCGTGCCGCGGGGGCATGGTCAACATCACGCGGTCGCACCGGCCTGCGGCCATGTCGATGAACGCCTGGTCGATGAGATCCAGGTGTGGGGCCTGCATCTCGCGTCCGCCGGTGAGGACGGCGGCGAGCGCGCCTGGCGAACGGTCCATGGCGAGTTGGCGCTCGACGCGTGCCAACTCCGCGCGTAGAGCCGGAGACGCGGCCCGTGCGATGGTGCGGCGCTGTGCTGGCGGAAGTGTCTTGTAGTGGGCGATGACGCTTTCATGGGCGCGCGGAGTCATTCGCCGTCCGGATCGGTGAGCGCGATCAGGGCGTCGAGTTCCTCGACGGTCACGTTCTCGACCTGGACCGGTCCGCCGTCTGGTCCGGACAGTTCAGTCCGGACCGGCATGTCGAGGCCGAGCAGCCTGGCCCGGCGCTCCATGATCCGCAGGGTGCGGTCGATGGCGGCGAGGTCCTGGTCGCGGACGGCTTTCTTGTAGGCAACGAAGAACAGTCGGTCGAGGCGGTCGGCTTCCAGCGCGCGCAACTCGTCGACTTCGTCGTTGAGTTCGGCGCGGCGGTCGGCGAGTGCCGTGCGGACGTCCCGGCAAGCGGCGTGAATCAGGGCCTCGTTGGTGGGCGGGTCCTGGTTCTTGCCGTACCGCTCGACTCCGTAGCCCTGCGGGTAGGCGATGCCGTCAGAGTTGATGGTCGGGTCGGCGGCGAGCTTGCGGGCGATCGTCAACCAGTCCACGCCGGCGAGGCGTAGATCGATGGCGTCCGAGCGGCGGCGCGCGATGGCCGCACGCGCGGCCTTGTCAGGTCGTCCCACGGCGGGGTCCTCCACGGCTCGGTGCGCCCCCGCGCCCTACGCCATGATCGCACTCAATGACATCGAGTGAACGGTTGAGTCATGCCGCTGACCTGCGTTGCAACACATGACAACTGTTGCGCACTACCGCAACGTGGTTGCGGCACCGGAAACTTGGGCTATCCAATCCACCCAGGAAATGGAACTGCAAATGGCACGTTTCTTCCCTTCAGGCCCGAACGCGCTGTCCGCCTTTGTTGCGATCCTCGTGACCGGCGTCGTCATGATCTATCTCGGAGTTGCGGTGTCAGACGCGGGCGCCATCACGGCGACGCTCATCACCATGCACGCAGCGTGGCAGGCGCGCCAAGATAGCGGTGCTGACACCGAGGGAGGACAGTGATGTAAGCCCGTCTCAGCGTGTGCTAGGGGCATAGCCGGAGAGGGGATTGATGGGGTGTCAGAGCTGATCATGGGCAATGAGCGAGGCGGTCCTCAGCAAGCAGGCGTCGGGGCGCTGAAGCCGCTCGCCCCGGACCTGCCACCAGCGAAGAGAGAGCTGGCTAAGGCACTGCGCGCCCTGTACCGAAGCACTGGCCTTACTGTCCGACAATGCGCCAGACAGTGCCACCTTGACGCCTCCGTCGTGTCCCGCTACCTCAGCGGGGCACGGATCCCACCCTGGGAATTTGTGACTGCGCTGGCGTCAGGCGCTCCCTTGAACACTCACGACCTGGGCCTCCTGCTGGAGCAGGCCCTGCAAGAGGACGGTGGGGACGCGGCTCGAATCGCAATGCTGCACCTGCAGCTCGCCAAGAAGGGCCGCGAAGCTCTCGCCGCCCAACGCAGAGCCAAAGACCTGGAAGAGCAGGTGACTCAGACGCAGAAGGAGCTGAGCACTCTCCAGAAAAAGATGAAAACCGAGATCGAGAAGCTGGAGAAGAAAATCCTCCGCGCGCGGCAGGAGCTGAAGCACCACGAGGAAGACGCTCAGCCTACAGCTGCCCTTGAGGCCAAGCTCCAAGTGTTGGAGAAAGAGAAGGCAAAGAAGAAGGGGGATCTAGCTTTCAGCCGGAAAACCACCATTACTTCCTGGGACGGGGCGTACGTTGGGCCCGATGCGTTTGATTGCGGCTACTAGCAGACCTGCATTCATTTCGCCATTTATTCTGGAGCGCGAGGCCAGTAAGTAAGGCGCGATACACCAGGCCTCCCGATACGCCAAATTCTATGAGTCTGGAGTATCCCCGCAAGGCACGATTCGAGAATCAGAAAGCGGAAGCGGTGGGGAGCGCAAGCTGCGACTCCGCCCCCCACCGGTGTCAAATTAGCATCATCTGCCCACCCTCATCTGATCTCCTCGACGGCACAAACTCAGACTTGGCGTCCGGGGCGTCCCGCTCAGCCCTCAACCACCATGCGAACTGGTAGTTGCGGCAGGTTCGGAAGCGAACCAACTTCCGGCGCGGCTCGTTCTCGGGGATATTGTGCTCGCCCCATCCGGCGATAGGGCGAGCGTTCTCCAGATGCACATAGAGGCCCGGCACAAGGGCGGGCCCCTCCCACCGCTCTCCAGGTGCACCCTCGAAGGCAAGATGCGCGTTGTCGCTCCACTTCCAGGGGTTGGGCAGCGCGCACAGATACCAGGCCAGGGGCGGGTTGTGCTCGGGGAGTTCGATCGTCTGATGCCGGCGGTCGGCGTCGAGCCTGGGACGGTCGGGCTGGCCGAAGCTGCGCAGGCAGTGTTGGTCGAGGGCTACGTGTCGCACTCCAGCCAGCCACATAATGTGATATCGAGTTCGCGATTCGATTTGAACCTGTATTCGACGTGACATCCATTCCCCATTTACCCGTTTTAATTGGTGAGAGATCCATTTCTCTCTACTACCAATTTTATCAAATTTCCCACCAATTCCAGATGTCTGTCATGTCGGAAGCCATTCGGGTACGGCATGTTGAATTCCTCTTCGAAAGCCCTCTCGTACTCCTCCTTGGGGAGAGAGATGGGGCGGCGGCAGGTGGCCTTGATGTTGGAGCCGCTGAGGTCGGTGACCTGTACGTCCTCGAAGTAGCGGCGGAGCAGCGGCTCCAGGGTCTCGGGGGTGTGGAAACGCAGCTTCTGCCACTTCCCTTTGACGAAGTTCATCTCCACGTTGTCCTCGTCGAGGAAGCTCATCTTGGTGGTCGCGGTCTGGGAGGTGACCCGCTTGGCCTGCTCGTCCCGGAGTTCGCGGGCGAGGTTGCGTGTGCCGAGGCACACGACCCCGTCCGCCGAGCAGAGGGCATTGACGGTGGTCATCACCCAGTGCTGGTAGTCCAGGGTGGTGGTGGCGTTGATGACGGAGTCGAGGACCACCACGTCGTACAGGCCGTTGGCCTGGATGTCCTTGTCGATGTCGCGGATCATGCCGACGACGGCTCGGATGTCGACGGCGTACGAGCCGTCCCGGCAGCGGTAGGGCTCGTAGTCGTGGATATTGAAGCCCTTGGCGCGCAGGTGCTTGGCGTAGTCGCCGTACCCGGCGCCGAAGTCCACGACCCGGTGGGTGGGCTTGAGCCAGGGCGTGACCAACTGGTCCCAGGTCTCGGAGCCGTAAGCGAGCTTTCCGACCTTGGCCTTGGAGGAGAACTTGCGCAGCCTCTTGGGCTGCACGATGTGCTGGTTCCACACCGGGGCCTTGCTCTCGATGGCCGTCCAGTCGTAGACGCCGTACTCGCCCGTGAGGTCAGCGTGGAGTTGGGCGGCGTCGGCGGACGTGACGGTCCAGGCCAGGAGGTTGAAGCGGTTGATGGAGGCGACGACGGCGTACTCGGCGTTGAGGACGATGCGACCCTGGTCATCGATGACAACGCTCCCCCACGGACCGTGGCCGGCGGTCATGTGCCCGATGGCGTTGATGAAGGAGAGGTTTCTTCGTTCCGCGACCCGGATGGACTGCCATGGAATCCACGACCAGGCGCCGATGACCCCGGGGTCGGCGTAGACGACGCTGGCCTCGGTCTCGACTCGGTTGTGCAGCAGGTTGAACTGGATCTCGTCCTGCAACCTGACCTTCGTGCCCAGCATGACCGCGGGCGTGTGCGTGAGGCCGATGGCCTGGAGCCCCTTGGTTCTCTGGTGGCCTGCGACCAGCGTGCCGTCGGCGTTGAGGATTACGGGCTTCACGACACCGTGGCGCCGCAGTGACGCCTGAAGCCTGACGAACGCCTCCTCACTGAGGCGGCGCGGGTTGTAGTCGGCGGGGCGAAGCTGTTCGAGCGGGTACGCCTCGTAGAACGTCGTGGTGGGGGCAATGCTCATGCCACCTCGCCCTCCTCGTGAGCCTGCTGCAAGACGTGCCAGCCGAAGCCGAGGTCGCTGTTGGTGTCGTCCACGAACTTCGTGTAGATGACGTTGAGGGCTTCCACCTCTTCGGAGGTGATCCGGACCCGCTTGGACTCCCACTGGAGGTAGCCCCACTGGAGGTAGTCGACGGTGGCCGCGGCGCCGGTGCCCGCGCCGTCGGAGGTGAGTTCCAGCGTCTCGGGAAGGGAGGTGTCGTCGAGGAGCCGGTCTACGCTCTCGCGGTCGTAGCCGGTGCCAGCCAGGTCCGGGATCTCGGAAAGGATCTCGGCCAGGAGCACGCTGTCATATCCGGCAAGGTCGTTGGTCCGGTTGTCGACGATGACGATGCGAGCCGCCGCGTCGTCGTCGACGTCGACCCAGGTGACGGCGATCTGGTCCCAGCCGAGCTGCTGGGCAGCCGCGTACGTATGGTTGCCCGCCAGGATCTCGTTGCGGCGGCCCGTGTGGGTGCCCTTGTTGACGACGATCGCCCGGTACTGGCCGTTGACGGTCAGCGATTCGGCGATCGAGGGGAGGTCACCGTTGCGAGGGTTCCGGTAGTACGGAACGAGGTCCTCGGTGGGGACGGCGAGCGGCAGGAGCAGTTCGGGGATGTTGGCAGGCGTCGGGGTCACTGGGCGTCCCTTGTGTAGGCCGTTCCCCGCGCCCTACAGCTAGTTCAGACTAGACGATCACACCGGGCCGCTACGGTCGCCGGGGTGAGGGTTCGGTTGGTGCGTCAGCCGCCGACTGCACGCCCATCGCTGAAGGTGGTGGATGGCGGCGGCCAGCAGCCCGCAGGCGGGGAAGGCCAAGAGGCCGGCAAGAAGGACACCGCCGCCGCCGAGCTGTACAACCACCCAGGCGACAACGGCGATGACCGCCATGAGCACGACGGGCATCGCGTCGGCGACAAGGCGCAGAAGGGTGTACATCACCGGTTGTTGCAGCCGCAGATGCCGGTCGGCAGGCACCAGGAGTCGCAGGATCGGCACCACACCGCACCGGGCACGGGAGGTGTCCGGCGCTCCGGCTCTGCGGGCGGTTTCTGCTTGGCGGTCATGCTCCATGTCGCTTTCGTCGTCGGGTAGTTGTGGCTGCGTCGGGTCCCGTGAGGTGCCGGGCCGCGTCTGGATCAGGGTCTGCCGGTACTTCGAGGCCCGGGTCACGTTCCGCGAGGGCCCTGATCGGCGTCCCGTCCCGCTCGACGAGGAGACGCTCGTACAGATCGCGATCTTCTGGATGCCCGGCGAAGTCCTCCGTGTTCATGGCTCTCCTGAGTGCACGGGGACCCGCCCCCGGCGTGAGGCGGGGACGGGTCCGGTCGTGATCGTGGATCTTGGCGGCGCCCCGGCGGCTCCGCTCAGACGCGGGGCCGGTGCCTGGCGGGTAGGGCGCGGGGGATTGGCCACCCGCCAGGCACCGAAGGGGAGTGCCGCATGCCACGGCACGCTAGTGAGCCGGTTCCTCGGCTGAGGCCGCCCTCACCAACGAGATAGAACGTATCACGCATCAGTGTTGGGATCTATCTCTAGCCATGGTGTAGCCCCGTACTCGAACCCGTCGAAGGGTGCAGTGCCGTGGGCTGTCGGCACGTCCGTGAAGAACAGCCCCTGCTGGGCCGCTGCGGGCCTCGCGGTGAAGTCCTCGGGCCTGGGCGCCTGGGGGTTGAACCGAGAGGGCGGCGCGGGTTCTCGTACCGGGATGACAGCAACCACCGTGGACACGCCGATCCGGAACGCGTCGTCGGGCAGTTCCGTGATCGTCCCTCGCGCCTCCTGGACCCGTGCCCGGAAGTCCTTGGCCTTACGGTCGCTCCGGTAGGGGAGGCTGCCGTACATGACCGCCACGACCAGGCCGCCCGGCCGGACGAAGCGCAACGCCCGCTGGACGTGCCGGATGTCCTGCCGGTCAGCGAACGGCGGGTTCATGATGACCCGCTGGTAGCGCCGCTGCACCTTCACACTGAAGAAGTGGCCGGCCGTGACCTCGCGGGCGTAGCCGCCAGCGCGGATGTGCTCGGCGCGAGCGGTGTCGAGTTCGATGCAGTCGACAACGGCACCGCGGGCAACTACGGCCTCAGCGATGGCGCCGCGTCCGGCCGACGGCTCCAACACCTCGCAACCGGCTTCGAGTTCCGCCAGGTCCAGGAGCTGTTCGACAAGGGGCTTCGGCGTGGGGAAGAACCCGCGGTCGACGTCGGTGATCACCTCGCCGGTGGCGAGCAGTCCCGCGATGGCGTCGGCAGCGGCGAAGGGGAAGATGTGGGCGCGCTGGTAGCGGTTCCAGGTGCCGCCGACCGCCTGAAGGGCCAGGTTGACCCGGTCGTACAGTTTGCGGTCCAGCGTGCCGTTGAGACGGAGCGTCAGGCCGTCGACCGTGGCGGAGCGGATGACCCTGAGAACGTCGGTATCTATCTTCACGGTCGGTTCCTCACTCGCTGGCAGTCTTGGCCTCAGCGGCGAGCAGCGCCGCTTCGAGCTCGACCAGGCGGGCCGTGACCATGAGGTGGGTACGCACGTACACCGAACTACCGGCACCCTTCATGAGGTCGGAGGCGGCGATGAGAGTGAGGTTGTATGCCTCGTTCAGGGCGGCTCCGTCGTTGTCACGGCGAGCCTTGAACAAGTGCCTCGCAGCCTTGCGGACGAGTTCGGCCACGTCGGAGTCGTACTCCTCAAGGGCGTTGGCCGAGGCGGGCACGTCGAACAGGTTGTGGTTGATGTTGCGCATGGTCCGGATGTCGTTCATCACTGTGGGGCTCCATAGAGAAGGGGGCGGCCCCCTGGGGCCGCCCCGGGACGGACGGGTCAGGCCGCGACAGCGACCGGCTCGGCCGCCGCCTTGACCTCGATGTCGTCCCCCTCCGGCTCCGCCGGGCTCTCGGTCTCCGCGTCGACGGCCGGGGTGGCCTCGGTCTGCGAGTCGGCGTCGGCGGCCGGGGCGGCATCCGGCTGCGGGGCGAGCTCGGCCTGGGCCTCCAGCTCGGCGTCACCCGCAGCCGGTTCCACCTGGGCGAGGACGGCCTCGGCCTCGGCCACCAGGTCGGGCGCTGCGGCGTCGGGGTTGACCATGATCTCGCTGGCGTCCGCGTGCGCCTTCGCCTGACGGAGCTGAAACCTGGCCTTCTGCACGACGTCCGCGACCCGGTCCATCTGCTCAAGCCGCTTGCCGACCTCCCCCACCAGGGTGCGGGCCAACTCCATAGGGTCTGCCTTGCCGATGCTGTCCAGCAGCGCCCACATCCCCTCGATCGCGTCGAGGTCGCTCTTGGTCTTGGCCTGCGCGCGGCTCCGCTCGGCCTTCTCCTCGGCGGTCATCTCGTCGACGTCGACCATGGAGCCCTGCGTGGCCGCCTTCTCCTGCTTACGCATGGCGTAGGCGATGTGGACGAGCTGGTTGTCGTTCTTGTCGCCCTTCTTCCAGTCCTGGAAGACCGCCTTCTGGTTCTCCTTCGAGAGTGCGGCGATCTGAACGGCGGCCTGGGTCCCGATGTGCCCGAGGTCGACGGCCGACTGGATCTCGGGGCGCAGAGCGAGCAGGGCCAGCCTCTGGTTGACGAACTGGACCGACTTGGAGAAGGTCTTCGCGACGCTGGCGGGCGTGGCGCCCTCCTTCTCGTCCATGACCTTCTTGAAACCGCGCGCCTCCTCCAGCGGGAGCATGTCCTCGCGGTTCAGGTTCTCGGCCATGGCCTTCTCGAAGGAGTCCATGTCGCTGATCTCGGACTCACCGTCAGGCAGCAGGATCTTCGCCTCGATGGTGATGTTGTCCGCGAGCTCGTTGGCGCGGAAGCGGCGCTCGCCGGCCACGAGCTCGTAGCCCTCCTCCACCTTCCGGACGACGATGGGCTGGAGGAGCCCGTGCTGCTTGATCGACTCAGCCAGCTCGTTCAGCGCGTCCTCGTCGAAGGTCTTGCGGGGCTGGTTCGGGTTGCGGTGGATCTGGCGCATCTTCAGAGTGGCGAACTTGTGCGACATTTCGATCTCCAAGAGGTCGGCGGGGGCTTCTCCTTCCCCCCTTCCTTCTGGTTCTATTCTATATGCATTTAGGAGAGAGGTCCACAATTTTCGAGAAGTTTTTGCAGGTCAGACGCGCGAGAGCGGCCCCTCGCGGGGCCCGCCCTCAGCTACTCACGTAGATCGACTCGCGGCAGCGCCACGCGCGCAATCCACCTCGCGGTCGACCCGTTTCGGGTCCACGACCGCCAGAGCCCCCAGTGCGACTAACGCAGCCTCGTCATCCAGGATGACGTTCTCCGTGCCGCCCGACTCCTCCAGCCGAGCCAGCACTCGATCCAGCTCGATCCCCACCCGTACCCTCCCCGCATTTGCAGCGTTTCGCCCCCCTCGCGAGCCGCGCTCAACTTAGATCCCTACACAGACGAGCTAGCGGCGCACATTGAGCCCCATTTGGGCACATGTTGTGATCTTGCACCCAAGGAGGCAGTAGAGGGGCGGCGGCCCCACATGCCGAGAACACGCTTACTGCGCCTGAGGCTATAGATCTTGCTTTGGGCGTTACCCATTGTCAACCAACATAGACATTGTGCTGCCTCGCCAGTCGCTGTCGCCCCGCAGCGATACTGAGTCCGCACCACATCCGTCGTCCACCGCCAGGTCAGGTCCGCTCGCCCCTAGGAGTAGTCAGCACCATGCCGCTCGGCCCGGACACCCCCCTCTCCAGCAAGCTCGCTGTCCTGATCGGCAGGAAGCTCAGGGCGGACGGGAAAACTCTGAGTACGCGCGACATCGCTGCCGCCACGGCTGAGACGCCCGGCGGCAAGCCCGCGCTGACCCACCAGGTCGTGAACGATCTACTGAACGGCGTCAAGTCGAACCCTACGATCGCCCAACTGAGCGGCCTCGCACGCGCGTTGGGCTCTCCGGTAGCTTACCTACTCCCCGGTTACAACGGATTGACGTCCCTGTCGGTCTATGAGGAGTACCAAGACGCACGCGAGGCACTTCGACTCATCCATGACCTGGGTGACGCCGGAGCCGCCGAACTTCTGGAGGCCGCACGTGAGATCCGTCTGCGACACGGGCGCAGTGATCTCGCCGTCCCAGAGGTGCCCGAGCCTCTTCCGCCTGCCCCGGAACCACCGCGGCCTGGCCGGCGGAGGCGTCTCAGCTTCACCGAAGCGGCTGAGCGTGCCGTCTCTGACTTGGAAGGAACCTGAACCAAATGGACGGCTTAGTCTTCGGCCTGTGCGCTCTGATCGGCCTGGTGGGCACCGCGCTCTCCGCTCGGGAAGCCTGGCGTCAGCGTGACCGAAGCGACTACCGCGTAGCCCGTTTCACCCGAGCTGTGGCCATCGGCATCTGCACGGTGGGCGTCATCTTCGCCGTCCCGGCCATAGAGGACGCGATCGAGTCTGTGACCGGGATGAACAACGCCGCCAAGCTCGGAGCGCACATCTGTGCAGTCGTATGGTGCGGCAGTCTTCAGCTGATGATGGTGGACTGGTCCTACAACCACGAGGTGTTGAAGGCCAGCCTGTACGCACGCATCGCGTTGGCGGTGTGCGTCCTGACGGCGATGCTGCCGCTGTTCGTCAACACCACCAATGAGAGCGTGGAGTTCACGACCGAATACGCCGTCGTACCAGGCGTCACCGTCTACCTAATGGTCTACCTCGGCTACGTAGCAATCACCTGCGGCGAGATCGCGTTCCTCTGCACCGGGATGGCTCTGGTTGCCCGACGCGCTGGACACGTCTGGTCAGCCCGCGGTCTCGGCCTGTCGTCGATCTCCGCACTCCTCGGCGTGGCCTACGCCGCCAGCAAGGGGTCATACCTGGTGACCCACTACCTGGGCCACCCGTGGCCGCTGCGGTACGAGGAGATCGTCTCCCCACTCCTGGCCGGGCTCGCCGTGATCTCACTCATCACGGGGCTGACCATGGCAATGGTAGGCAGGCGGCTCGCATCGCGGGTGGCGGCATCAGCCACCTGACATACCGGACAGCGTGCGCCAGTGAAGGACGACTCGTCCCGGCTCGATTGTCCGGACGCCGCGGGCGCTCGCAGGGAACACCTCGATCTTCTCCAGGAGGAGCAGCGTGATGGCCCGCTTCGACGCGGTGGGTGCACTGTTCCACCACTTCACGAGGTCCTTGGCGTGGCCGAGTGAGAAGTTCGCCATCTGCTCCGCGTAGCGAAGGCGCGAACGGATGTCCTTGAGATTGGCCGCGATCTGGCGCTCTCCGGCCACCAGCGCCTCGCTACTGATCTCGCGGTTGCCGTAGAGCCTTCCCAGCTCCGACTGGCGGCCTTCCAGATCCTCGATGTCCTGCTTGAGGTCCTCAACCTGCTTGCGCACGGCGGCCTGGGCCTTAGCGATCTGCGCTCGAATGCCGGGCTTGAGGAGTTCCGCCACGACGTTCTCTCCGACGTAGTCCTCCAACAGCTCGGCATCAATCCGGACCTCACCGCAGCCTCCGGACCCGCTCTTGCCCTTCGGGCGACAGCGGTATCCGGGCGTACCCGAATTCGTGCGGGCACCTCCGAGGTCCTGTGTGCACTTTCCGCAGGCGCAACCCCCGCCGATCAGGAGATAGTCGTACGCGGGCTCTGCATCCTTCGTACTGCGAGCCTTCTCCCGTTCCAGGAGGGCTTCGAACTCCTCGCGTGTGATAGCTCCGGGGTGACCCGCGTCGACGAGTTCGCCGTCATCGTCGTAGCGCAGTCCGGCGATCGCCGGGTTGCGAAACAAGCGTCCAACCGACGCGTCCTTCCACTCCCCTCCAAGCGTTCCCCGGTAGCCCTCACCGTTCGCCCAGACCGCAACGTCCGCGTTGGACACGGACAGGTCGACCAGCGCCCGGCTCACCATCTGGCGGAGCGGGTCCACTTCGTCGTCACGTAGCCGACGACGTGAGGCGTCATCGAAACCGTAGAGCCGTGGCATGCGGTGGTCCGTTCTCGTCTCGTGCGCCCGTAGCCGCCTGATCCTAGGCCACAGCCCTTGTCCGAACTATGACCCAGCGAGACCGACAGACTCAGGGCCCCACAGATCACTGCACCAGGGGCGTCACCCCAAGCACTTGCCAGAGTGCAGCGGTAGGGACTCTCACCGTGCCGCCCAAGGGGAGCGTCTGCACGGGGAAAGACCCCTCCTTGATCAAGTTGTAAGCCTTGTGCGTGCCGATCCCCAGCGCCCGCGCAGCCGTCACGACGTTCACGGTCGGTGGCAGCGCGAGTAGTTCCTCCAGGGTCATCGAGCTGACCCCGGCGTCCGTAGCTACAGATGCGTCCTTCGTTGTCATTCCCGTTGTCGCGTTCTCCCCCACGCCAACGTGCCATAAGGATACGCCAACACTGGAGTGTTGGGGCAAGATAGACATCGGTTCGACAAGGACCGACACAGAAGGTCCACAACCGAAGGCCACGAAGGGGAGATACGTGTTCAACCCCACCTATTACCGGCGCTGCGCGTGCCAGGAACCAGCCGTCAATACCGACGGCACTCCGAAGCTCGACGACGCTGGCGCTCCGAAGCTGCGCATGCTGGGAGCAAGCTGCCCGAAGCTCCGGCGAAAGGGGCACGGCACCTGGTACTTCACCATGGAACTCGAAGCGGGCGAGGGCGGAGAGCGTCAGCGCGTGCGACGAGGGGGATTCGCCACGAAGGACAAGGCGGAGACCAAGGCGGCTGAGGTCTACCGTGATCTGCTCGGTGGCGCCGACGTCCTCAGCAACGCCACAGTCGGCGAGGATCTGGGCGCGTGGCTCAAGCGCAAGAAGGGCCTGGCCCGTACGACGCGCCATGGATACGAGGAGCACGTGAGGCTCTACCTCAAACCTCACCTCGGCCACATCAAGCGGCGTGACCTCAAGCTGCGCCACGTCGAGGGCATGTACGACGCGATCGAGCGGGATAACGCCGAGCGGCTCATCCACCACGCGAGGGTGATCGAGCTGCAGGAGGCTCGCGACGCCGCCTACACAGCCTGGGTACGTGCCGCGGGGAGGAAGGAGGAGCGCCGCGTCGCGCGTCAGGCGTACCTCGACGCCAACGCCGCCTTCCGCGAGGGCCGCAAGGGCAAGGAGAAGATCACCAGCGCCGCGACGCTGCACCGCATCAACGCCACACTCAGCTCGTTTCTGGGCAGCGGGATCAAACGCGGCGAGTATGCGACCAACCTGGCCGCGCTCGTCGAGCTGCCGGCGGTCAAGCGCCCCAAGGCTCTGGTCTGGACAGCGGAGCGGGTCGAAGAGTGGAAGCGCACAGGCAAGAAGCCCAGCCCTGTCATGGTCTGGACGCCGGAGCAGACAGGCGAGTTCCTCGACTTCGTGAATGACGACCGACTCTGCGCCATGTGGCACGCGTTCATCTTCCGTGGCCCTCGGCGCGGCGAGATGTGCGCTCTGCCCTGGCCGGAGGTGAGTCTCACGGGCTCGTGGTTCCGCATCTCCGCGCAGATCGTTGAGATTGCTTACCAGCAGTACGACGAGGCTCCGAAGCAGGACAGCGTGCGCACCGTCACCCTGGACTCTCAGACGAACAGGCTGTGGGCAAGATGGCGAGTCACCCAGGCCGCGGAGCGCGAGCAGTGGTCTGGGGGACAGGCGTGGGTCGAGAGCAACCGGGTCTGGACCCACGAAGACGGCGAGCCCCTGCACCCCGACTGGATAAGTCGTCGGTTCAACCGACTCGTCGACCTGTCCGGCCTCCCGCCGATTCGCCTGCACGACACCCGGCACCTGTCGGCAACGCTGGCGCTACTGGGCAAGGCAGACATCAAGGTCGTCCAGGAGCGGCTGGGCCACAGCTCCCGCCAGATCACCTCGGACACGTATACGAGCGTCCTGCCTCAGCTCATGACCGCCGAAGCGGAATCCACGAATGCAGTCGTGCCTCGGCCGCGGAAGCAAGATCCCAAAGAGGGTGAGCCCTCCAAGCTGAAGGACCAGCGCGACGCCTCGGAGAGCGACCCCAATGTCGATGGCGATGGCCCAGATGAGGGAATGCGCGCCGCCGCGTGACCTCCGGCCTCAATCCGGCCTCAGGATCATGAATCCATGATCAACTAGGGCTGCCAAGATCCCCCAACTCGCCCGACCCGCCAGCAAAGTTGCTGGTCAGATCGATTCTCCTCGCGTAGTGAGTGGTGGGGCGGGTGGGACTCGAACCCACGGCCGACGGATTATGAGTCCGCTGCTCTAACCGGCTGAGCTACCGCCCCACGGCGGCGTGTCGCGCACATTTGTGCGCGCCGTCTGCCGCAGCATAGCCGCTCATACGATCTCCTGCTTCGGATGGTCGACCACGCACGCCCATGGAGACTGCACCGCCGCCTGCGCGGTTCCCGCCCACATGAAAAAGGACCCCAAGGGGGTCCTCTTCTTGTGCTCCCCCGACTGGACTCGAACCAGTAACCTGCCGGTTAACAGCCGGCTGCTCTGCCAATTGAGCTACGGAGGACCGAGCTCCCCCGACTGGACTCGAACCAGTAACCTGCCGGTTAACAGCCGGCTGCTCTGCCAATTGAGCTACGGAGGAATGCCTCGTTGCATCGAACGTGCCTGCCTGGGTATTCGCCAGAGGGCGGGCGCTCGCTGCGACACATACATTAGCGCAAGCAGGGGGGTGCTCCGCCAATCGGTACTCCCCCAGGACGGAAGGGTGGCTCCGCCATGCGCTACAAGCTCACGTTCGTCGTCGGACTGGCTTTGGGTTACGTCCTCGGCACACGTGCCGGTCGAGAGCGCTACGAGCAGCTGAAGAAGTCGGCACGTCAGGTCGCGCAGAACCCTGCCGTCCGCAACACCGCGGAGTCGGCCGCGCAGCAGGGCCGCGAGTTCGCCGGCAAGGCGTACCACGTGGTGAGCGACAAGGTCGGCGACCGCGTCCCCGACTCGGTGGCCCAGCGGGTCCGCTCCCTGCGGGAGCGCAACACCAACGGCGCAGCAGAGGACGACTGGGGCACCAGCGACACGTAGCAGCTCACCTGCCACGACGCGCCCGCACCCGGCAAAGCGCACACACCCCCGTGGCGCAGGACCCATAGAATTTTCGCCATGGGGATAGTCGCCGGGTTGGACAGTGCACCCGATTTCACTCGCATCGTCGTCTGCGACACGGACACGGGCACCGTGCTCAGGCAGGGGTATGCGCCGCATCCGGTGGACGGCGACCGCCCGGCCGACGTCGACCCGCAGGCCTGGCTGCTGTCCCTCGGTGAAGCGGCCGGCGGCGGGCTCCTCGAGGGCGTGCAGGCCATCGGCGTGTCGGCGCAGCAGAACGCGGTCGTGCCGCTGGACGCGCAGGGCGGCACGGTGCGCCCGGCGCTGGTCGGCGGCGACAAGCGTGCGCAGGTCGCGGCGGCCGATCTGATCGACGCGCTCGGCGGCCGTGAGGCCTGGGCGCAGGCGGTGGGCTGTGTGCCGCAGGCCGCGCAGCCGGTGACCAAGCTGCGCTGGCTCGCCAAGAACGAACCGGATGCCGCCCTGCGCACCGCCATGCTGATGCAGGCCCACGACTGGCTGGTGTGGCAGCTGCTGGGCAGACCGGTCAGGAGGACCACCGACCGGGGTGGCGCCTCCGGCACCGGCTACTGGTCGGCGGCGACCGGCAGCTACCGTTCCGATCTCGTCGAGCTGGCGCTCGGCCACCAGGCGATGCTGCCGGAGGTGATCGGCCCTGCGGACGCCGCCGGTACGACCCCCGAGGGGCTGCTGATCTCCGCCGGGACCGGGGAGACCATGTCCGCCGCCTTCGGCCTGGGCATCGGGCTCGGCGACGCGGTGGTGTCGCTCGGCGCCTCCGGGTCCGTCATGGCCGTACACCCCGAGGCCCTGGTCGACAGCAGCGGGATGATCACGTCCCTCGCCGACGCGACCGGCATGCATCTGCCGGTCGTCACCACGCTGAACGCCGTACGGACCCTGCGCGGGACCGCCGAGCTGCTCGGGCTGCCCGATCTGGAGAGCCTGTCCGAGCTGGCGACGAAGTCGACACCGGGCGCCCACGGGCTCGTACTCCTGCCCTATCTGGAGGGTGAGCGGACGCCGAACCTGCCGCACACGGCCGGGTCGATCGCCGGGCTGCGGCGGGAGTCGATGAAGGGGGAGCATCTGGCGCGGGCGGCGTTCGAGGGCATGCTGTGCGGGCTCGCGGACGCGCTGGACGTGCTGCGCGGCCGGGGTGTCGAGGTGCGGCGGATCTTCCTGCTGGGGGCGGCCGCCGAGCTGCCCGCCGTGCAGGCGGCGGCGCCCATGCTCTTCGGGGCGCAGGTCGTCGTGCCGCAGCCCGCGGACTATGCGGCGATCGGTGCCGCCCGGCAGGCCGCCTGGGCGCTCGGGGTCTCGCAGGGCACGCTCGATCCGCGCAACCCGCCCGTCTGGCAGGGCGCGAGCGGACAGGTGCTGGAGCCCGGTGACGAGCTGGCGGTGGGTCAGGCGGTACGGCAGCAGTTCGTTTCGGTCCGGGAGCAGACACACCCCGGCGCTTTCCGCCCATAAGGCGGTACGGAGCACTGCTGTCGGCTTAATCGGTTGAGGTAACACGGGTGGAGTGTCCGACGATAGGAGCCTGGGGCATCAAGCCCGCCCCGCCGCCGACTCCGAGAGACGTAGCGTGCTCATACGACTTCTGCGGACCTACCTCAGGCCCTACAAGAAACCCATAGCCCTGCTGGTGCTGCTGCAGTTCCTGCAGACCTGCGCCACCCTCTACCTGCCCACGCTGAACGCGCACATCATCGACAACGGCGTTGTGAAGGGCGACACCGGCTACATCCTCTCCTTCGGCGCCCTGATGATCGGCATCTCGCTGGCGCAGGTCGTGTGCAACACGGGTGCCGTGTACTACGGCGCCAGGACCGCCTCCGCGGTCGGCCGTGACGTCCGGGCGGCGGTGTTCGACCGGGTGCAGTCCTTCTCGGCTCGGGAGGTCGGGCAGTTCGGGGCGCCCTCGCTGATCACCCGTACGACCAACGACGTACAGCAGGTCCAGATGCTGGCCCTGATGACGTTCACGCTGATGGTGTCGGCGCCCATCATGTGCGTGGGCGGGATCGTGCTGGCGCTCGGTCTCGATGTGCCGCTGTCCGGGGTGCTGGTCGCGGTGGTGCCGACGCTGGGCATCTGCGTGACGCTGATCGTACGGCGGCTGCGGCCGCTGTTCCGGGCCATGCAGGTGCGGCTCGACACGGTGAACCGGGTGCTGCGGGAGCAGATCACCGGCAACCGGGTGATCCGGGCGTTCGTACGGGACGACTACGAGAAGGATCGTTTCCGTAAGGCGAACGCCGACCTCACCGAGATGCAGCTGGCCACCGGCAACATGCTCGCGCTGATGTTCCCGATCGTGATGACGGTGGTGAACCTGTCCTCGATCGCCGTGGTGTGGTTCGGCGCGCACCGCATCGACAGCGGTGGGATGGCGATCGGTGACCTGACCGCGTTCCTCGCCTATCTGATGCAGATCGTCATGTCCGTGATGATGGCCACCTTCATGTTCATGATGGTGCCGCGCGCGGAGGTGTGCGCCGAGCGGATCGAGGAGGTCCTCGGGACCTCGTCGAGCGTGGTGCCGCCCGTCGCGCCGGTCACGGAGCTGCGCCGGCACGGGCATCTGGAGATCCGGGGCGCCGGGTTCCGCTATCCGGGCGCCGAGGAGCCCGTGCTCAAGGCCATCGACATGGTGGCGCGGCCCGGCGAGGTGACCGCCGTCATCGGCTCGACCGGCAGCGGCAAGTCCACCCTGCTCGGGCTGGTCCCCCGCCTCTTCGACGCGACCGACGGCGAGGTGCTGGTCGACGGCACCGACGTGGCGACCATCGAGCCCAAGCTGCTCGCGAAGACGGTCGGTCTGGTCCCGCAGAAGCCGTACCTGTTCGCGGGGACGGTGGCGACCAATCTGCGCTACGGCAATCCGGACGCCACGGACGAGGAGCTGTGGCACGCGCTGGAGGTGGCGCAGGCCAAGGACTTCGTCCAGCGGCTGGAGAACGGCCTCGACTCCCCCATCGCACAGGGCGGCACCAATGTCTCCGGCGGCCAGCGGCAGCGGCTCGCGATCGCGCGGACGCTGGTGCAGCGCCCGGAGATCTACCTCTTCGACGACTCCTTCTCCGCCCTCGACTACGCGACCGACGCGGCGCTGCGGGCGGCGCTCGCGCAGGAGACCGCGGAGGCGACCGTCGTGATCGTCGCCCAGCGGGTGGCGACCATCCGGGACGCGGACCGGATCGTCGTACTCGACGAAGGACGTGTCGTCGGGACCGGCCGGCATCACGAGCTGATGGCGAACAACGAGACCTACCGGGAGATCGTGCTCTCCCAGCTGACGGAAGCGGAGGCTGCCTGATGGCCGGGCCGATGGCGCGGATGATGGGCCAGGGCGGCGGTCCCGACAGCCGTTCGATGGACTTCAAGGTGTCGGGCAAACGCCTGATCTCCCAGTTCAAGCCGGAGCGGCTGACGATCTGCGTGCTGCTGCTGTGCGTGGTCGTGAGCGTCGGTCTGAACGTGGTCGGGCCGAAGATCCTCGGCAAGGCCACCGACCTGGTCTTCGCCGGCATCATCGGGCGGCAGATGCCGGCCGGGGCCACGAAGGACCAGGTCCTCGCGTCCATGCGGCAGCGGGGGCAGGGCCAGATCGCCGACATGCTCCGCAGCACCGACTTCACCCCGGGCAAGGGCATCGACTTCGGCGCGGTGGGCGACGTCCTGCTGCTCGCGCTCGGCACGTTCTTCGTCGCCGGTCTGCTGATGGCGGTGGCGACACGGCTGGTGAACCGGGCCGTCAACCGGACCATGTACCGGCTGCGCGAGAACGTGCAGGCGAAGCTGTCGCGGCTGCCGCTGTCGTACTTCGACAAGCGGCAGCGCGGTGAGGTGCTGTCCCGGGCGACCAACGACATCGACAACATCGGGCAGACGCTGCAGCAGTCGATGGGCCAGCTCATCAACTCGCTGCTGACCATCATCGGTGTGCTGGCGATGATGTTCTGGGTGTCCTGGCTGCTCGCGCTGGTGGCGCTGGTCACCGTGCCGCTGTCGTTCGTGGTCGCCACACGGGTCGGCAAGCGGTCGCAACCGCACTTCGTGCAGCAGTGGCGCTCGACCGGCAAGCTGAACGCCCACATCGAGGAGATGTACACCGGCCACACGCTGGTGAAGGTGTTCGGGCGGCAGGAGGAGTCGGCGAAGCAGTTCGCCGAGCAGAACGACGCGCTGTACGAGGCCGGGTTCAAGGCGCAGTTCAACAGCGGGGTCATGCAGCCGCTGATGATGTTCGTGTCGAACCTCAACTACGTGCTGGTGGCGGTCGTCGGCGGTCTGCGGGTCGCCTCGGGCGCGCTGTCCATCGGTGATGTGCAGGCCTTCATCCAGTACTCGCGGCAGTTCTCGATGCCGCTGACGCAGGTCGCGTCGATGGCGAACCTGGTGCAGTCGGGTGTCGCCTCGGCCGAGCGGATCTTCGAACTCCTGGACGCGGAGGAGCAGGAGGCGGATCCGGTGCGCGGCGAGCGGCCCGAGGAGCTGCGCGGGCGGGTGGAGCTGGAGAACATCTCCTTCCGCTATGACCCCGAGAAGCCGCTGATCGAGGACCTGTCCCTGAAGGCGGAGCCCGGGCACACGGTCGCGATCGTCGGCCCGACGGGAGCCGGCAAGACCACCCTGGTCAACCTGCTCATGCGGTTCTACGAGGTCTCCGGCGGGCGGATCACCCTCGACGGCGTCGACATCGCGACGATGTCCCGGGACGAACTGCGGGCCGGGATCGGCATGGTGCTGCAGGACACCTGGCTGTTCGGCGGCACGATCGCGGAGAACATCGCGTACGGCGCCTCGCGGGAGGTCACGCGCGGCGAGATCGAGGAGGCGGCGCGGGCGGCCCACGCGGACCGGTTCATCCGGACGCTTCCCGACGGCTACGACACCGTGATCGACGACGAGGGCACGGGGGTCAGCGCCGGGGAGAAGCAGCTCATCACCATCGCGCGGGCGTTCCTGTCGGACCCGACGATCCTGGTGCTTGACGAGGCGACTTCTTCGGTGGACACCCGGACCGAGGTGCTGATCCAGAAGGCGATGGCGAAGCTGGCGCACGGGCGTACGTCGTTCGTGATCGCGCATCGGCTGTCGACGATCCGGGACGCGGACACGATTCTGGTGATGGAGAACGGGGCGATCGTGGAGCAGGGCGCGCATGCGGAGCTGCTGGCCGCGGACGGTGCGTATGCGCGGTTGTACAAGGCGCAGTTCGCGCAGGCGGTGGCTGAGGTCGACTGAGCGGTCGCCCGGTGCCGGGGCTGGGCCGGGTGGGTGTGCTTGCCCCGCGCTTGCGGGGTGCCGCTGCGCCCACCCGTGCCGCCCCTAGCGGCACGACTGCCCGCAGCTACGGCAGACATCGGGTACCGACTGCTCGGGTGGGCGCCGCCCCAGCGGCACGACTGCCCGCAGATACAGCGGCTACGGCGGCACCCGGCGCTCAGCTGCGCGCCCTGAAGGGGCGCGGGGCTGTGTCGACTTGCGGCTCCGCCGCGTAGGCGCGACCAGCCCCCACCGGCCCGCGACGGCGTCAGTCCAGATAGCCCCTCAGCTGGTCCGCGAATGCGTGATCCCGGAGCTTGTTCAGGGTCTTCGACTCGATCTGGCGGATGCGTTCGCGGGTCACGCCGAAGATGCGGCCTATCTCCTCCAGGGTGCGGGGGCGGCCGTCCGCGAGGCCGTACCTCAGCTGGACCACCTTCCGCTCGCGCTCGCCGAGCGTCGAAAGCACCGCCTCCAGATGCTCGCGCAGGAGCAGGAACGCCGCCGACTCCACCGGCGAGGTGGCGTCGCCGTCCTCGATGAGGTCGCCGAGGGCCACGTCGTCCTCCTCGCCCACCGGGGCGTGCAGGGAGACCGGTTCCTGGGCCAGGCGGAGGACCTCGCTGACCCGCTCGGGGGGCAGGTCGAGGTGGTCGGCGACCTCTTCCGGCGTCGGCTCGTAGCCGCGTTCCTGCAGCATGCGGCGCTGGACGCGGACCACCCGGTTGATCAGCTCGACGACGTGGACCGGGACCCGTATGGTCCGGGCCTGGTCGGCGAGGGCCCGGGACATGGCCTGGCGGATCCACCAGGTCGCGTACGTCGAGAACTTGTACCCGCGGGCGTAGTCGAACTTCTCGACTGCCCTGATCAGGCCCAGGTTTCCCTCCTGGACCAGGTCAAGCATGGTCAGCCCGCGGCCGACGTACCGCTTGGCCACGGACACGACGAGCCGCAGATTCGCCTCGATGAGGCGGCGCTTGGCCATCCGGCCCATGACGACCAGGCGGTCCAGGTCGAGGGCGAGCTGGCTGTCCAGGTCGGGTGCGGTGCTGAGCCTCTCCTCGGCGAACAGGCCGGCCTCGACACGGCGGGCGAGCTCTACCTCCTCGGCCGCGGTCAGCAGGGGGATACGGCCGATCTCGCGCAGGTACTGGCGGAACAGGTCAGAGGACGGGCCGCCGGTGTCGGCGGAGCGGGCACGCGGCGGTGCCACCGGCTCGGGGTCCTCCGCGGCCTCCAGCGCCTCTTCGGGCGGTTCGGCCGGCTCGGGCGGGCTCTCGGGCTCCGCCTCGGGGTGGTGCGCGACACGGGTCTGCGGGGGGACCGCGACGAGAACGTCGGTCGGGGCGTCCGGCTCCGTGCCGTCCGTACTTGTGTCGGTCTGGGTGAGGGTCTGGGTCTGCACGGGGGCGACCTCCAGGGTGATCGCTGCTGAGGTGTGCGGCAGCGCTGCTTCGGGAGCGGAGTCGACGGCCTCGCCGCTGTCCGTCCCGTACGCGATGAGCGGAACCGCGGGGTTGTGCGACCCGTGGGGGACGGGTCCGCCGCGCTCCGAGGACTCAGGCACCGGACCCAGTGTGGAGTACGACACATCGCCGCCACGAGGGGCGTGCGGTGACTTTTTGCAATCGTGCCGTGACCGCGCGGTTACCGCAGCGTACGCGAAGCGGTCAGAGGGCTGCGGCGCCGTGCTCGCGCAGCGCCTGGTCGTACTGCTGGAGCACCCACAACTCGTTCTGTACGGCGGCCAGTTGCGCCGGGTCCGAGTGCGTGCCGAGGCGGGTGAGGGTGCTCTGGATGTCGCGGACGCGGCGCTCCACGGCCCGGCGGCGGACGGTCACGAGCTGTTCGCCCGCATAGTTCTCGTCGACCGTGCGGCGCATGATCGCCTCGACGGCCAGCTCCGTGACCATCGCGCGAACCGTGTCGTCGGGCGCGGCCTCACGGACGCGGACGAGGTAGTCCTGTGAGTCCTGGACGCCGTACTCCGCGCCGCCCGCCTCCATGATCGCCTGGCGTACGGCGGCATAGGGCGCGGCGGTGAACTCGTCGATGCCGTAGGCGTCGAAGGCCGGGGAGACCAACTCGGGGCGCTGGAGGGCGAGTTTGAGGAGTTCGCGTTCGGTGGCGTAGACGGGGTTGCGGAGGTTGAGCGCCGGGCCGGACGGGGCCGAGGAGCGGGGCGCGGCCTCGTACGACTGCGGGCCGCGCGCCGGGGCCGGGCCCTTGCCGCCGCGGTCGCGGGCCCAACGGGCCAGCT
Source organism: Streptomyces longisporus (assembly GCF_039532765.1). Taxonomy (NCBI): domain Bacteria; kingdom Bacillati; phylum Actinomycetota; class Actinomycetes; order Kitasatosporales; family Streptomycetaceae; genus Streptomyces; species Streptomyces longisporus. The sequence goes on from NZ_BAAASG010000019.1 coordinate 69,326, forward strand.
GGGCCACCCGCTTGACCACGAACTGGGTGTCCAGGATGCCGAGCATGCCGGCCAGCTGGACGGCGACCTCGTGCTGGGCGCCGCTGTTCTTGATGCGGGCGACGATCGGGGCCGCCTCGTCCAGGGCGGCGGCCCGGCCCGCCGGGGTGTCGAGGTCGTAGCGGACGACGATCTGGCGCAGGGCGAACTCGAAGAGCGGGGTGCGGGGTTCGACCAGGTCGGCGACCGCCTCGTCCCCCTTCGCCAGGCGCAGTTCGCAAGGGTCCATGCCGTCCGGGGCGATGGCGATGTAGGTCTCGGCGGCGAACTTCTGGTCGTCCTCGAAGGCGCGCAGGGCCGCCTTCTGGCCGGCCGCGTCGCCGTCGAAGGTGAAGATGACACGCGCGCTGCCGTTGTCCATCAGCAGCCGGCGCAGGATCTTGATGTGGTCGCCGCCGAAGGCCGTGCCGCAGGTCGCGATGGCGGTGGTGACGCCGGCCAGGTGGCAGGCCATCACGTCGGTGTAGCCCTCGACCACCACCGCGCGGCTGGCCTTGGCGATGTCCTTCTTCGCCAGGTCGATGCCGTACAGGACCTGGGACTTCTTGTAGATCGCCGTGTCGGGGGTGTTGAGGTACTTGGGGCCGTTGTCCGCCTCGTACAGCTTGCGGGCGCCGAAGCCGACGACATCTCCGCCGATGTCGCGGATCGGCCACATCAGGCGTCCGCGGAAGCGGTCGATCGGGCCGCGGCGGCCCTCCTGGGAGAGGCCGGAGAGCAGCAGCTCCTTGTCGGTGAAGCCCTTGCCGCGCAGATAGCGGGTGAGGTGGTCCCAGCCCTGGGGGCTGTAGCCGACGGAGAAGTGCTCGGCGGCGGACTGGTCGAAGCCGCGCTCGGCGAGGAACTTGCGGCCGGTGTCGGCCTCAGGACTGGTCGCGAGCTGCTCGACGTACCACTGTGCGGCGATCTTGTGGGCCTCGACCAGACGGATGCGCTCGCCGCGCTGGTGGGACGGGTTGTACCCGCCCTCCTCGTAGCGCAGGGTGATGCCGGCCTGGCCGGCCAGGCGCTCGACCGCCTCGGAGAAGGAGAGGTGGTCGACCTTCATCACGAACGTGATGGTGTCGCCGCCCTCCTGGCAGCCGAAGCAGTGGAAGAGTCCCTTGCTCGGGCTGACCTGGAAGGACGGCGACTTCTCGTCGTGGAACGGGCACAGGCCCTTGAGGTTGCCGCCGCCCGCGTTGCGCAGCTGGAGGTACTCGGACACCACGGCGTCGATCGGGACCGCGTCCCGTACCGCCTTCACGTCCTCGTCGTTGATCCGTCCTGCCACGCGGTGATTCTACGGGGACGGGCTGACAGCCTCGGTTCTCAGGAGACGAGGCTTTCGAGCGGAATGTGCGGGTCCGCCAGGGCCTCCGTGTTCACCTGTGTCTTCGAGCGGATCAGTTTCTGGATGGGCTCTGTGACGTCCCACACGTTCACGTTCATCCCGGCCAGCACCCGGCCGTCCTTGATCCAGAAGGAGATGAACTGACGCTTGCCCGCGTCCCCCCGGATCACCACTTCGTCGTACGACCCCGCGGGCGCCCACCCGCTGTACTCCATCCCCAAGTCGTACTGGTCGGAGAAGAAATAGGGCACACGGTCGTAGGTGACGTCCCGGCCGAGCATCGCGCGGGCCGCCGCCGGTCCGCCGTTGAGGGCGTTGGCCCAGTGCTCGACGCGGAGGTGGGTGCCGAAGAGGGTGTGCGGGAAGGACGCCACGTCGCCGGCCGCGTAGATGTCGGGGTCGGAGGTGCGCAGGCGCTCGTCGACCACCACGCCGCCGCCGTGCGCACGGTCGGCGATCTCCAGCCCGGCGGCTTCCGCGAGGCCGATGCGGGGGGCCGCGCCGATCGCCGCGAGGACGTCGTGCGCGGGGTGCTCCTCGCCGTCGTCGGTGCGGGCCGCGAGGACCATGCCGTCCTGGCCGACGATCTCCGTCAGCTGCGCGCCGAAGTGGAAGCGGACGCCGTGCTCGCGGTGCAGCTCGGCGAAGAGGTTGCCGAGCTCGGGGCCGAGGACCGCGTGCAGCGGGGTCTGCGCGGGTTCGACGACGGTGACCTCGGCGCCGTACTCGCGGGCCGCCGCCGCGACCTCCAGACCGATCCAGCCGGCACCGGCGATCACGATGTGCCCGTTGTCCCGGCCGAGGGCGGTCAGCACGTGCTTGAGCCGCTCGGCGTGCGCGAGACGGCGCAGGTGGTGCACGCCGGCCAGGTCGGTCCCGGGGATGTCGAGGCGGCGCGGCTCCGCACCCGTCGCCAGCAGGAGCTTGTCGTAACGGACGAGCGTGCCGTCCTCGCCGAAGCGGACGGTCTTCGCCTCGCGGTCGATGGCGTCGACGGTCTCGCCGAGGTGCAGCTCGATGTCGTTCTGCGCATACCAGGCCGGCTCGTGCACGAAGACGCTGTCGCGCTCCTCCTTGCCGAGCAGATAGCCCTTGGAGAGCGGAGGGCGCTCGTACGGGTGGTCGCGTTCGTCGCAGATCAGTATCACGCGCCCGGTGAAACCCTCCGCTCGGAGCGTCTCGGCCGCTTTCGCGCCGGCGAGACCGCCTCCGACGATGACGAATGTCTGATCCGCGTCGACCACTTGATGCCTCCTAGCCGGGGGTCTGGGGGTGTCCCCCCAGAAAGCACAGCACACAGCGGGTGCCGCCACATGCGAGCGTCCCGCACGGAGCGTGAGGGGGGAAGAGGGAGTGGCCCGATCAGGCCACGGAGGGTCACATTCGGGCTCGTTCGGCGTCCCCGCGTCCCGTCAGTCTCACAGATGCCCCGTCAGACGTGCGTGAAGCGAACGGGCCGATGCGTCGGTGAGCGAGGCGATCTGGTCGACGATCACCCGCTTGCGGGCACGGTCGTCGCCTGCCTGGTCGAACAGGGCACGGAACTGGGGGTCCAGGCCGTCCGGGGCGCGGGCGGTGAGCGCCTCGGCCAGCTCGGCGACCACGATCCGCTGGTCGGCCCGCAGCAGCTCCTGTTCGGCGCGCTGCATGACGTACCGGTCGGCCACGGCTTTGAGGACCGCGCATTCCAGCCGCGTCTCGTGCGGTACGACGAGCTCGGCGCCGTAGCGGGTGAGGCGGCCGGCGCCGTACGCAGCGCGCGTGGCGGTCTCGGCGGCGAGGCAGAAGCGGCCGATGAGCTGGCTGGTGGCGTCCTTGAGGCGGGCCTGGGCGACCGCGGAGCCGTCATAGCCGTGCGGCCACCACTCCTGGTCCTGGAGGCGGTCCAGGGCGGCGGCGAGCTCGGCCGGGTCGGTGCCGGCGGGGACGTAGCGTCCGACGGCGACCGCGAAGACCGCCTGGCGTTCGGGCTCCGCGTGCAGGCAGTTGGGGTCGATGTGACCGGCGTGCAGGCCGTCCTCCACGTCGTGCACCGAGTACGCCACGTCGTCCGACCAGTCCATGACCTGGGCCTCGAAGGTGGTGCGGGTGCCCGGGGCGTCCTTGCGGACCCAGTCGAAGACGGGGCGGTCGTCCTCATAGACGCCGAACTTGGGGGAGGCCGGGTCGGTGGGGTGGGCGCCTCGGGGCCAGGGGTATTTGGTGGCGGCGTCCAGGGCGGCGCGGGTGAGGTTGAGGCCTACGGAGCCTTCCGGGGTGAACCGTTTGGGTTCGATGCGGGTGAGGAGTCTGAGGGATTGCGCGTTGCCCTCGAAGCCCCCGCAGTCCTCGGCGAATTCGTTGAGCGCCTGCTCGCCGTTGTGGCCGAAGGGGGGGTGGCCGAGGTCGTGGGAGAGACAGGCGGCTTCCACCAGGTCGGGGTCGCAGCCGAGGGCCGCGCCCAGTTCGCGGCCTACCTGGGCGCACTCCAGGGAGTGGGTGAGGCGGGTTCTGGGACTGGCGTCCCATACCTGGCTGCGGGTTCCTGGGGTGACGACCTGGGTCTTGCCTGCGAGCCTTCTGAGTGCGGCGGAGTGCAGTACGCGGGCGCGGTCGCGTTGGAAGGCGGTGCGGCCTGGGCGCTTGTCCGGTTCCGGGGCCCAGCGTTCTGTTGACTGCGCGTCGTACGACATGTCTCGACAGTAAGCGCAGGCAGTGACAAATGGGGTGTGCCTGGTCGTCTGCCGGGTTCTGTTGTGTTGCGGCTGCGGGTGCGTTGTGGCTCGTCGCGCCCACGCGGCGGAGCCGCAAATCGATACAGCCGCGCGCCCCTGACGGAACTGCAGTCGCCCCCGCGCCCTAAGCCGACGCCAACTCCGGTTCCGTTGTCGTTACCGGGGTTGCCAATGCCTGGTCGTAGCGGTGGAGTACGAGCTTCGCCATCGCCGGGTGTGTGCCCAGCGGGGCCGAGGCGATCCAGGGGGCCGCTTCCGCGGACTCCGTGGCGAAGCGGCCCGGGGCCGTGAAGTACGAAGCCACCGCCACCCGGTGTCGGCCGCTCGCCGCCAGGGCGCGGATGGCGTCCGGGACCGTGGGGGCGGCTGTGGTGGCGTAGGCCGGGACGACCGGGACTCCCAGGCGTTCCGCGAGCAGCTGGGCTGTGCGGGTGGTGTCGATTTTCGACTCCGGGTCGCGGGAGCCTGCCGCGGCGAGGACGACCGCGCTGGTGCGGCGGGTGGCCTCGTCCATGTGCGTGTCCCAGCCGGCCTCGATCAGGCGGGCGCGCAGGGTCTCCACCAGGAGGGGGTGCGGGCCGAGGGCGCCGGCCACGCGCGCGCGTACCTGTGACTGGGCGGCCATCTCGGGGATGTCCCGCTTGATGTGGTAGCCGCGGCTGAGGAGCAGGGGGACGAGGACGGCCTCGCGGGTGCCGAGCGTCGCGAGGGTGTCGGGGAGCAGCGGGTCGTTCAGCTCGATGTGGCCGAGGTGGACCGGGAGACCGGGGCGCTGCTCGCGGATGCGGTCCAGGAGCGTACGGACGGTACTCAGGGCGCGCGGGTCGCGGCTGCCGTGCGCCACGACGACCAGCGCGGGCGCGGCCGGGCGTCGCCTGCCGTCCAGGGAGACGAGGCTGAGCTGGCTGGCGAGCTGGCTGCTGATCCGGTTCATGAGATGCGCCGTACTGTCGAGGTGGCCGGTCGGGGACTCGTCGCGAGGAGGGTTCGACGCCGTCATGGACCGATGGTGGCGGCCGGAGGTTGCCGCCCCGTTGCATGAGAATGACAGGCGTTTTCCGGCGGTTCACGGCGGGGGGTGTGGGATGTGTGAGGGGATCTGACCTGCGGTTTCCTTCCTCGGAGTGAACCTGGTCACGTATCGTGTGCGAACCGCGGAGCCTGACAGGACGTCTCTGACTGTCGAAGAGCGGGCCGGAGAAGGGGGACTCATGCGCAGACCACGCCTGCCACGCACGCGTGCCGGGCAGCGCAGGCTGGTGCAGGCCGTGATGGCCGGGTGTGTGCTGGCGCTGCTGCCGGTGACCTGGTTGTACGTCACGACGGGTGACCGGCTGCGGACGACCGCCGACGCACCCCGCACCGAGGTCGCCGTGGTCTTCGGCGCGGGCCTGTGGAACGGCGAGCCCTCCCCGTACCTCGCGAACCGCCTCAGGGCGGCCGCCGAGCTGTACCGCGAGCACCGTGTCGAGGTCGTCCTCGTCACCGGCGACAACAGCCGCAAGGACTACGACGAGCCGGACGCCATGCGCACGTATCTGAAAAAGCACGGTGTACCGGACGGACGGATCGTCAGCGACTACGCGGGCTTCGACACCTGGGACTCCTGCGTCCGCGCCAAGAAGATCTTCGGTGTCGACAGGGCCGTGCTCATCAGCCAGGGTTTCCACATCAGGCGGGCGGTCGCCCTCTGCGAGGCGGCGGGTGTCGACTCGTACGGCGTCGGGGTCGCCGCCAAACACGACGTGACCTGGTACTACGGCGGTACCCGTGAGATCTTCGCGGCCGGCAAGGCGGCCGTGGACGCCGTGTTCCACCCGGACCCGCAGTTCCTCGGGCCGAAGGAGACGGGCGTCGCGAAGGCACTCGCCGACGCCCGGTGAAGGGCGCCTCACCGCCGCTCCCCGCCGGGCGGGAGGTCGCCGTGCCGCCCGCGTAACAAGGAGCCGTCCCGCACGTAACACAGCCGAAGCACGCTGAGTGGCATGCAGATCTCCGCGACGCCCACGCACTGCCCGTACTGCGCCCTGCAGTGCGGGATGAACCTGACGCCCGCGCCGGACGGCACGGTCGAGGTGAGCGAGCGCGCGGACTTCCCGGTGAACCGGGGCGCGCTGTGCGGCAAGGGCCGTAGCGCGCCGGCCGTGCTCTCGTCCCGGGTGCGCCTGACCTCCCCGTTGGTGCGCTCCGGGGGCGCTCTGGTGCCCGCCACCTGGGACGAGGCACTGGACCGTGTCGCCGGGGGGCTGCGCCGGACGCGTACGGAACATGGCCCGGACGCGGTCGGCGTCTTCGGCGGCGGCGGCCTCACCAACGAGAAGGCGTACACGCTCGGCAAGTTCGCCCGGGTGGTGCTCGGCACCTCGCAGATCGACTACAACGGGCGGTTCTGCATGTCGTCGGCCGCGGCGGCCGGCACCAAGGCGTTCGGCCTGGACCGGGGGCTGCCCTTCCCGCTGGAGGACATCCCGAAGACGGGCTGCGTGATCCTGGTCGGCTCCAACCTCGCGGAGACCATGCCGCCCTCGCTCAGGTTCTTCAACGAGCTGAAGGAGAACGGCGGCACACTGATCGTCGTCGATCCGCGCCGAACCAAGACCGCCGAGCAGGCCGATCTGCATCTGGCACCGCGGCCCGGTACGGATCTCGCGCTGGCGCTCGGTCTGCTGCACCTGGTGGTGGCCGAGGGACGGGTCGACGAGGCGTACGTCCAGGAGCGCACGACCGGCTGGGAGGACGCCCGGGCGGCTGCGATGGCGCACTGGCCGGAGTACGTGGAACGGATCACGGGGGTGTCCGTTCCCCAGCTCCGGGAAGCCGTACGGCTGTTCTGCGAGCCGGAGAACGCGATGGTGCTGACCGCGCGCGGGCCCGAGCAGCAGTCCAAGGGCACGGACACGGTCGGCGCGTGGATCAACCTGTGCCTGGCGACCGGCCGCGCGGGCCGCCCGCTGTCCGGGTACGGCTGTCTGACCGGGCAGGGCAACGGACAGGGCGGACGCGAACACGGCCAGAAGGCAGACCAGTTGCCCGGCTACCGCAAGCTGGACGACCCGGCGGCGCGACGGCATGTGGCCGAGGTGTGGGGCGTGGACCCCAACTCGCTTCCCGGGCCGGGGCGCAGTGCGTACGAGCTGCTGGACGCCCTGGGTACGGACATCAGGTCGCTGTTGCTGATGGGGTCCAACCCGGTCGTCTCGGCGCCGCGTGCCGCGCACATCGAGGAGCGCATCAAGTCGCTGGACTTCCTGGCGGTCTGCGATGTCGTCCTTTCGGAGACGGCGGCGCTGGCGGATGTCGTGCTGCCCGTCACCCAGTGGGCGGAGGAGACCGGCACGACGACCAACCTGGAGGGCAGGGTGCTGCTGCGGCGGCGCGCGATCACTGCTCCCGACGGTGTCCGCAGCGATCTGGAGGTCATGCACGAACTGGCCGACCGGCTCGGCGTGGAGAAGGGCTTCCCGACCGACCCGGAGGAGGTCTTCGAGGAGCTGCGGCGGGCCAGCGCGGGCGGGCCAGCCGACTACTCGGGGATCACCTACCGCAGGCTGGCGGAGGAGAACGGGGTGTTCTGGCCGTGTCCGGCGGACGCTGAGGACGACAAGAGGGCCTCCGCCGCCCAGGGGGTCTCCGCGAACGCCCACCCCGGCACCCCGCGCCTCTTCCTCGACCGTTTCGCCACCCCGGACGGCCGGGCCCGCTTCGTCCCCGTCTCGCACCGGCCCTCCGCCGAGGAACCGGACGACGAGTACCCGGTGCTGCTGACGACCGGCCGGGTCGTCGCGCAGTACCAGTCCGGCGCCCAGACCCGCCGCGTGGACGAGCTGAACGCCGCGGCGCCGGGCCCGTTCGTGGAGCTGCACCCGCGGCTCGCCGCGCGGCTCGGGGCGGCGGAGGGCGACCCGGTGGCGGTGGTCTCCCGCCGGGGACGGGCCGTCGCACCGGCCCGCATCACCACCTCGATCCGCCCGGACACGGTCTTCATGCCCTTCCACTGGCCGGGCGAGGGCCGCGCCAACACGCTCACCAACCCCGCCCTCGACCCGACCTCACGGATGCCGGAGTTCAAGGCGTGTGCGGTGCGGCTGGAGACGGTTCGGTCCTAGCCGGGTCGGGCGGACTCATCCGACCCGCCAGTCCCCGCTCTCGATCAGCTTCCCCCGGGCCCGCAGGCGTGCGGCGACGGCGGGGGCGGCGACGTACACCCAGGCGCGTACGGCCGTGTCCTCGCCCTCGCGGATCACCTCGCGCTCGACGCGCTCGTAGAGGTTGCGCGGATCGCCTGAGGTGTACTCCTCCAGCCGGTCGAGGGCCACGAGCAACTCCTCGTACATCTCCGGCATTGCGGTCACGAGTTGCCCGTACACCACCCCGCCGCGCTCCTCGACGGCGTACGGATAGCCGGGTCCGTCGTACAGGACCGCGCCGTTCAGCCGCGCCGGCTCCTCGGCCTCCGTGCAACCGCGCAGGAACAGATCGTGGTTGACCTCGCCGGGGAGGAGGGTGCCGTAGACGAAGAACGGGAGTCTCACAAAAACGATTCTCTCTCGTCACACACCCCCTCCCATACCTCCCAGTACGCGCTATGGACCTCGCCGTGTCATGGCCCCTTAAATCTTCGTCAACACCCTGCGCCGCTTCCCCACGCGCCCCTTGGCGCCTTCTCGAGGAGATCGATGAGCCGGATACGTATCGACGTCCGAGGTTCCCGTCGGCTCGCCGCCCTCGGCGTGGCCGCCACCACCGCCAGTCTGCTGGCAGCGGCCCTCTCCCCCGCCGCGGTGGCCGACGAACAACCGACCAGGGCGGGCGCGATCGCGAACGCGGCATCGGCGCTCCTGGCGCACGCCGCGAGCCTCGGGCTCACCTCCGAAGAGGGCACGAAGGTGCGGGACGTGATCGTCGACAAGGACGGCACCCAGCATGTGCGCTACGACCGGACGTACCGTCAGCTTCCGGTTCTCGGCGGTGACTTCGTGGTCCACATGGCCTCGGACGGAACGTATCGCAGCGCGAACCGGGCGACGCGGAGCAAGATATCCCTCGCCTCGATCGTCCCCTCCATATCGGCACCGAAGGCCGCCGACCTCGCGGCGAACGCCCTGCGCGCGGTCAACCTCGGCCAGACGCTGAAGAAGCTGACGGCCCGCCCCGAGCTGGTCGTCGACGCCCTGCACGGAACGCCGAAGCTGGCGTGGCGGACCAAGGTCGCGGCCAAGGACTCCCTGGGCAACCCGGTCTCCCGCACCGTCCTCACGGACGCCCGCACCGGCCGTCAGATCGACGCCTGGGACGACATCGAGACGGCGACGGGCGACGGCAAATCGCTGTACAGCGGGACGGTGCCGCTGGAGACGACGGCGTCGGGATCGACGTACCAGCTCAAGGACGCGACGCGCGGCGGCACGTACACGGGTGACGCGTCGAACCAGACGGACCTGTGTTTCCTGACCAGCATCTGCGTCAGCCGCGCCCCGTCGACGGTGTTCACCGACGCGGACAACCACTGGGGGTCGGGCACGGACGCCGACCGCGCCTCCGCCGCCGTGGACGCCCAGTACGGCACCAACATGACCTGGGACTTCTACAAGAACTCCTTCGGCCGCAACGGCATCGCGAACGACGGCAAGGGCTCCTACAACCGCGTCCACTACGGCAACAAGTACAACAACGCCTTCTGGGACGACAGTTGCTTCTGCATGACCTACGGCGACGGTGACGGCACCAGCCTCGGCCCGCTGGTCGGCCTGGACGTGGCCGGCCACGAGATGACGCACGGCGTCACCTCCAAGACCGCGGCCCTGACGTACTCGGGCGAGTCCGGCGGCCTCAACGAGGCGACGTCCGACATCCTCGGCACGCTGGTGGAGTGGTACGCCAACAACCCCTCGGACCCCGGGGACTACCTGATCGGCGAGAAGATCGTGCGACCGGGATTCGGCCAGGCCGCCCTGCGCTACATGGACAAGCCCTCCAAGGACGGCAAGTCGGCGGACTACTGGAGCTCGTCGGTGGGCAATCTCGACGTCCACTACTCCTCGGGCGTCGCCAACCACTTCGCCTACCTCCTGGCGGAGGGCAGCGGCGCGAAGACCATCAACGGCGTCAGCTACGACTCCCCGACGTACAACGGCAAGACGGTGACGGGCATCGGCCGGGACAAGCTCGGCCAGATCTGGTACCGGGCGCTGACGGTCTACATGACGTCCTCGACGAACTACGCGGGGGCGCGTACGGCGACGCTCAGCGCGGCCAAGGACCTCTACGGCGCCGGGAGCACGGAGTACAACGCGGTGGCGGCGGCTTGGAGTGCTGTGAATGTGAACTGAGCTATCACCGGGTGGGAGATGCGGCCGCCACGGTCTTCGGGCCGGGGCGGCCGCTCGGTGTGCGTACGGGATGGGTCGCCGCAACTCCGCCTACTGCCCGTACGGCCGCCTCTCCGGCGCCTCCCGCAAGGCCCTCCCCCACCACAGGTGACCGCGTGGAGAGGTTCTTGAGGCCGGCCGGTAGGAGTGGTTGTACCCGGGGGTGAGCACGACGAAGGCGTCCGCGGCCGCCAGTTTCGTGGTGGCCGATGAGCGTGCCGCCCTTGCCTCGGAGGCCGGGGCGAAGGTGGTGGGCAGGACCGAAGCGGCCGAAGGCCCCCCGCTCGAGCGAAGCCGAGAGTGGGGGAGGTCGCTGCCGACGACGAGGGTGACGGCGAGAGGGCTTCGGCTTCGAGAGGTGCATGTGTGGTCTGCATGCGGCCCAGCCCCGCACCTCGACCTTTCTTGAGGTCAAGCCTGCGCCGTGATCATCGGGTCACCCGTTCACACGCGCGCCGTGCGCCCATCGGGTGCTGTTCCGCGCATCCTCCGCCATACGCCGGTGACCTGCTGAAAGTCCGCCCGAGGACCCGCACCGCGCCCGGATCTGACACCCATTCACCGCATTTCTGACAGACCTTCAGGAAGCGGTCTCGGGCAGCTGGCACTTACCTCGGAAGGGCAGGGGACACCGAAGAGAGCTCGGAGGAGCATCGATGCGACGTACCGCCCGTCTGCTGACCGGTACCGCCCTCGCCGTCGCAGCCGCGGGCTTCGTGGCCGCGCCCGCGTACGCCGACGACGACGGCGGTGGCGGCGGTCTGGAGGTGTTCCCCTCCCAGGCCGTGCCGGGCACCCAGATCACGGTCAACACCGCGGAGTGCGGCACGGAGGGCACGGCGGCGGGCGACGCCGGAGCGGTGGGGGCCGGTGTCTTCACCCTGGCGCCGAGTGCGCACGACGGCGAGGCGGTCGGGCAGTTCCGGGTGCCGCCGAGCGCCCAGCCGGGGACGTACGAGATCGTCGCGCAGTGCGCCGAGGGCGACCGGCAGGTCACGGGCGACCTGGTGGTGACCCTGACGGCGGTCCACGGGCAGGAGCCCCACGGAAGTGTGAAGACGGGGGTCGGTGGCGCCCTGGGCCCCGATCCCGTGCAGACCGCGGCCGGCGTGACGGCTCTCGCCGTCGCCGCCGCGGGCGGTACCTGGCTCCTGCATCGCCGGGCGAGAGGCGACGGGATCTGACGGACACCCTCCGCTGTCCGTCCGCCGGTACCGCATGTCCCTCCCCCTCCGGGTCCGACGCCCCTCGCGGCTCGGAGGGGGCCGGGTACGACCGCTCGAGTCAGGTAGGAGGCTCGCGTGCGCAGAGTCAGCAACGGCGCGATAGGGACCGTCACCGTGGTCGCCCTGTGCTCCGGGGCGTGGCTGCTCGGGGGCGGCGCCGGGACGCACGCCCCGCCGCAGCCCTCCGCCGCGCAGGCGGCCCGCACCGGCCACGGCGGCCAGCCGCGCGGCGCGCCCGCGCTGCCGCCCTCCCCGCCCGACCGCATCCGCATCCCGTCGATCCACGTCGACGCGCCCCTCATGGGCCTCGCGCTCACCCCGTCGGGCAGCCTCGGGGTGCCGCCCGCCGCGAAGCGGAACCTCGCGGGCTGGTACGAGGCCGGCACCACCCCCGGGGAGAAGGGGACCGCCGTCGTCGCAGGCCATGTCGACAACGCGGACGGCCCCGCCGTCTTCTACGACCTCGGCGCCCTGAAGAAGGGCAGCCGCATCGAGGTGGACCGGCGGGACGGCAGCACGGCGCTCTTCTCGGTGGACGCGGTCGAGGTGTACGACGCCGAGCACTTCCCCGACGAGAAGGTCTACGGCACCGCGAACCGCCCCGAACTGCGGGTGATCACCTGCGGCGGAGGCTATTCGCGCTCAACCGGCTACGAGGGGAACGTGGTCGTCTTCGCGCACCTCACCGGGAGCCGCTGAGCACGGCTACCGCGAGCCGCTGACCACCGCCCCCGCGACCCTCCGCGCGCACTCCAGCGACTCCATGCGCGCGGTGTCCACCTCCACGCCGGACCACTCGCGGTCGACCGGCCACGAGAGGAAGGCCGCCCCGTTCGCGCACCTCACCGCGAGCCGCTGACCACCGCCGCCGCGATGACTCGCGCGCACTCCAGCGACTCCATTGCGCGCGGTGTCCACCTCCACGCCGCACCACTCGCGGTCGACCGGCCACGAGAGGAAGGCCGCCCCATTCGCGCACCTCACCGCGAGCCGCTGACCACCGCCCCCGCGATGACTCGCGCGCACTCCAGCGACTCCATTGCGCGCGGTGTCCACCTCCACGCCGGACCACTCACGGTCGACCGGCCACGAGAGGAAGGCCACCCCATTCGCGCACCTCACCGCGAGCCGCTGACCA
>NZ_BAAASG010000020.1:0-4085 GCF_039532765.1 Streptomyces longisporus
GTGGTGGTTTCGGGTGATCAGGATGGGGTCGCCCGGGTGGTGGAGTTGTGGCGTGAACAGGGCCGCCGTGTACGGCCGTTGCGTGTCTCGCATGCCTTCCACTCGCCGGCGATGGATCCGGTGGTGGAGGAGTTGGGCCGGGTTGCTGCGGAGCTGGAGTTTCAGCGGCCGCAGGTGTTGTGGGCGGGTGCGCTGACCGGTGCGCTGGTCTCCGAGTGCGAGGCGGAGTACTGGCCGGGCCAGACGCGTGGGGCGGTGCGGTTCGGGGATGCGCTGGCGACGCTGGCTGCTGAGGGTGTCTCGGTGTTCGTGGAGATCGGTCCGGATGGTTCGTTGTCGTCGTTGGGTCCGGATGCGGTGGTGGGGGTTGAGGAGGCGGTGTTCGTTCCGTTGCAGCGGCGGGGCGACACGGATGCCTCGGGTGTGGTGGCTGGTCTGGCGCGGGCGTTCGTGCATGGCGCGGTGGTGGACTGGAAGGCGGTGCTGCCCCCGGCGGAGACGGTGGAACTGCCGACCTACGCCTTCCGCCACGAGCGGTACTGGCCGCAGGGCGAATTGCATTTGCCGACTGGCCCTTCGTCGAACGTCGACCAGCACGGCGAACTCACGGGTGTCGAGGCTGAGGCGCGGTTCTGGGCGGCGGTTGAGGGCGGCGACCTGACTCAGCTTGCTGAGACATTGGCTGTCGACGGTGCCCTGCCCTTCCACGAGGTGCTGCCTGCATTGGCGTCGTGGCGTCGGCGGGAGTTGGACCGGTCGGTGACGGCTGGTTGGCGTTACCGGGTGTCGTGGGCGCCGGTCGCCGAGCCGGATTCTCCTGTGCTGCACGGGACTTGGCTGCTGGTGGCGCCTGCCGAGCCGACTGCGGTCGAACTGCGTCACTCCTGTGCGGCGGTGCTGCGCGGGCGCGGCGCCCAGGTCGTCGTGGTCGAAGTCCCGGCCGGGCTGGGGGGCGCTCGCGCGGATCTGACGGCGTTGATCAGCGCTGAACTGGAGAGCACCGATGTGCTCGACGTGTCAGGCGTGTTGTCGTTGCTGGCGTTGGACGAGGAACCGCTGCCCGACCTTCCGGCGGTGGCCTGTGGGCTGGCTGCGTCGTTGGCGCTTGTTCAGGGGCTGGGTGATGTCGGGGTTGCGGCGCCGTTGTGGGTGGCTACTCGGGGGGCTATTGCAGCGGGGCCGGGGGAGGTGCTTGGCGCTCCTGCTCAGGCGCAGGTGTGGGGTCTGGGTCGGGTGGTGGGGCTGGAGCATCCGGATCGTTGGGGTGGGTTGGTCGATCTGCCGGAGGTCGTCGACGAGCGGGCTGGTGCGCGGCTGGTGGGGGTGCTGGCCGGTTGTGGTGAGGATCAGGTGGCCGTGAGGTCGGCGGGGGTGTTCGGTCGTCGTCTGGTGCATGCGTCGCGGCCGCGTGATGGGGCTGGGGTGGGGTGGTCGCCGCGGGGTGGTGTGCTGGTGACGGGTGGGACGGGTGCGATTGCGGGGCATGTGGCGCGGTGGCTGGCCGGGCGTGGGGCGCCGCGGCTGGTGTTGGCGAGCCGGTCCGGGGCGTCGGTGCCGGGCGTGGCGGCGACGGTCGCGGAGCTGGCTGAGGCCGGTAGTGCGGTCGATGTGGTGTCGTGTGATGTGAGTGAGCGTTCGGCGGTGGGCGGGCTGCTTGCGTGGACGGCGTCGCATGGTTGTGCGTTGTCTGCGGTGATGCATACGGCGGGTGTGCTGGATGACGGTGTGGTGGACCGGCTTTCGGTGGAGCGGTTGGAGAGGGTGCTGGCGGCGAAGGCCGTGAGCGCGGCCCTGCTGGATGAGCTGACCGCGGACCTCGATTTGGAGGCTTTCGTTCTGTTCTCGTCTGCTGCGGCCACGTTGGGTGCGGCGGGTCAGGGCAACTATGCGGCCGCCAATGCGTATTTGGATGCGTTGGCGGAGAGTCGTCGTTCGCGTGGTCTGGCGGCGCTTTCGGTGGCGTGGGGTGCGTGGGCGGGTGGCGGGTTTGCCGCGTCGAGTGACGCGGTGCGGGCGCGAGTCAGGCGTGGGGCGATGCCGGCGATGGATCCGCTGCTGGCGGTGCGCGCGCTCGGCGAGGCGCTGGAAGGCGCCGATCCTGCACTGACCGTCATGGATGTCGACTGGCCCCAACTGGCCTCCTCACCCGAAGCCGCACACATGCGAGAGATGCCGCTGGTGCGGGATCTCCCGGAGATCCAGCGGCTCACCATGGCCGGTCCGAGCATTGAGAGTGCCCCACGTGGTGAGGGTGAACTGGCCCGTCGGCTCGCGGGGTTGAGCCGTAGCGAGCAGGAGCGTGTGCTCGTGGATCTTGTGCGGGTCGAGGTGTCGGCTGTGCTCGGCCATGCGTCGGCTGAGGCGGTGCAGGATCGGCAGAACTTCAAGGATCTCGGTTTTGACTCGCTGACGTCGGTGGAGCTGCGTAACCGGCTCGCGTCGGCGACCGGGCTGCGGCTGTCGTCGACCCTGGTGTTCGACTACCCGACGCCGTTTGCTCTGGCCGGGTTCCTGCGCGGGGAGCTGACGGGTGAACTGAGCTCTGCCGCGCCGGTGGTGGCTGCCGGGGCTTCTGACGAGCCGCTGGCCATCGTGGGGATGGCGTGCCGCTTCCCAGGGGGCGTGGTGACCCCTGAGGCGTTTTGGGAGTTGCTTGCCTCCGGTGGTGATGCGGTGGGCGGGTTCCCGACGGACCGGGGCTGGGACCTGGAGGGGGTCTACGACCCGGACCGGGGCAGTGAGGGGACGTCGTATACGCAGTCCGGTGCGTTTTTGCGGGAGGCTGCGCAGTTCGATGCGGGGTTCTTCGGGATCAGTCCGCGTGAGGCGCTGGCGATGGATCCGCAGCAGCGGCTGCTCCTGGAGACGGTGTGGGAGGCCCTCGAGCGGGCCGGGATCGACCCCGGGACGCTGCGGGGCTCGGCCACTGGTGTGTTCGCGGGCGGGTTCGCGTCCGGGTACGGGATCGGTATTGCGCTGAGCGGTCAGAGCGGCGTTGAGGGTCACTTGATGACGGGCAACGCCACCAGTGTGCTGTCCGGCCGTGTCTCCTACGCACTGGGCCTGGAAGGTCCGGCGGTCACGGTCGATACGGCGTGCTCCTCGTCGTTGGTGGCGTTGCATCTGGCCGGTCAGGCTTTGCGGTCGGGTGAGTGTTCGCTGGCGTTGGCCGGTGGTGTGACCGTGATGGCGACGCCGGCGACGTTCATCGACTTCTCCCGCCAGCAGGGTCTGTCGGTGGATGGTCGGTGCCGTGCGTTCTCGGCGGATGCGGACGGCACGGGCTGGGGTGAGGGCGCGGGCGTCCTGGTGGTGGAGCGTCTGTCGGACGCTCAGCGCAACGGGCACCCGGTCCTCGCAGTCGTGCGTGGCAGTGCGGTGAATCAGGATGGTGCGTCGAATGGTCTGACGGCGCCGAATGGTCCGTCGCAGCAGCGGGTGATCCGGGCCGCCCTGGCCAACGGTCAGTTGACGCCGGCTGACGTGGACGTGGTGGAGGCGCACGGTACGGGTACGACGTTGGGTGATCCGATCGAGGCGCAGGCGCTGCTGGCGACCTATGGGCAGGGGCGTTCCGAGGACCGGCCGGTGTGGCTGGGTTCGGTGAAGTCCAACATCGGTCACACGCAGGCCGCCGCAGGGGTGGCGGGTGTGATCAAGATGGTGCTGGCACTCCAGCACGAGCAGTTGCCGCGGACGCTGCACGCTGATGAGCCGTCGCCGCATGTGGACTGGTCGGCGGGCGACGTCAAGCTGCTGACGGAGTCGGTGGCGTGGCCGGCGGGCGAGCGCCCGCGCCGGGCGGGTGTGTCCTCGTTCGGAATGAGCGGCACCAACGCCCACGTGATCGTCGAGGAAGCCCCTGCGGCCGAGGCGTCGGATGAGTCTGACGTAGCTGAGCCGGTGGTGCCGGTGGTGTCGGGTGTGGGTGTGTGGTTGGTGTCGGGTCGTTCGGCTGAGGCGCTTGTGGCGCAGACGGGGCGGTTGCGGGAGTGGGTGGTGGGGCGGCCGGGGCTGGGGGCTGCTGAAGTCGGCTGGTCGTTGGCGGTGTCGCGGTCGGTGTTTGAGCACCGGGCTGTGGTGCT